>JAMXLL010000051.1 GCA_024281015.1 Candidatus Binataceae bacterium
GAGGAGCCATAGCCGATGATGAACGGACGTGGGAAGTCAGACTCTGCCATAGTAGCTGAGAGACCGACGAACAAAGCTGGGCGACCGGCAGAGGAGCCGGAGGAGCGAAGGGCGGAGACCGAGGGGATGCGGTACAGCAAAGCACGCACCGGGCTCAGAACCGGGAAAGCGTGTCCCAGGCGCTGGATCGCATACGACAAGCAGCAAGACAGAGAAAGAAGGACAAGTTCACCGCGCTCCTACACCACATCAGCCCGGTTCAACATGCTGGCCAGTAGGTTCTGGGGCATCACCAGCAGCACGGACAATGCATCCTAAAAACAGCCGCGCTGCCGGCGCATTTTGCTGATATGAGTTGGTCGCCTTGCTCAGAGCCATTCGAGTATGGAGAATAAAGCTCGCATAAGTACCGCAGTCGCGCATCTCTTTTGACAGATTATCACCACAGCGTTTAGCGTGCTCGTCGTAGATAGATCAACGACCCACCTTGGTGTTCAGTATACCTTAATTCCACTCAATTTTTCGAAGCGTACCGCGTCGGTCCAGTCATTTATTAGTGGCTCGCCTTTGACGTTAAGAGAGGTGTTTAACAACATAGGACAACCTGACCTCTGATAAAATCTCGTCAATACAGCGTGCAGATTTGGATTGTCTTCAAACCGTAACGTTTGCACTCTTGCGGTACCGTCGTGATGGGAAATACCAGGAAACCGAGCAGGATCGCGGATCTTCGCAACAAATTGCATATAAGGGCTCGTCGGTACGGGCATATCAAAATAATCAGGCGCCAATTCCGCTAGTATGACTGGAGCGAATGGCCTGAATTGTTCTCGGCCTTTTATGGTATTCACTCGTTCCTTTATGTCGCGTACACGGGGATCTGCAAGAATAGAGCGATTCCCAAGCGCTCTGGGACCAAATTCCGCTCGCCCGTTAGCGATGCCAATCACCTGCCCTGCGAGTAATGCGCTAACTGCACCTTCCCAGTCGAAGGCCCGCCTAATCTCGTAGCCGAGATAGGGACCCGGCACCTCCAGCCGTTCGCGAACATGGGCCGCGATCGCACCGATGCAAGAGCCGGCATCCCCGGGGTCCGGCGCGATCCAGATGTCTTTGAAGTAGCCCAATCGCGCTAGAGCTGAATTGGCAACGCAGTTTAAAGCCACACCGCCTCCAAATACGAACTCTTTCAACGGTATGGTATCAGCAATCCAGCGCGCTAAGCCCTTCAGGATATCCTCTGTCACCTTCTGAACTGAAGTTGCTATGTCAAAGTCGTTCTTCAGGTCCGGACGCCACCACCGGATACCGCGATGGACATTATATCGCAGTGTAAGATGAGGTGGCTCGAATCGCTCAATGAAATCTTGATAAATCTGATCAGCGTACCGCGGCTGGCCGAATGCAGCCATTCCCATAAGTATGTACTCCTCCTGATTTGGCTTAAGCCCGATCCGCTGCGTGAAAGCGGAGTATAATAAACCCAGACTATGAGGATATACCTCAGCATAGATCTTGGTTAGCTTTTTGCCCCTTCCATTCCAGATTGAGATCGTTTCCCATTCACCGATTGCGTCGACCACTAGGATAGCAGCTTCGTCGAACGGACTAGTATAGAAGCCGCCGGCTGCATGGCACTCATGATGTTGAAAAAACCGAACTGGCGCGGTTAGCCCAAATTTCGCAAGGTACCGCTTTCCGTCAGCTCGCAGCGCATCTTTGTACTGACCGGCTAGTGCCTTTCTCAAGCGCTTACGAAATGGCTTCTCATACCAAACTATGAGGTCTGGGCTACCCACCGCAGCCGCATCTCGCAGCAGAGATACATTCAAGTCGCGATCATTCTTGAGCCTACTATAGCGTTCCGCTGGGGATGCAAACAATATCGTGTTATCACGCGCCACCGCCAGGGCGGCGTCATGTTCATTCGCGCTGACGCCATAAATAATCACGACTAATAGATGAATGGATCTCTATTCTTCATGCGACGGATACGCATCATAGATTTCACCCAACGCACCAACCTTGAGAGCAGGTTTAAGGCCATGTAACACCTCCAGAACTCGGTTGCAGGTTCTTTGCTATCCCAATAATTTTCTCTGCGAAGCGAGCGTGCGACTTCACGCCCGAATGCTGGTTATCTCGAGCTACGTCTAGCCGGCGCCAGCGGCCAGCAAATGAGTGTGTGGGAACGTAATGCTTCAAGGTTTCTACATCAAAATGCTCATAAGTTCCGCAAAAGAAGGGCACGCGGACAGCCTTAAGCCTCCAAACTACAAAATTGTAGTTCTTTACAAAATTAAAGAATGAATTTGCATTGGTTGAGAGTCTAAGGAGGGCGGCATGTTCTGCTTCCGGTATTGACGAGGAGTTCGGAAGGAAATGATGACGCCGACGTGGTGTTTCAAACCACGTCAGTCGATTGATGTATGACCACAAAACGAATATTGCCTGCGGCTTTAAGACATCGACGCATTGGTGAACAACCATGGCAACATGATCCCCGCCAGTCGCGCTCCATGCCAAATTGTATTGGCGAACAGGAATACCCCAAGCTGTTTCGAAGTGTTTCGTAACTATAGTAGTCCAAAGCGACTCCCAGGGGATTCCAATTCCTAGGGTATATGAACAACCAATAAACATCAGTGCCGGTATGGATCCGGTCTCGTCAAACTCATCCGACCTATAACCGAAATTGTTGAACTCGTAGGAGATGCTTTCAGGCGAGAACTCCTTGTTCCCGTGTTTAACATAATTTGCTTCGGAATCGCTGTGAAGCCACCGGCATGAGCGCACTCTTCCCCGCAGTGATGTGCATGGGATCTTGTGAAGCTGCCAAAATTCAGTTGCATTGGGAGCAAAGTCCCTTTCATTGCCTCGCATCGCCTGACCTCCGGCCGCCCAGTTTACGTCAGCTGATGTTAGAGGGCATTGTGCACCCAAAAGATCATATTGTCCACTTGACTTCCATTGGATTAGCAGGTCGTGAAAGATCGGTATTCAACTTGTAACGAGACCATCCGTGCGTAGCCGCGATACAGTCAGACTCTAGAACCTATCTCAATAAATGTTGAATGACTCGGCTCACGGACGAGCAGTATCCTTGATCGAATCCTCTGCGGTGCGTCGGGTGATAATGTCGATAAGCCGCTCGGTCCAACCGCGCCCCGAGCAGTTTCGCGGGCCGACTAACAACCTCGCGAAGTTCTTCCTCCGCCAGCGGCGGCACATTGCGGTCGAGAACCCCGTACCTCACCGACAGTGAATACTCATTTGTTTGTTACGCGAATTGAAACTTCTTCTGTCGAAAATCCAAGATATTCGTATTCTATATCAGAGGAAGAAACAAAGTCCTGCCACGCTTTAAATTCACCAATTTTCCATCCCCTGTAGCCAAAATATTCGTCAAAGACAATGACAGTTCCCTTTATAATACGATCTCCAAGTAAATCGAGCACAGTTTTCGTCGCTTCATATGTATCGCAATCGCAGTGAATAAATGAAAATGGTTCAGAGTGTTGAACTAAAAATTCTGGAATGGTTTCGTCAAACCACCCTTTAATCAGGCGCACATTCGAAACAACTTCAGGAAATTTGCCGCCTAAGTCAAACGCTCCTTTAGTAAAATCGTGACCCGTCCAGTCCTCCTTTAACCCCACAAAACTATCAAAGCCGTAGACTATGGCATTTTTCCTCTTTTGTGCAATATAATTTATCGAAGTTCCGGTGAACACGCCAAATTCAGCAAATATCCCATTTACACACACGTTTGTAAGTGCGTGATCCCATAATGCAGTTTTTGTGTAAAACACAACTGCGTTCTGCATTTTTGCTTGAGCGTAGTCCGCGCATTCAATAGAAGTTCGCCTCTCAAGTTCACTTAAAACGGTGCTACTGGGAGGGTCGGGAAGGCGATCAGAAACATAACAACAAAAGGGCACCACTGTTGAGTCCATTATCTTTTTTAGAAAGTTTTTCATTTGGTCAGGTTCCTTCTTAATTTACGTTCTTTAATCCGTTTCCTCAGGCCACACACGTTGGGCTCATCGAGTTTTCCCGCGGTCCCGTCAGGCCACGATGGGCGGGCTGAAGGCGCGCATGACCTCGCGCTGGGCATCCACTGAGCGCGTCGGCGACGTGCTGCAAATAGACAGAGCGCAGATGCGGCGGTACCGGCAACGCTGCGTTCTTGATCTGGTCGAGCTGCTTGTCGCTGAGCGCAATCATTATTCTCGCCGGGAACAATGATCATTCTTCCCACGGGCGGGGGCGCCGCCAACCCGTGGCAGCTCACGCGATGTCGCGCTTGAGAACGTGCACGATGCCTTTGTTCCATTTGACGTCGGGAACGACCACGGCGATGCCGTCGATGGTCAAGACGTCGCCTTTGTTCTCGATGCGGTGAGCCTTGCCGTCGGTGGTGACGAGCTCCTTCATCCCCGACGTCGGGACATCCGCGCGGCTCACGCGTTTGTCGGCGTAGTGCCCATTATACCAAGCGTCGAATGCCGCACGGTCCTCATTGAGTTGATTCCACTTGGCGACCGTGAGCTCTCCGATCGCTTCGTCCGAGGGTGCGAGCAGGGTGAACTCGGTTTCCATGCCGATCTTGATGCCGATGCCGTATTTCAGCACGAGGCTCGCCGCCCGCGCGGCGCTCGCGCCCTTGAGCGCTTCGGCGAGCGTGCGGTCCTCATCGCGCGCCTTGGCGATGTCCGCGTCCGGTGCTCCTCCCGCGAAAATCTGCGTACCAACGCGCCGCACGCGGCCGAAAGCCTCGTCATAGAGGAGGCCAGAGACGAAGCCGAGCAAGCCGATGAAGTAGGTCGACAGGGGTTGGGCACCGCGCGCATCGCTTGCCAGCAGCAGTCCGGCGCTGCCGACGAGAAAGATGCCGAAGGCCGCGAGCGCACCGAGCAGCGGGCCGACGACGATCTCTCCCCACAACGGATCGGGGTGGTTGGACCACCAGCCCACTCTCGACATGCGCAGCGCGTTGAGAGTGACGGCACCGAGCGCGCCGAGGAGCAAAGTCACGAGCAGCGTCTGCGCCGCGGGCGGTTTGTTGAAATACCAGGCCAGAGAGTCGTAGTAGACGCGATAGGCAGCGGCGGGCATCTCAATCAAGCTGTTGGTCACTGGCAGGTCGGCCTTCAGCAGCCGGCCGTTGACCGCGGCATAATACTCCTTGAATCGATCGCATCGCGTATCGCGGAGCACGCGGGCATCGTCGCTGCCGACCTGGTAGGCTACGTCATCGAGCACAGGATTCTTGTCGGCGGTGCCTCCGGTGAGGGCGTTGGTCCACACGGCATAGCGCGCGAGCACCTCATCGATGTCGACGTAGCGCTCGCGAATCGCTTTGCGCTCATCGCGCAATTGATCGATGCGAGCGACCACGGTCTTGATCGCATCCATGGTCCAGAAGGATGGCGTCGTCGGCGGATAGGTCCCCAGGAGTTGCTCGATCCGCTCGCGTAGCGGCGCATTGGCCAGGACGATGTCGACCTGTCGCTGACGCTGCTCCTCGAGTCTCGCCTTGAACTTTTTGAAATTATCGGAATTGCCAGCGCCGTCTTCGAGCATCTTGATCTGCTCGTCGAACTGGGACAGCTCAAAGTCGCTGCCCTCGATGTAATCGGTCACCTTCCTTACTTTGGCCGGATCCAGTCCGGATTCGTTGAGGATTTTGATCATCGCATTCTTCTGCGCGATCAGTTCGCCATACGCTTGGTAAGCTTGCATGATCCGCAGGATGCGCTCGCGCAGCGGCGCATGGGTCAGGGCTGTTGCGATGTATTCCTTGCGAAGCGCTTCGAGGCCCTCCTTGAGCTTCTTAAAGAGCTCGGGGCTGCGGCCGTCGTCGAGCTCCTTGAGCCGCTCGTCGAGCTTGAAGAGCTCGAACTGGGTGCCGTTGACGTACTCAACCACCTTCTCCACCTTGCCGTTGTCCAGCCCGGATTCATTGAGGGCTTTGATCATCGCGTTCTTCTTTTCCGCCAGGGCGACATACGCCTTCTGAATGGCATCGTTCTCGACCTCGGCAATGCGGAAGAGGGTGAGCTGCGCGCGCTCGAGACAGCGCGCTTCCAACGTGCTGAGGGCCAGCGCGCGCGCGCGCTGGGACAGGAGATTGAGATATTCGAGGCTGGACACGCGCTTCGACTGGAGCTCGGCGTCGATGTCTCGCCGCGCA
>JAMXLL010000052.1 GCA_024281015.1 Candidatus Binataceae bacterium
CTGTTCGCCAATGATTGACCACGTCCAATCGTTTCCGAGGTAACCAAAACTGTCGAAAAAAGAAACCAAAACGTTGAAGGCTACGAATTTAGAGGGATTAACTATCACAGACCCGGAAGCCGAGTTCGAACAAAACAAGCGCAGCTTTTCTGTCATTCCGAGCGAACCAGAGCGCCAGCGAGTCGCATCCTGCCCCGAGTCTTACCGAGGGGAGGAATCAAGTAAAAGAACACAGCTCGGTCCGTTACTGCGTCTGACATGACGATCTTTCTCCTGGCCAAGATTTAGCGGGCGGGCGCATCCGGCGCGTCGGATTAAGGCTTCAGGACTACTTTCACACATTCATCCTGCTTGTCGCGGAACATCTTGTAGGCATCCGGTGCCTCATCGAGTGGAAGAGTATGAGTAATTACAAAGCCAGGATCGATTTCGCCTCTGGCAATTCTGTCGAACAGGGGCTGCATGTAACGATGGGCATGAGTTTGCCCGGTATTCACGGTAATAGATCGATTCATCAGTGAACCCAACGGCAGCTTGTCATCGAGCCCACCATACACGCCCGGAACTGATACGGTCCCTCCATTGCGGCATGCGACGATAGCTTCGCGCAGCACCTGAGGGCGGTCGGTTTCCAACATCATGCTCTGCTTCAGTCGATCGTACCATCCAATAACTCCAGGCGTGTGAGCCTCTAATCCCACTGCGTCGATGCAGGCGTCAGGACCACGGCCGCCGGTCGCATCCATCAGCGCCTCGTAAACGTCGGTCGTCTCGTAATTGAGAATCTCTGCACCTGCATCCGCGTGTGCCATGCGAAGCCTTTCCGGAAATCTATCGATGGCGAAGACTTTTCCGGCACCTTGGAGAAAACAGCTTTTTATCGCTAACTGGCCGACGGGGCCGCAGCCCCAGACTGCCACCGTGTCACCTGGTTGGAGGTTGCAATTCTCAGCAGCCATATAACCGGTCGGGAAGATGTCACTGAGAAACAGCACCTTTTCGTCAGGCAAGCCATCCGGAACCTTAAACAGACCTACGTCTGCAAACGGGACGCGAGCGTATTCCGCCTGGCCCCCTGCATAACCGCCGGTTAAGTGCGAATAACCAAATAGACCCGCCGGAGCGTGCCCCCACATTTTTTCTGCCATCCAGGCATTCGGATTGGAATTCTCACAGAGCGAAAACAGGCCCCGCTGACACGAGAAGCAATTCCCGCAGGCTATCGGAAACGGCACAACGACGCGATCGCCGGTGCGCAGGTTTTTGACGGCGGGACCGACCTCGACGATATCGCCCATGAATTCATGGCCGAGAATGTCGCCCTGCTTCATCAGCGGCATGAAACCGTTATAAAGGTGAAGGTCGGATCCGCAAATAGCGGTCGAAGTTATTTTCACGATAGCGTCGCGCTGGTTGATGATCTTGGGCTCGTTCACTTCCACGACGCGAACATCTTCTTTGCCGAACCAGCAATTAGCCTTCATGGTTATCTCCGTCGGGTCTCTTAACGGCACTCTCGTGATGGTCTTCACTCAGGCTTTTATCGAGCTAGCAGGGCTCTCAGACCGAGTGGCTCGCCTACTTCCTGATCCACCGGCAACAAACCTGGCGGCCTGCCAGACGTCTGTCCTTTGGTAGTGGGAATCTCGCCGGTTTCCATGAAAGCCTTTAATCGGCGCAAGGCTTCGGACAAACGAAACTCAATCCGGGGCGAAAGCATCCGAATCGCCGAATTGATTCCCTGCTTCGTCGGTCTGTGTAGCAACTCGACTCTCACAATAGTTCCGCGCCCATCCTGTCCCGCGACGAATCGAATTGATCCGCTGTTCTCGATTGATGCCGGATGCAGGGTTCGCCACGAGATAAGTTGGTTGGGACGATCTTCAATGATCTTCGTCATCCATTTGAAGTGCTTCGAGCGCGGGCCGCTGACGTGCCATTCATATTCTCCCGCTATGGGTTCCGTTATGGATTCAACGTTGTCAAGGATCTTGGGCAGGTTCGAGAATTCGCGGCAGAATCGATACAAGTCGTCCGGCGAACGATTGATGGAAATGCTTTTCTGCAACCTGACGCCGCGTCGACCCGTCAGCCATCTGCTCTCAACGTGACGGTATCGCTTGCGTGACATCAGCCGGGCGCAAAGCACGTCCAGAGCCGTGACGCCGGCAACCGCACCGATTGCGGTGAGTAAGCGGAGCCGGCGAGTACGAGGCGAGCCAAATGCTATCCCCATTAATGTCAGATCAATCGCATCTCCGCCGACTCGCGACCAAAGCAATTGTGGTCGACGCGGCGCCGCCAGGATCCCCACCCCATTCGCTATCTCACGAATCCCCAGAAAGCGCACCAATCCGGGATGCGTTTCTATTCCGATAGTGTCTGACAGTCGCCGGGCGGCTGTACACTCAGCCGCACCAAGTCCGATACTGAAAACTCCCAAAGCTCGGGCGAAGAGGTCCGTCCCGCGCTGTACCTGACTCAAGCGCATGGGCATGCGTTGCTCCTTTAGGTGGAAGTAATTAGTCCGCCGTGATTAGAGAAAATGCGATAACGTGGTCCGGGTCTTAAAAGCCGCGCTCACGAATTGGCAGAACGGGACGACAACCCAGTTACGAAAGGTACTTGCTCGTGTGGTTTACGGAGCAATCCACATGCCGCAGGGTTGTCGCTATTGTTGCGATTACTTCGCGCTGATTGTGACTACCTATTCGAGACCATTGGATGCTGATCTGAAGCGCATGCGAACAGCCGAAACCTGTAGAAATTGCACCGCCATCAGCGAATTCAATAGCATGGTCCGCCGCCCGAATTCGCCGCGAACGCCGCGACCCGATCAGGACATCGAGGATCTCCGATATGCCGTGCACCCACGTTTCGTGCAATGACGCTTCTGCGGTTCCTCTGGTTGAAGCGGGCAGGCCGGCGGACGAGCCAGCTCGACTCTCTCCAATACGGCCGCGAAGCGGCGTCTGCCCGGCTAATTGTCTCTCCCGCGGAAGCCGCTGTGATGACGCGCAGTGGCGGCGATAATGGCGAAGCGGAGTTGTACCCGGACCTTTTAGCGGCGTAAGCCACCAGGACGGCTGCGCCGCGCGGGATGGTTACTCGATCCGCGGCGCCCGCTTGCGACTCAGGAAGGCAGCGCGATCGTTAGCCGACTGAGGCGTGCTTCCCCGGCGCGGACTCCAGGCGGCTGGTGTATTTGCGAACGATTTGTAGTAACGATGCTTTCTTAACCGGTTTGGCCATGTGCTCGTCGCAGCCAGCCTCGAACGCCTGGCCGGCGTCTTCCTCAAAGGCGGACGCCGTTAGCGCCAAAATCGGCGTGCGCGGCAGACTCCGTTCGCGTTCAAACTGCCGGATTGCTCTGGTTGCATCGTATCCGTCCATCAAGGGCATATGGAGATCCATCAGCACCAGGTCGTAATGACCGGCAACGAATTTCTCCAGAGCGATTTTGCCATTTTCCGCAACATCCAGCTTGTATGGCTCGCGCTTTAAGTAGGTGGTGACCAAAAGGCGATTATCCGGCGCATCTTCGGCGATCAGGATCGAGGCTATTGGTGCCTCGGCAGGAGCCAAAATCTCGGAGCGGCTAACACCGGCACTTCGGGTGCTGTCACCCGCCCGTTTCATCAAGCCGGCGATCGCATTGAACAGCTCGCGCCGTGTGATCGGTTTGACAAGGTAGCGGTCAAGGCCAGACTCGCGCAGCAGGGCCAATTGCGGTTTTAGGTCATCCGACGAGAGCATCAGAATCAACGGCTCGCTAGACAACTGTTCGGCGCGAATCAGGCGTGAGGTCTCGAGCCCATCCATGCCGGGCATGCGCATATCCAGTAGAATGATTTGGTAAGGAACCCCGGCGGAATTGGCCCGGCGAACCGCATTCAGTGCGTCGGCGCCGCATTCAGCCTCATCTACCAGGGCGCCACGCGAAGCCACTATTTCCCGGATGATCATGCGGTTAGTGGCAATGTCGTCAACGACCAGAACGCGCCTTCCAGTGAGGTCCGGGAGCGCAGGGGGTTCGGCATCCCTGGATTTTACCGCGACGCCAAGTGGCAAGGTGAATGAAAATTTGCTGCCAACGCCGAGAGTGCTCTCAACCCAGATCCGCCCGTTCATAAGTTCGATAATGCGCTTGACGATGGTCAGTCCCAGGCCACTGCCACCATACTGGCGCGTAGTCGAAGAGTCGACTTGGGTGAAACTGTTGAAGATCGCTTCGAGCTTGTCTGCTGGTATACCGATGCCGGTATCTTCGACCGTGAAGAGCAGATCGCCGTGCGTATCCGAATCGGGATTGCGCTGCACCACTAGCCTAATCTCGCCGGTACTGGTGAACTTGAGCGCATTGCTAAGCAGGTTGATCAGCACCTGGCGGAGTCTCAGCGGGTCGCCCACCAGGTTATGGGGTACGCCCGGCGCAATTCGAGCCGTCACCTCCAGTCCCTTCGCGTGAGCGCGCTGACTAAAGGTTACGACGGCAGTTTCAATCAGATCGAGCAGATCGAGATCGATCTGCTCGATCTGGAGACGCCCTGCTTCGATTTTGGCCAAGTCGAGGATGCTGTTAATCAATTCCAGCAGCGAATTGCCGTTCGACACCATCACGTCCAGGTAGCGGCGCTGGTCGGAATCCAGGTTGGATTCGGCTAACAGATCGGCCATACCCAGCACCGCATTCATCGGTGTGCGGATCTCGTGTGACATGCCAGAGAGAAATTCGGACTTGGCCTTCGAAGCTGCGAGCGCGGCCTCGCGTGCCTGCACTAGCTCGTTTTGGGTCTTCTTGATCTCGGTGATGTCGTGCCCGATGGTAACCACATACTGGTCGGAATCGATTTTGGTCAGTCCGAATGAACCGACGTAGGGAATCAGCGCACCCTGCTTGTGCCGTAAATATAGCTCGATGTTCGGAACGACCGAGTTTTCGCCCAGTTGCTGCATCAGCATTCGGACCTGATTTATATCGGTCCAGATTCCGAGTTCTCGTGCGGTCTTGCCGATGGCCTCATCACGCGAAAAGCCTAGCTGTTTAACCCAGGCGTCGTTTACGAGGACGTGAGCACCGTCGGAAAGCCGAGTCAGGCTGATACAGTTCGGGCTGGTGTCAATAATGCTGCGCAGCATCACCTCCCTCTCGCGCAGCTTCCGTTCGATGTTCTGCCGTTCGGCATTTTCGGCACGGAGTTGTTCCTCGGTGCGCTTTATCTCGGTGATATCGCGGGTCATAGTGACCGCGCATTCCTCCGAACCGATCCGCAACAGTGCTGACGAGATGAGATGCGGCACCACGGTTCCATCCTTGCGCCGCAGGTCTACACCCATATTCCGGACTACCGACTCGGCCCGTAGGCGCTGTACGAAAGCCGCGGCTTGGCCCGGGTCGGCCCACACTCCGAGAGTGCGTGCAGATTGCCCGATCAGCTCTTCTGCCGTATACCCCATGGTTTGGAGAAAGGCCGCGTTCACTTGCTTCATGAAGCCGTCTTCGAGCCGCGTGATGGCGATGCAGTCGGGACTGGTTTCGATGATCTGCCGTAAGGCGGACTCGCTCTCGCGCAACTTGTGCTCCATCGCTTCACGTTCGGCGATCTCTGCGCGCAGCTTTGCTTCAGTCTCCACAATCCTGGTTATGTCGCGCATGAGCCAGACAACGCAGGGGACCCCCTCCATTTCGGCTTTCGTCGCCGAAATCAGCACTGTCAGCGGTTCACCGCTCTTGCTAGTCATCCGCAATTCGGCTTCGCTGACGCTGCCATAATGCATGATTCGGTCTGCGAAAGCGTTGCATACGTTCTCATCCAGTCCGACTTTGAGTTCGGCCGGATGCTTGCCGGCAAGCTCTTCTTGCGAATATCCAAACAGTCGTTCGAAGGACGGGGTCGCTTGGATGAAGTGCAGATCCGGCAGGGTGCTCACGCCGATAGCGTCGAGGCTGTACTCCATCATCCTCTGAAGCGTGATTGCGCGCTCTTCAAGCCGTCGCCGGGCCTGCTCGCGGCCGGCGATTTCGATAAGCACTCGTCGGTCCCGCGCCTCGAGCTCAGCAATTTGAGCCATAGCGGCTGCGCGGAACCTGGCCAGGATGATCGCGCTGGACTGGCCCAGCGCGACGGCTACCGCCATTCCAAAGCACCAGAATACGAACTGCGAGAGTGTTGGATGCGATAACCAAACCGCTATCCCGAAGTAAGACAGGCTGACCCCGGAAAAACTCGCCTGCCATCGCGGTCCCCACGGCATTAGCGAGCTCCCGGCAAGGGCGGTGAAGATGATGAGAAGAATGATAAGCGCCAGGATTTGATCGCCCGCCACGGCGGTCGGAATCATCGCGCCCAGCGACACCGCCAGCATCAACAAGCCGAACACTTCCCAGTTTTGGTCCACCGCGGCCTCGAAAACGAAGGTAACGGCCAGGATGCCGACGCCGGCAAGTATGCTGATGGAGTGAAACGTCCACAGCAGCGGGGCAAGCTCACCCGAGGAGAGGCACAGGTGCAAAGCGAGGGCAATCACCTGGATGAAGATAATGATGCCTGCCGCTACCCGCAGAATCCTGCCAGGCCGTTCGGACGGGACCGTTCGCTGGGGCTGGCGAAGGGAGTCTTCGGCTAATCGATGGACGAATGTCAGAAGTCTGCCAGAATCCGGGAACTCGGGCCGGTTGAACGTTGTGCCAAAGTGAGTCATTCCCGCACTAAGAAAAGGATCCAAGATGTATGCCGCTCACAACCGGTCGGATTTCATCCAAGTCGCGATTTGCCGTCGGCGTAAACTCTGCGCGTTCGGTTGCAAGACACTTCGCGAATAAATCTGTTGCGATGTCGAACGGTCCGCCTGGATCGGAAGATAGAGCAGATCTGTTTAAACGATCCCGCTTAGCTCAATTCCTGACATTCGATTGTTCAGCCCGTCGTGTACCTCATTTTGATAGGCTCAAGTGGGCTCTGGTCGGCGTCCGTCGCCAGCCGCACCGGCGGCCGGCGGCTATGGCGTCGAGCAGCAACTCATGACCGGCTGCGCCGGATCCACCAAAGATCGAGTGCCCATCGTGATGAAGCAGTCAATCCGCGGCTTGACGGCTTTCCGCAATGCCCATGGATCCTCGTCGAAATTCCCAGTCAGCGCTGTCGGAGATTTGTCGGCGTGGGCAGTAGCGAAACGACAACCTTCTGCCCTGCCATCGTACAAATGGGGCGGGAGCAGGCTGCAGAACTGGCTCGCCTTCAGTGCTCTGTTGAAGGAATCAACTCAAAAATCAGAGTAACGGCGTCGTATCTTGTGGTTTACACCGGCTTTCTTGTGTTGCCTGATAGTGTAACCCGTGTAACATTAGCTGGTCTGCGGCTGGCTAATCCAGCCTTGGTCAGGCGCCTGGCGGGGAGGGAGAGATGGATACCAGTCAGCACTTGTACAGCCACCATTGGATAAGTCGAGAGGTTGAGGTTGAAGGCGAAATGCTGTCCCACCAACAATGCGCCGCGTGCCGGCGAGACTTTGTTTGGGATGGCGATGCAGGGAGGTGGCGCGCAGTGCACATAGCTTTGCTGCGCTTCGATTTTCTCGATGAAGAGACCAGCCGGCGCTGGGGATCGGAAGAATGCCCCGGGCGTCAATTACCAGAAGATATCAACGATCGGCGCAGGGGATACAGGTTCTCGTAGCACCCGGAAATCTCCCTAGATTTTGCTCACAGAAGCGATTTGAGGCATGCTTCGGGAAGACGGCTCCAAAAATCTCCGCATTATTCGAAACAGCAGCTCGAGATTCACTGGCTTACGGATAATTGCGTCGGCACCAAACGGCTCCGCCTGCAAATCCGCGGTGATAACAATTATCGGCACGTTCTCAATGTGGCGACCCCCGCGCATTCGGCAAAGAAACGTCTGCCCATCCATAACTGGCATGCATAGATCAAGCAGAATGAGGGCTGGGCGTAGTTGACGCGTTAGAATTTGATCAAGTGCCGCAAGACCGTTGGCGGCAGAAGCCACGGCGTAGCCGTTGAGTTCACATAACTCGCTCAGAGCCTCGCGTGCATCCAGGTCGTCATCGACGATGAGGACCGTGTTCGATTCCCCATTAAGCATAACTTCTGGATGATGCAGCATGTAGCTGGCTCCATTGGTTCCGGTATAGGCTCGGTTCGCTAACTGTCAGTTATCGAATCGAGAACTGATTGTCAAGGAAATCTTCACCTTGGAGCGTGAGTGGTTTTTTCGGACTTCCATCCAGGCATGCCGTCTGAAACGTTCCCCCGTCTAGCCAACGGAACGCAAGCGTCATTGCCCCCGGAGCGCAGTGAGCCTTGCTGTGGTTTGGGGACCTCCGGGGTCTGAGGACGCGGTTCATGTTTAACCTGCAAGAACAAAGCTGAGAAATGGATCACGCCCCCGTCCAGCGTCGTCTTTCGATGGGGGACTCTGCATTAGTGCCGCCCGTCGTGCATGGCGTTCCCGCTATGGTGTTTTTTGCCATCCCGAGCGAAGTGAGCAGCGCGAACGCAGTCGAGGGATCTCGGACAGCCGACGAGCCTGCGCGAGGCGGCCGGTACCGGTTCTGAAAAAATGGGTTTTTAGTATTGAAACAGGTGCGAGTAGGAAAATCTTACAAGTACGTAACCTGCACTCTGGAGTGGCATCAATTCGAGGTCGGGTAGGAAATTGCCGTTCGAAAGCTCCCGAAACTGACTAGGCCCGCTGTTCGAAAGCGAGGTATGGAGCGGGCCCGGAGGTCCCGGTCCTCTTTTAGAGTCCGAGCTCGCTTAGCCCCGGGTGAAGGGCCGGGCGCGGTCCCGGCGCGTTCCATCGGAACTTGCGCTCACCTTCAGTGATCGGCACGTCGTTAATGCTGGCTTCGCGCCGGCGCATGAGGCCGTTACCGTCGAACTCCCACAATTCGTTACCGTGTGCGCGATACCAGTTTCCAGAATCATCGTGCCATTCGTACTGAAAGCGCACGGCAATGCGCTCGTCGGTGAAGGCCCAAAGCTCCTTGATAAGCCGGTAGTCGAGCTCTTTCGCCCACTTGCGGCGTAGAAACTCGATAATGGCCGGCCGTCCTTGAAAGAACTCCGCCCGGTTTCTCCAGCGACTGTCCTCGGTATATGCCTGGGCAACGGCCTCAGGGGTACGGCTGTTCCAGGCGTTCTCGGCCATTCTGACTTTCTCGACCGCGGTCTCGCGAGTAAAGGGCGGTATGAGCGGGCGTGTCGTCACGGGCAGCTCCTTTTAAGCTTGGTTGGGCAGCTAGCTTATTTATCTGGCGGCTCGCGGCCGAGCCCGCCACCTAAAAATCCTCTTCCTGCATCACGCTATAGTTGCTTGAAACTTCTCCGAGCTGAGAGACGGTACCTGTAATAACAGAACTCAGAAACCGGGTCACCGCTAATCCCGCGTTCCGGATCTCTTCTTTTATGGCTCGGCCAGCAACCAGTCATGCCGGCAGGTAGATTCCTGCTGAGACTCGATGCCACCCGGGTTGCAGGGGTGGCAGCAAAATTACGAATTCGCAGGAGGTTGTCGGCGGCGGCCGTGTCATCTGAAATGTCTAACCTGCTTAACTTATAGCTATCATCGCTAAACAAGCCGTCTTGACTACCTGCCAGCATCAAGGCATAAGCAATACTGGCAACAAGTTTGGCACCTCGAAAAAAAGGGGGTGTCTGCTCTCTTACCGCGTCATGGAGCGCGCGCCGGTAGAGTGCAGACATTCGAACGTCGCTACCGGCGTCTCGGTTCTTGTTAGCTGTTACATAGGTACGAATGCGCTAACTATTCGGGGTTTGCATTTGGTTCGAAGGAGATAGCGTGAGCAAACAGTTGTACATTGTAGGCGCCGGCTTGCATGCGCAGGACCTGACGCTTCGCGCCGTGGCGGCTTTGCGTACATGTGAATCTGTATTTGGTCTCTTATCGGACCCGGACTCGGTGGCAGTGCTTGAATCTCAAAATATCAGCTGTACCAATCTCCTGCCCACCATGTACCGGTCGAGTGATGCATCGCGAACAGCCACATACGAAGCCATTATACGAGCAGTAATTGACAGACTCAGCAAAAGCACAAGGATTGGGTTTGTTACCGAAGGGTGTCCTTTGTTTGTCGATTCCATCTCGATGGGATTAGTTCAGGCATGTGAGGCTCAAGCTGATGTCGACGTGGAGTTAATATCGGGTGTCTCCTCGTTTGATGCGACGCTGACGGCGTTACGTGCAGATCCGCTTCATACAGGCTGGCAGATCTACGAGTGCAATTGGGCCTACATTCACAGGATCACACTCAACAATCAGGTTCCTGTGATGCTGATGCAGCTAAATGCGTTTGGTACGGGGTTTATAAACCTGGATGCGAGCCGGCTCGCTGCGCACTTTCCGTTGCTTCAAACGTACTTGCTACAATTTTACCCTGGAAATCATCCTATTTATTTTCCACAGTTTGAGCATAAGCGTTCGAGGGTGCAAACTATCTCCCTTTCAGAGCTCCCTGCCGCACCGAATGAACTGATTCGCCTGGGGACTGCCATAATCCCCGCCGCTGTGCCTCCGGCGCCTCTCGATTATGGCTTTTACCAGAACATGCTGGATCGAGGCGCTCACGAGCAGGCCTTCGGAACGCGGGGCGCATGATTGACTATCCGGCCATATGTGAGTTGAAGGTAGCCTCACGGTGCAATATTAATTGCCGCTATTGTTATGTATATAACCTCGGAGACGATTCCTATACTGACCAACCTAAGTTTCTGACAGCCGAAATCGCACGTGCTACTGCAGGCTGTATTCGAAGGTACGTTGAACGTCATCAGCTAAGAGGGTTTCATGTACTACTGCACGGCGGCGAACCGCTGTTGGCTCCGCTGCCTCTCTTGTGGCAAATCTGTGACGTCTTGGCAGGCACGCTCGCGACCAGCACCCAATTGAGCTTTTCGATTCAGACAAACGGGACCGCATTTATCCCTGAGCACTTCCAACTTTTTAATCATTACGGAATCGAGGTAAGTGTCAGCCTCGACGGCTCCCAGCAAACCAATGATTCGCTGCGAGTTGACCACCAGGGTCGTGGAACATACTCGCAAGTGGCTGCAGGTCTGAAACTAGCGCAGAGATCGCTACCACAAGTGCTGGGACCTCACGTGCTGATGGTGGTCAACCCGGATTCAGATCCAATCGGCGAATATTGGCATATCAGGGAACTCGGAGTAGGTACCGTTGATCTGCTGTTGCCGTTGGCGAACTACCAGCTGAGAGCGCCCGCATATTCGAGGTCTGCGCCGCTCGCGTCACCCGCGTACGGGAAATGGCTGAGCATTCTCTATCGATTGTGGAGACAAAATGGGCGATTTCCCTTCATTCGCTTGCTGGAGGCATTCGATAGCAGCGTGGCGGCTCTGTATTCACCTTTGACAACCATCAAGGGAAGTCTGACTCACAGCTATTTCGTGGTGAATACGGATGGAACCCTTGAGGTAGCAGATAATTTGAAGGCCTGCGGAAATCGATTCACTGCGTCGGGATTATCTGTGTTTAGTGATTCGATCGATGACTTGCTGAGCCTGCCTCTGGCAGTTGAATACTATTCGAGAGATTCACTCGTTCCACTGGATTGTGTCGAATGCCCGATGGTGCGTTGCTGCAGGGGCGGCTTCATCGGAGATCGTTACTCCAAGACGCGGGGATTTGCGAACAGGAGTGTCTATTGTGACGACCTGTTCCATATGTATCGAACCATTAGTGAGTTTAACGCAGGACGGGAGGGGAGAATGTGTTGAAGCGGCTCGGTAAGGCCCGTTGTGAAGCGATAGACGTCGGAACGGCAGTGATACTACTTGTTCGCGCAGTACATGATGAACGGCCTGCAGGTGCATGGCTAGAGGTCCATGAGCAACCCCGTGAACGCTTAACAGTCTCACTATTTGAACCTCCTGGTGTAGCAAATGCCGGCCAGTGCTGGATTTCGGTGTTTTGCTTCGCGTTGTGCCCCTCGCTATCAGCTCGCGCCCGGGCCGGTTTAACTCTCGTTGATTCTGAAGGCCGCAAATCAATCCAGGTGGAACCTCACCGGCTAACCGGCAAAAACCAAAGAACCACTCAGGAGGATCCGATGTACTTTCAACCGTTTGGGCCATCGATCGCCGGCATGGTCGCGCCGTCGTTTGGCATGGTCGCTCCATCGTTTGGCATGGTCGCGCCGTCGTTCGGGATGGTCGCCCCATCGTTCGGCATGGTCGCGCCATCGTTCGGGATGGTCGCGCCATCGTTCGGGATGGTCGCGCCATCGTTCGGGATGGTCGCCCCATCGTTCGGGATGGTCGC
>JAMXLL010000053.1 GCA_024281015.1 Candidatus Binataceae bacterium
CCACTCGAAGATGAGATTCCGGGCTGCCGCGCGTCTAAATCAGTCCGGCATGTCAGATGTCCGGCGCCTGCCGCCGCGATCAATCAATGCTCGCGGCGGCAGGGCTTGCACCCGCGCGCCTCAATCGAAAGTCTTTCGCAGCGTGGCAATCGAAATATGGGGCCAACCCAGATTGACCGCGACCGGCGGATTCGGCGGCGGTGGAAATCCTGGTACCTGCTGCAATAGATGGAGTATCTGGAAGTCCAGGATAGTCATCTGCGCGTACTGAAGTTGCACGAAAGTCGGGCGCTTTGGATGGTTGACGCGCTCGATCCAAAAGGTCGCGTAGACCAGCGCAGTGAACGCATTCGGCCCCTTGTTGCCGGCTGGCGGTTGTCCGTTGCCGAGAGGTTTCCCATCGAGAAACAGGATGTTCTCGACGCCGCCCGCTCCATTCGGTACGGTAACCGGCTGGTTGGGCGTATTCTTGTTCGGGGTCGTCGCAAAGGTAATTTGCGCCTGGGTTGCAATGTTGAGTGCCACCCCGTCGAAGGTATATCCGCCCTTGAGCTGTTCAGTGATAACCTGCTGCAGCAACTTGATCGGGTCATTTATGACGTCTTGCATCGGCACTCCATTAATGGCGGCGGGCAAGGGAGGGTCAGGGGGATTAGTGCCAAATGGAGTTCGCGCAATTGGTTGCGGATTCGTCAGGTCGTACTGGGGGAAGGGTTGGACCGGCGGAGTCAGACTTTCGGCACTCAGCTTTTCAGACGAACCGGCGGCGCTGATGATGCCAGGCGCGTTGGGGCTGCCTGGCGCGATGGCTCCGAAAGGGGTGCTGTTGAACGACGGGAACGCGGAAAAAGCATATTCTTCAGTCGCCGTCTTAAGCACCGGCGTGCCGGTGAATGGCTTGGCAATGCCTTGGGCAATCAGACCGCTACCGTGCGGAATTGATCCCATCCTGAAGATAAGCTGTTGCTCGGCTGGCGCCTGCTCGAGAGGATAATTCGTGTTCGGCTGGGTAATCCAGAAGCCTGGCTCGATATGAAGCGCCCCTCCCGTGAAGATGTCGCTGATTTTCTGCAGATAGGTCAACCCGAATAGCTCGATGTCATCCTGGCCGAAACCGCGATTGGGAATCGGCGATCCAATCGGATCAATTTTCAGGGTCTCATGTGTTTCGTTGAGCTGCAGATAAAGGTCCGAGTTGCCCGCGAAGTCGGGCCGCGCAATCAGATTGAATCCTTGGCCGAACCAGGTCCCCGCCAGATCGGCAAGGAGGCCCAGTTTCTTCACCATCGTGGAGCTGTCGGGAGTTATACGAATTGTCTGTACGCCGTCGTTGGGCATGGCTCTACTCCTGGCTGGTTTCGCGCCGGGCAACTGCAACCGCATGCACGGCTGCCCGTTGCCTCAATATCCGCGGACCGCATTGCAGCAACATGAATGCCGTTTCGACATTCGCGTGTGATTGGAGAAATCACAACAACATCACCCCACGGCAGCTTGGTGCGATATACAGACTGCTAAGATTTTCTAACTTCGGGTGCCAATTAGTGCTAGCGGGCGCTGTGCGGGCACTGACGGGCCGCTGCCGCTGGCGATCTTCAGCTTTGTGCTCAGCGAACAGCATCGCGGCTGCCGCACTGTGGAAGGCTGTGAAGTCGTGCTTTGCGCCATGGTATGAAGCCGGAGGCTGGTTTTGACGGGCCTGCTCTCCAGCTACATTGAACGTTTCACTTATGCCGGACTGTTACTGGTCCTGGTACTGTGCGGATTAGGCTTGCCAGTGCCGGAAGAGCTTCCGCTATTGACTGGTGGGTTCCTGGCTTATCGGGGAATGACGCGCTTCCCGCTCACGCTGGCGATTTCGTTCGTAGGAGTGATGGCGGGAGACAGTTCGTTGTTTTTCCTCGGGCGCAGCTTCGGTGTCGGGGTCTTGAAGTATCTGGGATTTGTCCGACCGGGTGCCCGGCCGCGCATCGAACGGCTCAGGAAGTTCATGGACCGCCATGGAAATATGGCGATCTTCTATGCGCGCTTCCTGGCGGGAGTGCGTGCACTGATTTTCCTCACCGCCGGATCGGTAGGGGTGAGTCCAGGCCGCTTCGTTGTCTATGATGCACTGGGCGCCCTGGTTTCGGTCCCCCTGGCTGTTTCGATTGGCTACTTCTTTGGCGACCATGTCGACTCGGTAATTCGAGATCTCGGCGGATTAGACCGCGTGGTATGGGTGGCTGCGGCGGTCTGTATCATATTTTATGGGTCGCACTTGCTGCTGGGGGCAGGTAAAAGCGAACGCGGTCCCTCGTAATATTGCCATCACCGGGGACCAGTCATACGCCTGCGCACGCGCGGGACATGTGCAATACAGGTGCGACTTGCGGTTTGTCGTCCCGGCCGAAGCGCATCTGTTGCACCGCAGCAATACGAAGCGTCGATCATCATCCGACGCGTGACTTTAGCCAACTGTGATTTGCAAGCCCGAAAACTGGAACAAATGGTTTAATCAGAAGCGTTCGGGACCATGAAACTGCCATGTTAATTCGAAGTGCCGTCACGCTTTTGCTGGCACTCCTACTTCTTAACGGATGCCTCGCGGAGGTGGCAAATTCCCCCTCGGCGGCAGGACCGTCATCGGGGGCGCACGATCTTACTTCCCGCTTTGAGCGTTTGTCTTGCGCGGTAGTTCGTATCAGCTCCGAAGAGGGCGGAGGCACCGGATTTTTTCTGGACAACAAGGGCACCCTTCTAACAGCCGCTCATGTTGTCTATGACCGCAGGTACGTACTTCCGGCGCCCGACTCATCTGCGCAGATGGGCTTAACATCAAACATTGAGTTAGCTCCAAAAAAAGGACTGGCTATCCAACTGCCGAATGGGATTAAGGCGTCGCTAAACCTCGCCGATTCCGGGCCGTTGCTTAAACAGAGGGCGTCTTACGATCTCGCGCTCATTAGCACAAATTTGAAGCCTCCCTGCTATATACCGGTAGCTCCCGCTCCCTTGAAGCTCTCGGTGGGCCAGCACCTCATCGCTATAGGAGTCCCCGGTTCGTCCGCAAGTCAAGTGTTGTACGACGGCTTTTTAAGCGCCATCTCGATGTATCCGCACCTGCCAGTCGGCATGGTGGAAGGTCGGCCGAATACGCCAGTGTTTGCGAAGTACTACCTTCTGCGGGTCCAGATGCCGATCACCCCGGGATTATCCGGATCGCCACTGATCTCGGACTCCGATGAGGCGGTAGGCGTGATATCCGGCGAACCGGTTATAGGCAGTCATGATATCGCGGAAATCGCCCAGCGTTTCGGTGGAATGCGAAACGTCAGTTCCGGGAGCTCAATAGCAGGTTTTGATTTGCCGAAGATTGTTGGGCAATTAGCGTGGATGATGATCGACTTTGAGTCGCCGGGGGCGGGCTTTGCCGTACCCTTTCAATACTTGAATTCCAGCCCGGTCACGGTGCAACCTAGTGTTGCTGTCCCCGCCGCGGTTGCAACCCCGCCAATGGTTGACCATCCATCGCAATAATCATTTTTCGCTGGCGAAGTTTCGCGTCTTCGTTTAAGCAAAATGGGCCGTGAATGCTGCTGGTTGGCCAAGGAGTTTTTCTGCCAGGCCTGGGCTTTGTCTGGTTTGCAAAAATGCGGGGCAGGGCTTAGCCTCTGTTCTCTGTTCGTTCTGAATGCGTCTCGAACTCTGCACTGACTAGGGAGCACGCCCATTTCCGTGGGCGCGACGTAAAACGATGCCAGTCGAAAACTTCATCTCCGCAGATTCTCACGTTGTTGAACCGGCTGACCTGTGGCTTACCCGAATGGACAAGCGTTTTCGCGACCGCGCCCCGCGCCTGGAAGCCCGTGAAAACGGCGATTACTGGGTAGTTGAAGGTCTCCATACGCTTCCGATCGGCCTCTTTGGGCCTATGGTGAACGACAAGCAAAAGGGTGCCATTGAACGCGGCCAGGAGCGCCGTTACCAGGAGACCCGTCCCGGCGCCTACAACTTCGAGGCCCGCATCGTTGATCAGCGGCTCGATCATGTCGCGGCCGAGATTATCTATCCGGGCTTTTGCCTTACCTTGTTCGGAATTCCGGATGCGGAATATCAGCGCGAATGCATCCGTGTATATAACGATTGGCTCGCGGAATTTTGTGGTGGCGCGCCCCAGAATCTAATCGGCGTAGGAATGCTGCCGATGCGCGGACCGGTCGAATGGGCGATAACGGAAGCCGAGCGATGCGCCAAAATGGGGCTCCACGGACTCATGATCCCGGCGCTCAAGCGCAAGCCGTCCTATCACGAGCCCGTTTATGACCAGATGTGGTCGGCGCTGCAGGAGCTCGGCCTGCCTATTGGGGTGCATAGCGGGGCCGACGATGAACCGCTCAGTATCGAGCGCGATATCCCGCTCCATGCGACCGTTTGCGACAACAAGATGTTCATGATGCAGCGGAGTCTTGCACTGTTGCTTACTTCGGCAGTCCCGCAGCGCTATCCACGACTGCGGTTCGTGATCGTGGAAGGTGGCATCGGCTGGATCGCGGCTCAGCTGCGCTTTATGGACCATTGGTGGGAGGATCATCATCGCTGGATGACGCCGAAACTGGACGAACCCCCCAGCTTCTATTTCAAGCGACAGTTCTGGGCGACCTTCGAGGACGACCGCCCTGGAATCCTGACGCGCCATCTTCTCGGCGTTGATCGCCTGATGTGGGGTTCCGATTATCCCCATACCGAGGGCACGTTCCCATTTTCGATCCAGCGGATCCAGCAGGACTTCGCCGATGTGCCGGAAAGCGAGGTTCGTATGATGGTGCGGGACAACGCGGCACGCCTGTACCGGATGAAGTAAGGCGCAAGACGTCTAACAATTGGGCGCAGAGGGACACATTATGGCGCAGGATCCCGTTGTTGAAACCAGCACCGGCAAGGTGCGAGGCCTTTTCGATCGCGGCGTTAACGTTTTCAAAGGGATCCCCTATGGCGGGCCGGTAGACGGGCCCGCGAGATTTGCGCCGCCGGCCAGAGCCGAGCCGTGGCCGGGGGTGCGTGACGCGTTAGAATACGGGCCGACTGCAGTGCAAGACCCGGACGCATTTGGTCTCTCGCCTGAATTGATCGCATTACTACCGGTCCGTGAAACAATCCCGATGCGGGAGAACTGCCTGGTCCTCAACGTCTGGACACCGGCAGTCAATGACGGCCGCAGGCGCCCGGTTCTGTTCTGGTGTCACGGCGGTGCGTTCATCGCGGGTTCCGGCTCATCGGCCTGGTACGACGGCCGCAATCTTTGCCGCAAAGGCGATGTGGTTATCGTCACGATAAACCATCGGCTCGGGGCTTTTGGATATCTCCATTTAGAGGATATCGACCATCGCTTTGCTGCCTCTGGCAATGCCGGGATGCTGGACATTATCGCCGCATTGGAGTGGGTGCGTGACAATATCGCCGGTTTCGGCGGCGATCCCGGCAACGTCACGATCTTTGGTGAATCCGGCGGTGGCGCCAAAGTCAGCGTGTTGATGGCCATGCCGGGGGCTCGCGGCCTGTTCCACAAGGCCATTATCCAGAGC
The DNA here is from genome assembly GCA_024281015.1 of Candidatus Binataceae bacterium. Taxonomy (GTDB): domain Bacteria; phylum Desulfobacterota; class Binatia; order Binatales; family Binataceae; genus JAMXLL01. Next base: position 5,565 of record JAMXLL010000053.1, read on the forward strand.
GGTCCGGCGGTCGAGATGATGAGCCGTCCGGACGCAACCGCCACGGCAAAGCAAGTGCTCGATGAACTAGGGCTCGCAACCAATCGAGTTGATGAGCTTCGCCGCATACCCGCCGATCGATTGCTCGAGGCCCAGATTGCGGTCTTGAAGAAAATCAACCTGATGTCATTTGCCAACCGGCGACGTGTCGGGTTCAACCCGGTGATTGACGGAACCATACTGCCGGCCGGACCATTCGCTCCGGCTGCACCCGAATCGTCCTCTCACGTGCCGTTGATGATTGGCACCAACAAGGATGAGATGACCCTCTTTTTTGCCCTCGCTCCCTGGATTGAAGGGATGGATGAAGCGCTCCTGCGTGAACGGGTGCGGATGTTCGTCGGAGATCGCGGCGATTCGCTGCTGGCGCTTTATCAGCGAGCGCGGCCCTACGACTCACCCCGCGACCTGATGATGGCAATAGCCACCGACGCGGGTATGCGAATACCCTCGCTGACCATGGCGGCCCGCAAGACCGCTTTGAGCGGGGCGCCGGTCTTCGTTTATCTGTTCACCTGGGAGACGGCGGTAATGGGCGGCCGGCTCAAGTCACCACATGCGCTGGAGATCCCGTTCGTCTTCGACACGCTGGAAAGCGCGCCGCTAACAGGTGATTCGCCGGCCCGGTTCGCACTGGCGGATATGATGAGCAGCACGTGGCTGGCGTTCGCACGAGCCGGCGATCCCAACAATCCAACAATTCCGCACTGGCCTCCGTATTCCACCGGCGAACGGCCCACCATGATCTTCGATAACGAGTGCCGGGTGGTGAATGATCCCTACCAGCAGGAGCGGCTTGCCTGGGAATGCTGACGCGGTTCGTCTGGGCCGACCAAATCTCCGCGCTAG
>JAMXLL010000054.1 GCA_024281015.1 Candidatus Binataceae bacterium
GCGAACAGGTCAACACCCCATTCCCAATCATCAAAGCCGATAGAGCCCGAAATGATCTGATTCACCTGGCCGGCGTAACGCCGTCCGATCATCCCATGGTCGTGCATCAGGCGCTGGCGCTGTTCGAGCGGCAACATATACCAGTTGTCAACGCCGGAGCGCCGCTTGTTCATCGGGTAGAAGCATACGTAACGGCGATCGGGAATCTTCGGCCATAGGCGCGGCGCCAGTCGCGCGCGCTGCGCTGCCAGGTCCGCATTCACCACTTCGCGCCACTGTGATGAATCGGGGGTGAGGCCTCGCTCCGTGAGCTCCGAGGTGAGCTTCGCGGTGGACTCGTACAGACCTATTTCGATCACCGAAAGATAGGAACTGGCCTTCTCCAGAAACTCGCTCAGTGCGGAAGTGTCCAACTCGCGTTCGCTCTCGGCAAGTTCATCAAAGCTCCGCCTGAAATGGATTACGAGTAAGTCACCTTTATGGCCCAGCTCGCGGAAGAGCGCAGAGTGGCCGTTTTCACGTCCCGACATCGCGGCAAACATCGATGACGCCTGGGCCAGCACCCGTTCACGATCATTAGCGGAACGTGCGGCCCATTCGCGCCGCTGGATACGGAAGAACTGGTGGAGAATTGCGAAGCCCTCGATAGTATTGGGAGCGGGATTCGAGGCAACGAGCACAGACCCATCCTCTTTCATCGATAGCCCTGACAGGAGTGGATTATCGCGCAAGGCGGACCGGATCGCCGACGCGAAGTCTGCCTGGCGCGCCGATTGATGCAAACAAACCGAACTTCGCCTTGTGATGCTGCGCGGTAGCGCGCAGAACGCGCAAATCGCGCGGAAGATCGCTCTGCTGATGGGTAGTCATTACGCAACGGAGCGCCTGTTGCATCGAGACGATTTTCACGTCCGCGCCAGCCTGCAGAGTGCCGCCGACCCATTCATCCTCTACAAAACCGCCCAACCGGGGATCGGTTTCTACCACCACATTGGGACGGAAACGGCGCGGGTCGAGCTGTACGTCGGCACCAATCAAGGAGCGCAGATGAGCCAAACTGCCGGTCGCCAGCAGGTGAATCATCGCCGAATCGAAGAAGGTGCCGCGCGGCAGCGCAAAGCTGTCCGGCAAGGTAGCCTCAGTAAACTCGGGGGTTACGTTGGCGACGCCGACATCACCGAAGACGGTTGCCGGATCGATCTCTGCCCGCGATCGCTCATCGGAACGTGCGCGCTCGAGCTTAACCGGTCTGCCAAGATAGCTGGAGATTACATCAGAGGCACGGGGCTCGTGGGCATGAACCGAAGCGCCGTCAGGCAGCGTTATTCTCACAGGCGGCAGCTGCTCGGCTGTCGGCGTCCCCTCGTAGGCAGCGCTAAAGCCCAACATGTCCGCCCATTTCTTGGCGGTAACGATCCGGCCGTTTGCTTCGCGCAAGGCCCACGCGCGATCCCCGATAAGCCCGCCTGGCCCAACCTCTACTTCGGTCAACCGCTCACCGAGCATCGATTTGACCGGATAACGAAATAGTTCGCTGACTACGCCAACTTGCGAATCTGACATCGAAACTCTAACCCTCAAAAAAATTTCCGCACGCGCTGTTAGCGCCTCAAGTGACCAGTACAACAGGGTCGTTGAGTCGTATCCTGCCCGGCGCGCCTACTGCTGCGAATACTCCAACATAAGCCTGGTGATATTGCCATGCGGTGCGGAGAATGTTGGCGTCATGGGGGAGGCCCGCCTGGGGGTGTGTCGTCATGGCACATCGAATCGCCGGCCGTAATCCCACAATGCGAACCTGCTCCCCGATTGCGAGCACGCCATCAAGCCAGCGGTCCTCGATGAAACCATCGGCGTCGGCACCAGTATCCACATAAACGTTGGCGCGAAAACGGCGCGCATCAAAATCGGAGCCAGGCTGCAGCGCGCGCATAAACGCCAGCGTCCCCGTCGCGACCAGATGCAGCACTTCTTCGTCGAAGAAATCGCGGTGGGGTGGATACGCCTCGCCGCGCATTATCGAATCCAGCTCCGCAGGGCTGAGACGTTCGGTCCGGACCTGCTCCAGGGAAACCCGGCGGCGCAGCAAACCCGATAAGATGGCCGGCGCCTCGGGATCGTCCGGAAGAATGGTCCCGCCGCCCGGCAATTCTATTCTAGGGTGCCCGGTCGGATGGCTCGCGGGCTCCCCTTCATAACCGGCACGCAAATCCAGCAATCTCGGGAACGTGCGCGCGCTCATAATCCCACCGCGCTCCAATTCGCGCACCGCCCAGACCCGGTCTCCAGCTATGCCCCGTTCGGTGATCCACGCCTCATCGAGCGATTCGCCACGCATCGATTTTATCGGATACCGGCATAATGCGCCGACGGTCCCGATTTGCTGCCGTGCCATTACAAGACGACTCTACGCGCTTCGGCGCACGTAGATCAAAAGTCGGCGACGCCTGGCGGCGTCATTCCTGCTAGCAAATCATAGCCGTCGAACATTCCACAATTATCTTACAACTGTTGAGCGCTTCGCGGACCCAAGAGTCCGGAAGCGGCCGCCTCGCCAGGCTGGGCGGCTGTCCGGGATCCTACCACTACGTTCACGTTGCTCACTACGTTCAGGATGACCTAGAGAGTCAAACAGCTCTGAGTGCTATATGCAGGGCACGATCTAGAGGTTTTTGGCAGCGCCGGTCGGGCTCGGTGATATGGTCGGTGGTGGGTTTAGCGGCGCGCCGCCAGTCGGCGATGGCTGAGCCGATGATGGCGTAGTTGAGGCCGCGGGCGGGATGCTCGCGGTTGGACTCGGTGACGGTAGAATCGAGCCGGTTACGCTGGGGATGCTGGTCGGAGCAGCCGACGGAATCGGCGATGGCGAAGATGGTAAAGGTGAGGCGGGAATCGCGGCTGTGCTCGTTGCCTCCGGCGAAGGTGGCACAGGCGATGGCAGTGGCGAGGGAGGGGCCGTCTGGCTGCCACCGAGCAACGCGGTGCCGATTCCGTAGTCATACACCATTACGCTGCCGAGGTGACCTTGATAGACGATCAGCACGCCGCCTACGATCGCGGCCAATAGATAAATCGGCCGTGTCACAGCAATAAAACCGATAAACTGTGAGGCCAGGCGCCACAGTGCCAGCGCCCCGAACACCCAGGGCAGTATATCTCCCCACCAGGCATGGCGTTCCAGCACATCCTTGCCTGGCCCGCTCACCGAATCCCACACCCGGCCAGCCTCCCACCCGCCTGTAAGGTTGGAACCAGCTGCCCCGATGGCGCCTGCGATCATCAGGCTTAACGCCATGTACCTGATCCATACGCGGCTGGCGAAGATGCTCGCGATCAAATCCGTGATGATTCCGAGCAGAATCAAGGCCACGGTGAAATGGTCTACAAAGGGATGGGGTTGCCAGAGTTTCAGGTACTGGATGACCGACTGCATCGCTCTCCTAGCCAGCTTGGGTGCGGGTACTATAGTCCGGCCGGTACGCCGGGTGTTGAAAATTCCCGCGATTATTGCAGGCGGTTTCCCGCGCGACAAGCAACCCGTACGACGCGGTTGTCGGAGGTGTCAATCAGGGTAAATGCTTCCCAAATTGGAAAGCGAGATCGTTGGGGCAGGAACGCGGTTACATACCCGCCATTCGCCGGACCCGCAACTCAGAAGGGCCGGTCGCCAACGGTGCCACATGCCGGGCCCGGAAGCGCCCAACGACGAAATATTGGTACAGGAGGTAGCCATCGAAGAGGATGACGGTGGCCCACACGCTGTATGCCGAAAATGCGCTCAGGAGCTTCAATTCTATCATCGCGCGCGAAAGGCCAAACCCCACGATCCATGCATCGAAGCTCATGCAGATTCGCCTGAAAGTCTCGCTATTCATATAACGAATCAGATACGAGCCAATTGGAAGGCCGATCAGTACTGCAGGTGCGATTGGAAGCACCAGGTGCATGCTGCGGGAACTAAATAGACCCAGGCAGCCATAAACCAAGGCTGTCAGGGTCGTCTCGACAACCCTGACGGTCCCCAAAGCAGCGCGGAACTCTTCCTTATGAAGTCCCTGGTTGTTGAACATCAGGGCCAACGGTGGTCCCGAGATCGTAGTGGTCGAATAAAGCACCCCGACCCCAGCTCCCAGTGGGAATCCTGCCGCGCGCTCTGCCTGAATCGGGCGTCGGACGCCGGCAGCTTGTAGCAGGATTAACGGAAGCAAAACTACATACGTAAAGAACTTGAGCCAGCCGGGATTAGCGCTGTTCAGCAGCAAACTGCCAAGCAGAATGCCCGGCACGAGCCCAACCAGGATGGGGAGCGCACGCCGGCGAACCACTGCCAGACTGTTGCGGTTATGCAGAACCACCCAGCTGTTGATCGCAAGTTCAGTCAGAACCAGGGCCGGGCTCAACAACTTTTGGGGAACGAACAGGAGTGCGATT
>JAMXLL010000055.1 GCA_024281015.1 Candidatus Binataceae bacterium
GTGCCGATGAGGCGGGAGGGTAGTCCCGAAGAGGTTGCCAACGTGGTGCTTTTTCTCGCCAGCGACGATGCCTCATACGTGACCGGCGCCGAGTTCGTAGTAGACGGCGGCCTCAACGCGGTGTGAGCAGGGGCTTAGGCCTTAGGGTAGTCACCGTCCCCTCGAGCCATCTCACAAAAGCTCCCAGCTCCCTTGGTCGATCTCGCAGGAATGACGCGCGGTTGTGCGCAGTTAGCCGGGCATAATGATACTAAATTGACCAACAGACCTCTTTCAGGAGGTCACCCGACATTGCCGCCCAGCGTAAGCGCGAGGCCCGCCTGAGTGAGCTCATCGAACGGGCACTGAGCGACGGTCCGCAGTCCATCACGCGTAACAGGAGATAAGTTGCGGGTGCTCGTATCTGCCGACGAATGACAGCGTAAGACAAAGCGCACGGCAGTCTCGCCGACTTCTTTGCCAGTTCTCCGCTGCGAAGTTCGGGGCTGAAGGTCAAACGCAACAAGGGCCGCGTCAGACCTAATAGGGGAGCCGAGTTGAATCATGTACACCAGCCCGAGATTGAGGATTGCCATCGCGAAGGGTAAGCGCGAGTGTTTTGTCTGCCAGTGAAACGGCGGTAGGGAAATCGCCAGGGATGAATGCGCTGGCCTGCCTCGCGACAATAGAATTAACTGTTTGTCTTAGATTCCGATCTTTTCAGCCAGCGTCGCTGCCCTCTCGAGCGCGCCGACATCTTCACGGGCAGCTTTCCCCATTGTTACCCGCTATTTGTACGACTGCCTGCCTGAGCTCCAACTCACGGTTGTCGCGCTCTCGTGACTCAGGCAAAAGATGGAGTTGCTCCAGAGCCCGTTCGTAGCTGTCGAGCGCTTCCTGAAACGCATTGCGCGCCTGCGCGTCCCGCGCCGCCTTTGTCCATGCTGCGATTGCCCGTTCCGCATCGCCCGCTTCGGTCCAGTGGCGGGCCAGCAGTTCGGGCTGCGCCTGTTTGATGTCGGCGAATTTTTCCTCGATGGTGTGCGCGACCAGGCGGTGCAACTCTTTGCGGCGGCTTTTGAGCAGCGCCTCGTACGCGGCGTCGCGGATTAGGGCATGCTTAAACTGATAATTGGCATTGGGCGGGAGCCCGCGGACATGGAGCAGGTCGGCGTCGGTCAGACGGCGGAGTTCGCGCTGCAAGTCATCGTCACTAATTGAATGAACCGCGTGTAAAAGTTCGTACTTGAATTCTCCGCCGATCACAGAGCCGATCTGCAGCACCTCCTTGGCTGACCCGAGCCTGTCGAGCCGAGCCATCAATGAATCGTGCAGCGTCACTGGGATCTCGCGGGCAACAACATTTCCGTTACCACTTTCCAGCACCGCCCGGGTCAGTTCTTCAACGAACAGCGGCACGCCACTGGTGCGCTCGATCACAGCGTCCAGTGTTTCACTGGCGAGCGCGGTTTGGGCGGCGACCTGCGCAATCATCTCGCGCACGCTGCCGGCGCTTAGTCGGTTGAGCGTGATTTGAGTATGGTGCGCCCGCAGGGGCCAACTGGCATGAAACTCGGGCCGCGCCGTAACGAGCAGAAGCATCCGCGCGGTGGCACCCTGCTCCAGAAGGAGTTGGATCAACTCGAGCGTTGATGGGTCCGCCCAATGCAGATCCTCGATTACCAGGACTAGCGGCCGTGCTCGCGCAGCGCCCAGCAACCATTCGATGAGCGTGGCGAGCAGTCGCCGCCGTTCTTGTTCGGGGGACAGCGCCGACGACGGCCCAGTCTTTGGAGTCAGCGGCAGATTTAGCAGTGGCGCAAGCAGCGGAATTGCTTCAGCGGGCTGCAACCCGGCCGATAGCAGGCCTGATTCCACCTGTCCTAACTGTTCATTTGAGGATCGATCGCCGGATGAGCCGCTGCTGGCCTCGTCGTTGCCCTGGAGCTTGCGCAAGTAGTCACCGAAGCGATCGAAAATTTGCTCCCAGACTAACTGGCGCAGCGCCTCGGCCACTGGATAAAAAGGGGTATTCTGATAAAAGGGCGCAGCTGCGGCTTCGATCCAGGTATGCGGCGCACTTGCAATCTGTTCATGGAATTGCTGGACGAGCCGCGATTTACCAATCCCAGCTTCTCCGGCAATCAGCGCCACCTGGCCTTCACCGCCGAGCACGCGCTGCCAGCGATTAGTGAGGATGTGTAATTCCTCGTCACGCCCGATAAACGGCGTGAGACCTCGGGAAGCGGCCCTCGCGGCGAGCCGTCCGCGTACTCCCGCCGGCCGGACCACACGGTAGAGGTGCACCGGCTGTCCGATGCCCTTCAACGACTGCGCCCCGCAATCTTCCACCACGAATAAGCCGGCTACCAGCAGGTGCGTTGCTGCAGATATCAGGACGCTGTCCGGAGCGGCGGCAGCCTGTACGCGCGCGGCGATATTCGGCGCCTCGCCGAATACCTCAGTCTCGGTTCCAGCACCAGCGCCCACTACCACAGCACCCGAATCGATGCCGACCCGCGCGGACAGCTTCACAGAGGATGAAGAACCGGCTGTGTCATTTTGATGGTTGAGGATTGCCAGACCTTCGACTATGGCGAGGCCGGCGCGAACGGCGCGTTCTGCATCGTAATCGTGCGCCTCAGGATAGCCAAAGTAAGCCATCACTCCGTCGCCCAGGAATTTAGCGACATGGCCGCCGAATCGGTTTATCGCTTCTGCAGCCGTACGGTTATAGGCCGCTACCATCTCGCGCCATTCTTCAGGATCAAGCCGCGCGGCAATCTCTGTCGAGCCGACCAGGTCACAGAAGAGAACCGTCAGATGCCGCCGCTCGCCAGCGCGGGAGCGCGCCTCGCTCGGGGACGGCTCGACGCCATGCAGACTCTGTCTCGTCACTTCAGCGGGAGGCGGAGTGGCCGCGATCGGAACGCCGCACTGACCGCAAAATCGCGCACTGCCGGCGTTCTCGAACCCGCACTGCGGGCAGACTTGGCTGAACGGAGCCCCACAGTGGTTGCAGAATCTGAGCCCCTCGGGATTATCACTGCCGCATTTGGAACAGCGCATCATCTTGAGGCCGCGCTTCTCTTGCAGCCGTTGTATACTCGCATATGAGCCCTGCTTGGGGTACCTGCGCAGGCTTTCCGTTTCTGATTGGGCTTCGCTACAATGCAGCGAATACTTCAGCAATGGCTGCATGAGGCAACACTGTTTACCTCACGGGCGCGGAGGACGTAATGGGTTCAATCATCAGATTCGTGCGCCCGCGTCCGGTAATCCGCCCCTCACGAGCCAAAACAGCGGTACAGGGAGAGTCGCGCGAGGCACAACGTTCGCTGTTTATCTTGATCGGATCTTTTTTCGTAACCGCCCTAGTCATGTGCGTAACGGTGGTTGCGATAGTGTCGAGCACCTGGACGGACGTGGTGATAATGTCTGCTTTCGTTCTGGTCTTCGCACTCCTCAAGATAGCTTTGGCGAATGCCCTCATATACACGATGTTGCGCTACGATTCAGCCACAAGCGTTCCGACTGAGACTGGCGAAATTAGCCGCTATCGTCGACGCGCGCCCATTCGGCAGTCGCCGCTGGTGAAGCCGAAGCGAACCGGATCACTCAAGAGCAATCGGCTCCGGGTGGCTACCGCTGGCGCTAGTGGAGAGCGACAGACCACCACCTAGTTCCTGGCGTTGCTCGAAGGAATGGAAGACGCGCAATGGCAGGTGTAATCCTCGAGTAATCCAACCGGTTTACCCGCTGAAAGGGCTGCTTGCGCCTGGTGCGAAAAGATCGGTTATCGGTGCCAGCCGATGCGCTCGATGAGGTTAGTCAGGAGGCCAGCAATCGGCAGACGGACCTGCTCGGTTGAATCACGATCGCGCAAAGTGACGGTATCGTCCTCCATGGTTTGATGGTCGATGGTGATACCGCAGGGCGTTCCGATTTCATCCATACGCCGATAACGCCGCCCAATCGAACCCGCTTGGTCATAGGCTACCGGAAAGTAGCGCTGCAGCATTTCCCGCACATTGTGTGCTTTCTCCGGCTGCCCGCCTTTGCGCAGCAGGGGGAATACCGCAACTTTGATCGGCGCCAGCCGGGGGTCGAGGCGGAGCACAATTCGCTCTTCGCCTTCGACCACGTCTTCATGGTAGGCGTCAAGCAAAAATGCAAGCATTGCGCGATCAACGCCAGCAGCCGGCTCGATCACCCAAGGGCGGAAGCGGCTTTTACTCTCCTCGTCGAAATAACTCAGATCCTTGCCGCTATACTGCGCGTGTTGATCGAGGTCGAAACTGCCACGCCGGGCAATGCCTTCCAACTCGCCCCACCCAAACGGGTACAGATATTCAATATCAGTGGTGCCTCGCGAATAATGCGACAGTTCATCCTGCGCGTGCGGCCGCAATCGCAGATGGCCGGGGTTAATGCCGTATTTCAGGTACCATTGAAAGCGCGCGTCAACCCAGTATTCGAACCATTTGAGCTCCTCGTCCGGAGAAGGCCGCACGAAGAACTCCATTTCCATTTGTTCGAATTCTCGCGTGCGAAAGATGAAATTCCCGGGAGTGATTTCGTTGCGAAATGATTTGCCGGTTTGGGCAATACCGAACGGCAACTTGACGCGCTGCGTATCGATCACGTTGGCGAAGTTGCTGAAGATGCCTTGCGCCGTCTCCGGCCGAAGGTAGATTGCGCTGGCTGTATCCTCCACCGGTCCGATGAAGGTTTTGAACATCAAATTGAACTGGCGCGCTTCGGTCAACTCGCCGCCGCATTCAGGACAACGAATGCTGTCGACCTGATCAGCGCGAAACCGCTGCTTGCAGCTTTTGCAATCGACGAGCGGATCGGTGAAGTTCTGGAGATGGCCGGAGGCTTCCCATGTCCGAGGATGCTGCAAAATTGCGCTATCCAGGCCGATCACATCGTTGCGCGACTGCACCATGTCGCGCCACCAGGCCTCCTTAACATTGCGCTTGAGTTCAGCACCAGCCGGCCCGTAGTCCCAGGTCGAGCCGAGCCCGCCGTAGATATCACTCGCCGGAAATACCAAGCCTCGGCGCTTGCACAGGTTCACGACTTTGTCCATCGTGACCGTTCGCTTGGCCGTTTCATTTTCGACCGACAATATTGCTCTCCCTGAGGTAACTGGGCCAGCTCTCGTCAAACCTGAACGACGCCCGCTTAGTCGAGTTTAATGATTTCGACCGAAAAACTGCCACCCGGTGCAACGTCCAGAATTCCTACAGTTCCCGGTACACCTACGAGGTTGCGTGGCAGCGTCGCGCTGCCAGGATTCACCACCAGCGTTGGCCCAAACTGCGCCACGCCTTCGAGGTGGCTATGTCCGAGCACCAGCACATCAACGGGGCCGCCGAAGTGGGCATGCATTGCGTTTCGAAAAACCGCTTCGGAGGTCTCGTCGGGAGTGGGTAACGCATGCGCCAAACCTATCCGTAGCGTTTCGACTTCGACCAAGTGTGCGATACGGACGCGCTCGTCCGGTGCGAGCCTGAATTGATGGCCGTCTAGACCTTCATCACCGTTCCCCAGTGCAGCTATGACTGGTGCAATCTCGGCGAGCTCGTCCAATACCCGGTTTAAGTATACGTCACCCGCATGCATTACCAGGTCAACTCCGCGAAACACCTCGAACACGCGCGGGGGAAGATGCTCGCAGGCTTCTGGAATATGGGTATCGGAGATAAGGCCGATTCGCATTGACTCAGCGTTTACAGTGGAAAATGGTTCGTCGTCCCTGTATGAAAACCATGAGCGGCGCAAGCATAGTAAACGAAGGTCTCTGCGCCGATAAGCTCATAAAGTTCATCCCGACCGCGGGTATGAAGGCTCACTCAACGTTGTCTTTAGCTACATAGCCCCGGAGGCCAGCATTAGGGCCTTCGAGAACCTGAATGTCGGAGCCTTCGGCATCTGACGAGAGAATCTTGACCGGAGTATTGTCGGCGACTTTTTTTGCCATAAAATTCTCTCCAAGTCCGCCTACCATACCTTCGGCGCCGCCATGCGATTTCATTGACATAAGGTTGTCGAAATCGTGCTTGCTCGGGAAAACGCTGACGGTGGTTTCTCCCCCCCGCCCCACCAATTTATGACTACAGCCAGCGATAATGAAGAGCGAGCCTAGTAGCGCAGCTTTCAGCGCCATCCTGACAACTCTCACGTGAGCCTCACTTCGCGCGATGAGCCTCCAAGTATGAGCCGAAATTGCTCGCGTTGGCAGAGCGCAGCCTCGTCGGCGTCATAACCACCGCGTTGCGGTCACTCCGGCGACGACACCGACACCCTCACAATGCGCTCGAGCCACGCTCCCCGGTTCGGATGCGAACCACCTCTTCCATTGGTAGCACGAAGATCTTGCCGTCACCGATGCGGCCGGTCCTGGCGGCGCGCTCGATAGTTTCTACGACCTGCGTTGCACTCTCGTCCGCCACGATGATTTCCAGTTTAACCTTGGGCAGGAAATCGACCACGTACTCGGCACCGCGGTAAAGTTCGGTATGTCCCTTCTGGCGGCCAAATCCTTTAACTTCACTAACCGTGAGGCCTTGAATACCGATACTGGACAAAGCTTCTTTGACTTCGTCGAGCTTGAAGGGCTTGATAATAGCCTCGACCTTTTTCATATCACTCCTCTGGGTAGCGCGGTAAAACCGGCCCCCGAGCGTGCCACTGTTATAGCATCTTTTCCTATACAGCTAAGCAGCCGAGGTAAGTCCTTCATCGCAAGAGACTTCGCCCGACGTTAGCCACCTGCCGAAGCAAGGTCAATGCCACAGAGGGTTGCCTTAATTGCAGCTAGTACTGGTCGGTTGGTAGGCAATTTATGCCTTTTTGGTCAGCATGCGAAACAAGCATGCAACGGGATGAACTTCAGAAGCTTACGGCCAAGTCACACCGGTGGGTCTTTGGTCATAGGTCTGTTGATGGATGGTTCTTCGCCTCTTATCAGCCGGGCGATGTTTTCGCTGTGTCGTAAGAACACGAGCGCAGTCATAAGTATTGCGGTCAGCAGATAGGGGGCCGGGCAATTCAAAGCGGCCACCGTTGGTGGCAAAGCCAGCGCCCCCATCAGCGAAGCGACCGACATAATCCGGGTCAACGATAATGCGACGCCAAAGACTACAGCCACAATCCCGATAGGTTTAGGTGCCAGCGCCAACCATACACCGAACGATGTCGCTACGCCCCGCCCGCCTCTAAATCGCAGAAAAACAGGCGCCACTGAGCCTACAAAAGCCGCAAACGCGACGATAGCCAGTCCCGCCGGCACCCGACCCAGAATGAGCCGCGAAATTTCGACCGGCACAAAACCCTTGAGCACATCGGCAGCGAAGGTAAGGATTCCAGGGATTTTCCCACCAGCTCGCGCGACGTTGGTTGTGCCTACGTTTCCTGAGCCGATTGTCCGAGGATCAAATCCCCACGCGCGACCGACCAATACACCGACCGGAATGGAACCAAACAAGTACCCAAGAGCGATCAACAGCGCGATAACCAGTCTCCCCCTCCTTTATCGCTAACGACGGTTGGTCGGGGTGACTGGATTTGAACCAGCGACTCCTGCGTCCCGAACGCAGTGCTCTAGCCAGGCTGAGCTACACCCCGTGCCGGATATTGAACGCGATCGCGCGCCGTGGCCGCAAGGGTTCTTTATAACACCGCTTCATGCTCAACGCGAGCGCCCGTTGCACAGCGGCAGCTCACGCGTCGTGAAGAACCCCTCCTGATGTCCTCCAATCAGGGCTTATCTTCTTGCTCTAATGCTTTAAGCTGCCCACGCATTCGGCGAATTATTTCCGCGTAGTCGTTATGTCCGAATATACCGGAACCGGAGACGAACACATTGGCACCCCCTTGCGCGACTTGCCTGATATTATCCACCTTGATTCCGCCGTCGATTTCCAGATCGAGCTCGAGACCCTTGCCCTTCAGCTCGCGGCGAATCGCTTCCAGTTTGCCGATGCTTTCGGGAATGAAACCCTGGCCACCAAAACCAGGATGGACACTCATGACGAGGATCATGTCGAGATGATGGGCGGCGTCTAGAACTCTGCTGGGCTCTGTTTCGGGATTGATCGCAACGCACGCGCGAATCCCGAGTTCGTGCATATGGTGGGCAATCAGGGGTATATCCTGGCAGACCTCAGCATGGACCGAGATTGAATTCGCGCCGGCCTTGACGAACTGCTCGAGGTAGCGTTGCGGGTCGTCAATCATCAGATGCACATCAAGGGGGAGCGCTGTAATTTTGCGCACCGCTTCGAGCACCGGGATACCGAAGGAAAGATTCGGCACGAAGTGACCATCCATCACGTCGAAATGAATGAGGTCGGCACCGGCATTCTCGACATTGCGCACCTCTTCACCCAGTCGAGCGAAGTCTGCGGAAAGAATCGAAGGAGCGATTTTATACGCGAGCGGCATGAGTCTGCTCCGCCCTCCAACAGATCGCATTGAGCGGGCAATTAAGAACCGGTCCAAATTATATCGCGCGCGCTATGCGCAGGTTAGCCCCCGAGCAATCAGAGCCAAAGAGGGGCTCTCGATGGCGAGGCATGCCAGAATTGCATTGCAATGAGTGAAGAGCCGGGAACTACCTAGTACCGGTAGTCGCGAATCGTCGACGCCCGGTGAGATTTGCTGGTTTTCAACCTGAATAGCGATTCTTTGAGTGTCAGGGCAAGCTCAGTCTTATCCCGCATCGTGTTGCCGACGTCGCTTGCTCACCAGGCGCAACGTTTGAGGCGAGCAGCAAAAAAGCCATCCAATCCATCGATATCCGGCCGCGTCTTCACACACCCGGCAACTAGAAGATCTCTCAGTTGCTCGGGCACTGCGCGGTCGAGCTCAAAGTCCGGATTTTCGGCGAGGAATGCCGCCATGACCCCAGGCCCCTCCTGGGGTGCGATACTGCACACCGCATACACCAGCATACCGCCGTTGGCCACCGCTGTTGCAGCTTGCCGGAGCATTCGCTTCTGCAGCATAGCCATCCGCTCGATATCAGCGTAGGACAGCCGCCATCGAATCTCAGGATGCTGGCGCAGCGTGCCGAGTCCCGTGCATGGGGCATCGAGCAATACGCAGCCGGCGGACCGCGGACGAACCGGCAAACCCAACGACGCGTCGGCACGCGCGATTAGAACATTGCAATGACCCAGGCGGGCAGCGGCGGAACGCACTCTGAGCAGGCCCGAAAAATTCACGTCGATCGCCAAAACCTTGCCGACCGGTGCAATTAATTCCGCGATATGCGTGGTTTTGCCGCCGGGCGCCGCGGCGCAATCGATAACCAATGTTTGACCACCCGGGGCGAGCAACCGGCTTACCAGTTGTGAAGCTTCGCCTTGCGGTTGGAATATGCCTCCATGCCAGCTTTCACCATCGAGCACAGGCGCACTGTTCAACACGACTGTTTCGGGAAACCGCCCATGTCGCGCAACTGTCATTTCGTCACGCGAGACTAAGGCAACTAGATCATCCCTCATGCCGCGCGCAAGATTCAGCCGGAGCACATTCGGCGCGGGTTCATTATTGGCCTTCATCAACGCTTCGGCGGTTTTTAGACCGAACCAGGCTATCAGACTCTCGACCAGCCATCGCGGATGAGAATAAGCAATTGCCAGGTATGCGGTCTCGTCGGCAGTGCGTGGCGGTAGGGCGGTGGGATTCCGAATTGCCTTGCGCAGTACTGCGTTGACGAATCCTGCCTTGCCTCTGCCGGCCAGCTCGCGCGTCAGCGTCACCGCTGTATCGACTGCCGCATGTTGGGGGATGCGACTCAGCATGCGGACCTGGAACAGTCCCATCCGCATGGCTGCAAGCACTTCCGGCGTGACCCGTTCCAGAGGATGTCTGACGTGTCGCGCCAACTCGTAATCGAGACGACCTTGCCAGGCCAGGGTGCCAAGTACCAAGCGCGTAATCAATCGGCGGTCGGGAGCGGCGAATTGGCCGACCCATTGGCCGAGCAATATGTCGGCAAAGGCGCGATCGCGCTCGACCCGCAGCAGAATCTGCAGGGCGGCACGGCGTGCAGCAAGCCCGCGCGAGGCAACCGAACCAGAGGGAGCAGCGGTTGAGCAGCCGGGCGGTGTAGCTGGGGTAGCTTTGACGAAAGCGCGTTTCATTCGCCCAGGCGTGTGCCTTCAGCAATCCGACGTCCCCGCATGAAATCACTCGCGCCGATCCGGCGGCGCCCCGGCGCCTGCACTTCGCACAGCTCCAGCAAACCTTCACCGCATTTGACAATTGCGGACGGCTTTAGTCTGACCAGTGTTCCGGCGGGGACGGCTGCAGACGCAATTTGTTGGTCGGCATCGACCGCCCTCGCGCGCCACACGAGCAATTCGTTTTCGTTCAGTTTGGTGCGAGCGACCGGCCAGGGATTGTACGCACGCACTTTGCGCTCGATTTGCCGTGCGTCGGCCTGCCAGTCGACGACGGCATGCTCCTTCGCAACCGGCGATGTATATGTCGCAAGATTCTCGTCCTGCTCGGTCTCGGCCAGTTCACCCCGCCTGAGAAGCGTCAAAGCTTCAATCAGTGCCGCACCACCCAGGTCGGCGAGCTTTGTTTTAAGGCTGCCCTGCGTCTCGTCGTTCGCGAGCGAGATTCTCCGCTGCAGCAGGATAGGCCCGGCGTCCATCCGCTGTGTCACCCGCATGATAGTGACTCCAGTATCTGTCTCGCCGGCTAGAATCGCGGCTTCGACCGGCGAGGCGCCGCGAAATTTGGGCAGCAGTGAAGTATGCACGTTGATCGGCATCACTCGTGGGACGCCAAGCACATCGTTCGGCAAGATTCTTCCGTAACCAGCGATGACGAGCAGGTCGGCAGCCAGGGAGGTTAAGGCCGTGAGAAACTCAACGCTTTTGATTCGATCGGGCTTCAGCACCGGAATTCCGCGCGCGGCGGCCAGCGCGCCTACTTCCGACGGTTCGACTCGCATTCCGCGTCCACGCGGCTGATCCGGACGGGTAACTACAGCCACCACCCGCGACAGGTCCGACGGAGCGCCCAGCAGAAACTCCAGGATGCGCGCCGCCAATTGCGGCGTGCCCATGAAAACGATTTTGAACGGTGCCAGCTTAGATACGGACGTGAGAGGGGAGCTGACCATCGGCTTTGCCCTCTTTGAGCATCTTGGCCAGCTTGCGGCGATACAACTCGCGCTTGATGCGGCTCAAACGGTCAATGAACAACTTACCGTCAAGGTGATCGAGTTCGTGCTGAAATGCGACGGCTTGTAAATCGGCCGCCTCAATCTGGATCTCGTTCTGGTCAAGCGTCCACGCCCGCACCAACACCTTGGACGCGCGCCTCACCTCTGCGGTGAAATCGATCACCGAAAGACAGCCCTCCTCCCACAGAATCGAGCCCTCAGACTCAACGATGCGTGGGTTAATCAGCTTCAACAAATGCTGGCCGGGATGCTGATGGTCCGTATCGACAACGACCAGCCGGCGAGCATCGCCAACCTGGGTAGCCGCAAGCCCCACGCCCGGGGCCGCGTACATTGTTTGCGCCATGCTGTCGAGAAAGGCGCTAACCTCGCCGTCGATATTCTCGACCGGCTGGGCCGGCTGCTTTAGCGCTGGATCAGGGTATTTTCGAATCCGCAATAAGGCCATAACTTCGCATCTTCTTCTGCAGAATTTATCAAAGCAGGCCGCCGCCATAAAGGCATTGCCGGACCTGGAGAGGATGGGGGTCCGTTTCCTTGCTCCTAAACGGCTTGTAATTCAGATGCTCGGCGGCGTTGTCCGAGCTCAATGGTGCCGCTAAGTTAAAAGGACGACCTCACGCATATGACTGCAGATTCAGCAGCTAAGCCACAGACGGCCGGATTATCTACCGTTTCATCAAAAACCCCGGATCCACTCGATCCGCTGGGATGGGAATTGCCGGTGCTGTGTAAGGACTGTAACCAGGACTTCCATGTTCCTTATCGGCATTTTCAGGCCGGGGTCGTCTTCCATTGCCGACATTGCCACGGCTCCTACGTGCCGACCCTAACGATGTATCAACGCGTCCGCGATACCTTCGAACGCTTCTATGAGCGGATGCGGCGGGAACGAGACCAGATGATTCAAAGCGGCAACGATGCCGCCTTCGAAGAGAGACTCGCCCGCGAGATGACGCAATTCCACCAGACCCTGGAGCTCCTGGCGCGCGAACTGCATCCGGCCGGCAAGGTGGTGCGCCGCAAGGGCTGGGCGGCTATGTTCACCTGAGGGCCGCCCCGCCCTCCACGGTGATCCCATAACCCTCTTGCGCGAGCCGCTCGCGAATCTCACTGATATGTTCACGGCTCCGAGTCTCCAGTTCGAGCATGACGCAAGCGCTCCCGATGGGCATATTGAGACGAGTGCGATCGTGTTCAATAGTGCGTACATTCGCGCCGGCGGCGCCGATTGCACCGAGCAGTTTTTGCAGTTCACCGGGGCGGTCATGGAGGTTCACCCTAAACCGCAGCAGCCGGCCGGCTTTGGCCAGTCCATAGCCGATGATCCGATCGAGCAAATTGATATCGATATTTCCCCCGCTCACGACAACAACGACACGCTTACCCCGGAGTTCCGCTCCAAGCTTGAGGGCGCCTGCGAGGGCGGCTGCACCCGCACCCTCTGCCAGTAGCTTCATCCGCTCCAGCATCAGCAGCACCGCCTCGCCGATCTCACCATCATCTACCGAAACAACGCGCCGCACACGCTCGCGCAGCAATTCAAACGGAAGCCGTCCGATTCTGCCGGTAGCAAGCCCATCGGCGATAGTATCAACGGGCCGGCCTATCGAGACTGGCGCGCCGGCAGTAAAACTGGCGCTGAGTTGCGGTGACCCCGCTGCTTCCACCGCTATGACCGCCGCCTTCGGCACCCGCTCACCCAAGGCTACGGCGATGCCGGCGATTAGACCTCCACCGCCGACCGGCACCAGGACGACGTCCGGTGCAACCTCGTCGGCTATCTCCAGACCGATGGTGCCCTGGCCTGCAATGACAAACGTATCGTCGTAGGCATCAACAAAAACTGCGCCACTTTGCCGCTGGAAGTCCAATGCGGCAACCCGCGCCTCCTGATAATCGCTAACTTCGAGCACAACGTTTTGGCCGTAATGGCGCGTCGCATCAATCTTGGCAATCGCCGCGCTGCGCGGCATCACGATGGTGGCGCGGATTCCAGCGCAGGTCGCTGCGTACGAAAGTGCTTGCCCGTGATTACCCGCCGAGGCCGCAATTACACCCAGACGCGCCTCTTCCGGCGACAACGAGGCGAGACGGTTAAAGGCGCCGCGAATTTTGAAAGAACCTGTCTTCTGCCGGTTCTCCGGCTTGAGAAAAACCTCAGCACCGATCAGGCGATCGAAGGTATCGCTCCTTAGCAGCGGAGTTGGCTTGATGATGCCAGCCAGCCGCCGGGCCGCCTGCTCAATCTGGGTGAAATCCTGCATCCGAAAGCAGGTGCCAAACATCTGCCGTGAAGAGAGTCATGGTTGCGAGCCGGCCTTCTCTCGCTTAGCCACTCCTGTCCTCTCGTGGTTGGTTGCGGTGAACTGGCGTTCACGAACAGCGCCGAGCGTGTCGCCATCGAAGTCCACCTGGCGGCAGGCTCCGGTGTGGTAATCCAGATCGAGCAGAAGATAGCGAATCGGCCTGCGCTTGAGCGTGGCAATTAGCGCTCGCAAATTCAGACTGTCGTCCAAGTCGATGCTGACGATTTCCGATGCCTCAAGACGACTTACCTGGAGGAAATTCCGGGCTAGTTCTTCACGTGAAAATGCCAGCGCCCCCGCCCAGGACTGGTCCTTTTCCTGGTAGGCGATTATCGCGCCGTCTGGGTCGAGCAAAAAATGCAATTCCCTACAGTCAATCGGGTTCACGCTGCTTCGACCTTGATTTCTCCGCGCCGGATAGCATCAGCGCGCTCGCGCACCAGCGAGGGATAGCGATGGTAATGCTCCCCGCCAAGCCGCAGGAATGAATCGACGTCGACCTCCTCGAGTTCGAGCGATCTGATCCGCTGCTCTGCAGCGGCCCGGTCCGGTGCACCGACAATCGCGGCATAAATGTCGCGTCCCTGCTCAGATTGGAAATCTTCACACGATGGCAGCGGCGCAAGACCGAGACCTGAATGGTAACGATCAAGAATAAAACGAAGCGCTTTCAGTTCGTGGCGCAGAATATCAATGCGCTTAAGCGGACGCGATTCCATGCCGCACAGCTTATCGCCCGTAATGCAGCATATTCAATCGGCGAGTGCACACCGCCGGTTGGCAATATGAATCAGGGGGAACCGTCGCGGCTCAGCCGGTAAAGCGTGCTCAAATGGCGCATTGCTTCGCGCTTGTGGCCGAATTTTTCGTAAAGTTCGGCCAGATTACGATGTACTTCAACCGACGCCGGGTCGCATTCGATGGCGCGCCGAAAACTTTCGAGAGCCTTTCCGTCTTCGTCCCGCTTGCGATACAGCAAGCCCAGCCGGCGATGAACTTCCGGGCTGGCCGGCACCAACACCGCCGCCCCTAACAGATGACGCACAGCGCCACCCAAATCGCCCTCTCGTTCCAGCAGGCCGGCCATCCTCATATGCAACTCGAAGTTGCGAGGCTCCCGCCCGAGCAAGTCGGTATACAAGGTCAGGGCGCGAAACGGGTCATTCTCTGCGATGCGCCGCGCCTCCTCGAATCGCTCGCGCACGCGCGCAGGGCCGAAACCCTCCTCAACTTTGCCGATATGGGGTGGACCGCCGAACTGGAAACACAGTTGGCCGGTTTCTGCTTCGAAAACGAGTTCTCCCGCCCGCACCAGGATCATCCCATCACGGGTTTCGAGCTTGAGCGAGGTAAGTGGCCGCGATGGCTCGGTGAGCGCACGTACTCTCTGAACGGATGTTTGCACCGGTTGCAGATGGCGCCGCCCGGAAAGCAGATCCTTGGCCATCCGCATCAGAACTAGATCACGGAAAGCGAACCGGTAGCGGCGGCCTCGCTTCGCAGTTGGCTTGATTAACCGCTGTTTAACCCAATACCGAATTCGATGGGGAGAAACGGCAACGATTCGCGCGGCCGCCCGCGTGGAGTACGTCGATCCACCACCGTCCGCCATCTTAACCACCGCCAGTCAGTATAAGGCGGTAGTAAAATTGGCTCAACGTCAGCGAGTTCCTTTTTACACAAGTTATTCCCTATTTGAGCTGCACCTAGTAGTTCAGGCCAATTCCTTGTGCAGCTTGAGCAGGCGAACCACTGATTCGACCGCGTTCTTCGCATTGTCGATGCGATCCAAGGCTTGCATTCGATCCATTCCGGGTCCGGTAATGCCGAGTCCGACGGGCTTATTGAAATGTAAGGCAAGATCAACCGCCGCCGCCGCGGTGGTTCCTGCGATCAATTCATCATGTTTGGTATCGCCCTTGATAACCGCGCCGAGGAGGGCAACGCCATCGACATCATTCCGGCCCAGCAAGCGCTTAACGATGAGCGGCATATCGTAAACCCCCGGCACGTGCACGACATGACTGATCTCGGCGCCTAGAAACTCAGCATGGCGGCGCGCTCTTTCAAGCATCAACGACGTTACGTCGAAATTGAAGTCCGACACGATCAACGCGATTTTCAAGTACCGCTCCTTAAGAGCTGAGGCAGCCGTCTTGCTAAGCCGTTTCTTCCAGACGCATTTC
Source organism: Candidatus Binataceae bacterium (assembly GCA_024281015.1). Classification (GTDB taxonomy): domain Bacteria; phylum Desulfobacterota; class Binatia; order Binatales; family Binataceae; genus JAMXLL01. Next base: position 15,690 of record JAMXLL010000055.1, read on the forward strand.
GATACCGTGCTGCCTCAGGTAGCGCTTCAATTCCGGTATCGGATACTCGCCATAATGAACGATCGAGGCGACCAGCGCGGCGTCAGCCGCCCCGGCAACAAATGCTTCGTACAAGTGCCTTGGCTCGCCAGCCCCGCCGGACGCGATAACGGGAATTGAGACCGACTCGCTGATATGGCGCGTAATTTCCAGGTCGTAGCCGAGCTTGGTACCATCACGATCGATTGAATTGATACACAGTTCGCCGGCTCCCAGCCGCTCACCCTCGTGCGCCCATCGAAAAGCGTCACGGCCGGTTGGCGTGCGCCCTCCGTCGATCACCACTTCATAGCCTGAGGGAAACTCGGCGCTCTGCGCGCACTGCCTAACCTGCATCGACAATACGATGCATTGGCTCCCGAAGGCTCGTGCACCTTGGGCGATAACTTCGGGATTACGTACCGCGCCGGAATCAATCGAAACTTTCTCGGCGCCGGCCAGGAGGACACTGCGCATATCTTCAATCGTCCGCAATCCACCCCCGACGCTGAATGGAATAAAGATCTCGCGCGCGACCGCCCTGACTACGTCGAGCATAATAGCGCGGCGCTCATTGGAGGCGGTGATGTCATAAAAGACGATTTCGTCGGCCCCTTGTTCATAGTAATAGCGGGCCATCGCGACCGGATCGCCAATATCGAGATTGCCGAGAAACTGCACGCCTTTGGTAACTTTGCCGTCACGTACGTCGAGGCACGGGATAATTCGCTTCGCCAGCATCTCACCCTTCGCCTCCGACTAGCCGCCATTTGCAGAAATTGTCGAGCACCCGTAGTCCAGCGGCGCCGCTTTTTTCGAGATGAAATTGAGTGGCGACCACATTGGCGCGCGCCAATGCCGCGGTAAAGCTCACGCCATAGTCGGACGAACCGATAGTAAGCTCGGGGGCAGCCAGCACGGGATAATATGAATTTACAAAATAGAAATGCGCGTCATCGCGGATGCCGGCAAATAGCGGATGCTGCCGCACCTGTCGGACCCTGTTCCAGCCGATTTGCGGCACCTTCAGCGGCCGTCCGTCGACCGACGAGGGATAACGGACTACGCGTCCGGGAACTATTCCGAGGCAGGTCGCGTTATCCTCGTCGCTGCAGTCAAGCAACACCTGGATTCCTATACAAATGCCGAGGAAGGGCTTTCCCGCTGCGGCCACCTCGTTCCGTAGCACCTCCGCCAGGCCAAGCCGGTTCAGGTTTGCCATGGTGGCGCCGGCCGCGCCGACCCCAGGTAGGATCACGCGGTCAGCACGCTGCAGCCGCTGTGGTTCATCGGTGATTTCGCAACGGTGGCCCAGATAATCGAGCGCCCGCGCGACGCTGGTGAGGTTACCGGCTTTGTAATCGACGATCGCTGTAATGGCCACGAGTCGGAATTGTGCATCATAGCGTCACTTTGTGAAAGCCGGTCCGCGTTCAGGCCGGCGAGCAGTTGCAGCGCTTAGGTCGAAACCTGACGTTGGTAAAGTCCGGATGAGCCTGGCCGACTGCAATGTTCAAGAGGCGCGGCCACTCCGGTATCAAAAAACAGAATCCGGTATCGAAGGTCTCCTCGATCCGAGAAGGCCGGAGCGACATATTGCCGGTCCCAGACCATCTTCCTAGCCGTCCTGATTTGCCCGCGATGATTTGGTTGCCGACGCTTATTCGACGAGGTTTAGCCACAGTACATCAGCGCTCCACAGGAAGGTGTTGAAGCTTGGCGAAAAGCCCGGCCGACGAAAGAGCCATCTGTCCAACGCTTCAGCCGAACCGATGACGTTTGCTAAACTCGCCTTTCGAAAGGCTTGCAGAATGGGAATGAGCCAAGATAAACGGAGGAG
>JAMXLL010000056.1 GCA_024281015.1 Candidatus Binataceae bacterium
AAGGTCGAAGAGGTGCCGATCAGCGGCACGAACTGCTTCGGCATCTTCTCGCGCGACACCGGCCAGAGGCGGGTGCCTGCGCCTCCACACAATATGACTGGTATAATGACCTCATCTGGCATCGGGAAGTCCCATCGCTTCTTAGACCGGATGTTAGTCTAGCGGGTGCTCTGCTGATATATAGTTTCCCAGGTCGACCTACGAGAACAGTTCACCATCTCCGCTATTCGAGCCGCAAATGGTGCTTGAAGGCCGGAATCGTATTCGCCCGCCCCCGACTTCTATTCCGGTGTCGCTATGTCACGAGGTTGGGCGTTCCGTCGTCGAACCTTTTTTTGGCAGGAAGGAGGTAGGTCGCACCGGTTGATGGCTCGACCCACGGCCAGCGGTTGGCGCCAAAGAAAGGAGGCTTTGATGTCAGATACAGGGAGTCGGGCATGACGAACCCGCGGGGGGTGTTGTGCCACTGCTGTGAGCTGGTGAGCCAGTCCCAGTTGCCATCTCGTATAAGACTCGTCAGCGACTGCGGATCGGGATTACAGGGCCAGCGCTCGGGGTCGTAGGCGAACTTCCAAATCGAATTGTTACCCCACCCGGTTGAGTTGTTCCAACCCGCCCCCGGATAGCCCGAGCAAGTGCCGCTCGCGTCGCAGCCCATCCGGGCATCGACGTATGTCCAGCCCGACATTCCCCCCTGCTTACCAAGCACGTTTCCTACAAAGGAGTGCCACCAGGAATACATCGCGCCGCCTCCGCAGCGGGTGCCGACCTCGTTGCTGAACTTCGTGCGCGTGCCGGTGTACCAGTTGCGAAAGTGCGTGATGTAAATCGAGTTGCCGTGGGTGTAGTCGCTGTCGGCATTGAACGACCAGTTGCCCTCGAAGAGCACGTGGTGCGGCCCCGCCATGTGGCTGGCGTTGGCACCGCACTCCTGCCACTGGGCGTATTGGACCATGTTGGCCGGGCCGTACCAGTCCCAGGCATTGTCGAGATAGTTGTAGCCGACGACGCAGCCGGCACCTGCGCAGCGTGCTACGATGAGCTTGCAGTAGTCTTCCACAACGTTGTTCTCGATGAGGCATTCGGACGAGGCTCCCTCGATCGAGATCGCATAGCTGTCGGCCGCCGGTATGGGGTCAGTGCTGGTATGCACGTAGCTGTCTCGTAGCTCAACTCGAAAGCATGCGGCCAGTTCGATGCCCAGACCGTGGCAATCGGTCACCTCTACGTTCTTGATCCAGCAGTAGGCGCAGCACAGGGCTTGGATGCCGCGGTTGCCGCTGTTTGTCACGGTGAGGTTCTCGACGCCAGCGCCGCTGATGTGGATACTGTTGCCCGTTCCCGGCGAATTGGTGAAGCGCGTGAGCTGAGCCCGGTGAGTGGTGCGGTAGCTCATGATGATGGGCGAGGTGAAGGTGATGGTGTTGCCGGCGATCGAGGCGATCTCTTTCAGCTCACTGTTGGCCGCGCCGTCCGTGCGGCTGCCGGGCGGGGCGCCGTCGGGGTAGCTGCGGCAGAACCAGCCGAACGCAGCTGGCGGATCGTCCTGGTAGGTCTGGTTTGGAGTGTGCATGTTCCATGCGACCCTGTCCCCTTTGAGCACCTGAACGGTGCCTTCGGTGCCGTTGGTATTGTTGTTCAAGAACCCAGGGGGCGCGGGCTGCCATGTCGCACGGGACAGCTCATCGAGCATTACGATACGCCCGATCGTGAACAGGGTGGGCTTGTCGACCGTAATTGAGTAGGTGCCGGCCACTGCATCGGAGATCAGGTTCGCGGTGCCCGCGGTCGGATCGGGGCCGGACCAGCGGCCCGGGCCCATCAGGATTATCGGGCAGTTATCGAGATTGCCGAGCCCCTGTGGCTGGTACACCTGCGTCCCTGGAACGAGGCTTGCACTGCGGCCTATCGCGCCGCCCACGTTCTTTTTGATGAAGGTGACGCCGGCTCCTGAGCCGCGAAGGATTACGCCCTGGGGCACGAAGAGCGGCGTCTGTTGCGCGTTGATCAGGAAGGTGCCGGGGGCGAGCAGGACGAACTTGTTCCGGCCAGCCGCATATAGCGCGATCTGTATCTGCCGGGTGTCGTCACCACCAGACGGGGTCAGCGTGGGCCCGTATTTGGTGTAGTTCGCGGGAATTCCGCCGCGCGTTCGCATTCCGGCGTTTCGCCAATTTACGAGAGGCGTACGCTCCTCCGGCAGGATTGCTGGACCGCCACTGGGAAACGTTGGCTGCTCGACCGCTGGGGCAGAGCGGGGCTCGGCGGCACGCCCGGTTCGTGCAGCAGATATTTCAGCTCGGGCAATCAACGGCCACGCTGCCGCGCTTCCGAGGGTGGTGATGACTTCCCTGCGTCGCATAATAGCGTTCCCTTTGTGATCCGTCGCTCCCGCTCCTCGGCGAGTCGGGATTCAAGACCGACGCAAGCTGAGCTATACAGGATCGACCATTTCCGAGCACTTGCTGTTTCTCCTGCGTGGCCGAGCTGTGAGCTCCCCGTCCTGGAACACCGACCGGAGGCTGAGCTGATGGGCCACTTGCGCCACGCATATGCGGCGATTGCTGCGTATTCATAGGGAACCGACGGGCACCGGGGCCGAGCCATCGTACTTGTGCCGTTCGGCGGTCGCCAGCCCGGGGCAGGCCTCCTACCCGCTTCCAGACGGCGCAACTTGCTCTAACCTTAACGGGCCGGCTCGATCGGCCGCTCCAGCTCGACGGGTTGGGGAGTGTTTAACTGCGGCCGTCGTCGTGAAAACCGAATGCGGCGTCTGGAGAAGGCAAAATCCAACTCAGCTTGGTAACACCTCGCCGCTTCAGCGGTGACGATAAGAAAGACGATCCACAAGAATTCAAACCCTCGTGCCCATATGCTTTCCAGCACGTTGAACATTATGACGTAGAGAGCCAGTGATAGGAGAACCCATGCCCGTGAGAGGTCGCGGGCTGACGTGCGGCCAATAACGTGAATTGTCGCGAGAATGAACATCAGCAGCAGACTGTAGCCTACATATCCAAGTTCCACCATTGTGTCATAATATCCATTATGTGCATTTGGCATCCCTTTAACCCAACCTCGCGCATCGACGATACTGGGAGCATCTGGTCCAACGAGCCAAAATGAAAGGTAGCCCCAACCCAATAGGGGTCTTTTGTCGATTTCTGAAAACAAAAAATCCCAGATTACGCAACGTCCGGTTAAGCAGGAATCTCCGTAAAGCATGTATGAAATGCGATATATGCTCAAATTACTCACGCTGGAAAGCAGAAGGTACAATGCGGATACACAGAGAAATGGAACAACAAGGGACACACGGAAGGTCTTCGCTACGTACAGCGCCGACAGGGCGACAGCAGGCGCGAGTAAAGCCAAACCGATGGCTGTTTTAGATTTACTCAGCTGTATTAGAACAATGGCCGCAGCTATCGTGACGATCGCCATCACACGGCGTGCGCCGTGATATCTGATTTCGTATAGAGATATTAATAAAGCCGCCGCCGCACATTCTCCAAGATAGTTTTTTCCTGGGAAATACCCCGGATACCCGATGTTGATCATACCAAGCGAGCCATATGAGACGATAGTTGGCGGCGATCCGCCCAATATAAAAGCAAGGCTCAGCATGCATGCGAAACTAAAGCAGAGAAATAGCCCGTGTACAACATCCTGACGGCCGCTGGCGAGCATTGCGGGGCCGACTACGGTTACTATTATCATCAGCTGCTGTAAAACTCTGGTAAAGGCAATCTCCGGTTTGAAGGCCCACAGCACGCTGGCAGCTGCGAAGGCAATATAGATAACTAGAAACAAAATGTTAGGAATTCTACTCAACCGCCAAAGTTTTGAAGGTCTTTGCATTAGCATGAGGAGCGAAATTGCGGTGAAGACCGGCCAAAAAATCCTGCTCTCAACTCGCGGCTCAAAAGCGACGAGAGAGGTGGGTGGTGCGATCGAGATCAATAAGGGAGACAAAATGAGAGCAAAAACGCAGGCAATCAAGGGAATCATAGTATACATATCAATGCCGGACGAGCTGGCCGCCTTAGAATTGGGCCGGAGGATTTGAGCCATGTCCTGCTTTCTAACGTTGCTTAGCCAACCAGCTCGTGCTGGAGAAGCTATAAGCTTTTTTTGGCCCAGGGGCAAATGTTCGCCAATGTTGCCATCGAAAGCCGAGGTGAGGTACAGCCCTCAGTAACCGCTGGATTGACGATCGTTAACTAAATAGAAAACGCTCGATTACGAGAGCCCGGGGGTGGGGAGACGGTAGTTGTTCCCGATTCGCATGAATCGGCGGAGGCCAGGAGCGCTCAAGGACGAATTAACGCCAACCCGTCAGCAGACGACCAGGCGAGTGAGGCCGCCTGTGCGACGAATTCACTCAGGCGTGAATGCGGGAGCGGCGGTATGACGCCACGAGCCATACGAATCGCGTTTGCCATTGTAGCGGTGCGGGGCGGATGCAGCGCACGCAGAGTGCCCACGAGGGAGCGCGTGGCACTGTGGAGTTGCTGATTCTCCAGCTCGCCACCAGGGCCATGTCATCGATATGGATTACCTTCGTTTACGGTCAGCCAGACCCAATCGTTTTTGACGCGAGTGCCGACCTGAATTTTTGTCTTAGGTTTCTAAAGTAGGGATCGATCAAGCGATCAATGCCGATCGCATAAGCTATTGAGATCAGCAATGCGACGGGAAAAATGATGAAGAACTTTGCGGCAGCGGGAGGTAAGCGTGCGGCGATCCCGTTGATCACCACGTGATGAATCAAGTAGATCGCGTAAGAGTAGACCCCGAGCTTTACGGCCCAGCTCGAATTGAGAGGTCGGAATAGAGGATTATTATGGAACCGGATCGCTATATAGAATAGCGGAATCAACGCAAGTCCTTGAAAGCTATACCGAAGTGTTTCCCTGAACGCGTTATTACGATATAACAAAGTCAAAAGCAAAGCACCGAAGGAAACCACCAAAAGCGCCCATTGCATTGGCGACATCACGTCAGCTTTATTTAGGTCTCGTGTCGGGTTTATGACGAGGGCCAAAATACATCCATAGATGATCGAGTCGATTCGCGCATCGGATGCGTAATACGTCCGGTAAGGGACGAAATCTGGCGATTGTACGAGGTAAATTCGCCAGGCCAGGATGACGAGGCAGCCTACGCCCAGGAGCATCGCGATTGTCCGCGGGCGAACCCCCCCCGCGAGCAGCACGGTCATGAAAAGCGGATAAAAAATGTAGAAATGCTCTTCAACCGCAAGCGACCACAAGATACCAGTTCCCTCAGGCACGGTGTTTCCGGTGTCAAAAAAAATTGAGTAATAATTTGCAAAATAGAAGATTTGAGCTGAGAGGCCTTTAGCTGTTATGCTGCCGGGCAGAAAACCGAAATATGTCAGGCCGTAAGCGATCGCAAGCGTGACAAATAAGGGCGGCATCAGCCTGAAGACGCGACGGGCATAGAAGTTCAAGATATTGATCCTGCCCGTGCTCTCATTCTCGGTCAGCATAAGCGTGGTGATCAGGTAGCCACTTAGGAAGAAGAAGACGGTAACGCCCAGACCGCCGGGAACGACCTCTCCGAGACCTGCGTGAGAAACGACGACAATGAGAACCGAAATTGCACGGATGCCATCCAGAGACGGAATAGTTTTCAGGATAGGAGAGTGCACATCGATCATGGAGTTGGAGAACCCAAGTGCATTCCTCCGCCGACTTCTAAACTTATTCGGAGCCACGAAGACAATGGAACAGAAGTGCGAAATGTTGAAGAAGGGGCGGCGGACAAATGGGGTAGACCAAAGCCGTCAGCAGACGCGCAAATTTTAGCACAAGAGCTGGGATTGCACTTCAAGTGCAGGTTGGTTCGCCGAGCAGATTTCTTCACATATTTCATGACGGCTTGCGCGGAGACTTTCCTTTTCGGCCGGCAAAAGGTAGAAGACGGCGCGGCTTTGGTGCGCCGAGGGCCTGACACCGATGGGAGAAACTGTTTTTTTTCTTGGAACTCGCTTCGATTCGCAATCGATCGAAGAAGCGGAGCATCATATTCTGTCTGAGATGCAGAGCCGATTCAAGTACGTGATCACGCCGAACGTGCATCACATGGTCGCGCTCCTGGAGGACCCCGCTAAAATGGAACATCTTTACCGGGGGGCATGGCGCGTGTTTTGTGACAGCCGGGTGCTGAGCCGGTTGGCGTGGCTCAGCGGAGTCCGTCTCGCTGTCGTTCCCGGCAGTGATCTGACTGCCCGCCTGATTGCCCGGGCGGCGGAAAGAGGTCTCAGGGTAGCGGTGATTGGGCCAACTTCGGAAGCTTGCGCCACCCTTGAAAGCAGATACCGAGGGCTTCGGATCGCCCTCCACACGCCACCTATGGGTTTCATCTCCTCGGAGCCTGAGGTCAGCAGGTGCATCGAGTTCGTGGTGGCTACACAAGCTCCCCTCACTTTTTTGGCCGTCGGAATGCCGCAGCAGGAAATTCTCGCCTACCAACTTGCCAATCATCCCCAAGCCAGAGGCGTGGGCCTGTGTATAGGTGCCTCTATCGACTTTCTCACCGGGGCACAACGCCGCGCGCCGATTTGGGTTCAAAAAGCTGGCTTTGAGTGGCTGCACCGTCTTTTGTCAAATCCACGGCGGCTTGCGTCGCGTTATTTGATTGAATGCCCTCGGATCTTCTACTTGATGTGGACTAAGCGCAGGGAAGGGTAGTTTAAGCACAGAAAAGCGGCGTTTAAACGATTGTGGACGAGATGCCATCGAGCGGGGGCGCAGCGTGTGCGTTGCTGTTCGGACGTACTCTGAAGAGCGTTGCCCGCGTGTCGCCGCTCATCCGGACCGGGGCGCGGGGTGGCGGGCGTGCCAGACACGGGCCTGCTCGGCGTTGACCCGCGCGGTAGCCGCCCGCTTTCCCAGGCGCAAACACGCGTGCTGATAGGAGCGGAGAAAGCGCCTGAACTCGAGATCGTCGTATCGGGGCAGTCCCTTGAGCCAGCTGCTGAGGTAGCCCCACAGCATGGCCACGCTGCCGACAACCGCCGGGTAAGCTGGAAGCCGGTAAACCATCACAGCAGAAAAATAAAGGGGCGAGGTACCCATATAATATTGCCCGAACCCGTGTCGAACCCGCCCGGTCCAGATGCCCTTCTGGCTTGTTCCCATTGGGCGAAGATGGATAAAGCGGAGCGGCTCTGAATCGACGCTCTCGGCAATCCAGCCAAGCAAGCGGGCACGGTGGCAATCGATGCCATCCCACATAACTTGCCGCACGAACCCGCCGATCTCCTTGAAACAGGCGACCCGGTAGAACTTGGTCATCCCCACCGACATCTCGTCGCCGCAGAGCTCCGGAACGAGCGCGCCGGATGTTGGATGAATGAACCATGGCTTGCCGGAAGTGGTGCCGATGCGCGGATCACTCTCCATGCGTCGCATCAGTAGCTCGAAGTAGCGAACCGGCAGGTCCAAATCCATGTCTAACTTGCAGAGGTAGTCAAAGTCCTCCAGGCGCACCGTCTCCAAACCAGCGTAGAAAGCATCGATGACGCCCGGTCCGACTCGCCGGGCGCCGCGATTTTTTCGATGCAATATGTGCAAGTAGGGCAGTCGGCGGGCGTACTCCTCCAGAATAGCTGGGGTTTCATCGATCGATCCGTCATCTACGACCACCCAGCGCGCCGGCAATACCGACTGCGCCGCGACACTCTCCAAGGTGCGCCGAAGAAATTTGGCCTCGTCCTTGCAGGGCGAAATGAGGAGATAGCTGCGCGGTGGGGTCATCGTGATATGCTCATCGGAGACATCTGGCTGAAAATCGTCCCGGCGACGGGCAAATACATGTCAGTCCAGGCGCCTCTCGGCAACGATGAAGCATGTTCAGCTTCTTCAGAGGTCATCTCGGAACCCACGCTACTGTGAAAATGGGTAAGCGGCCGGTCGGAAAGAGGCGAGATCCGGTCGACGTTTCCTCAGCCACCAATTGTCACCGGAGAACGCGATTGCGGTGGCACCATCGAACAAAAACGTAGACGGCCCAAATACGAGACCAGTAGATTCCCGGGGCCCCGTCAAGAAACGCCCGCCATAGCCGTACGACCGCGTCCGGATCAAGGCCGGTCGGAGCAATTGCTTGCGGGTCTCGCAACACTTCGCTCATGGTTTTTTTGAGACCGCGTCGAATCCAGCGATCGAAGGGTAGAACGAATCCGCTTTTTGGCCTATCGAACAACGCCGGGTCGAGGCCGCGCAGCCCAAGACGCCGCAGCAAGGATTTGCGACCGAGGGGCTCATACCGGATCTCATCGGGGAGCCGATCAACACTCTCAAAAAGAACCTGATCCACCAGCGGTACCCGCTGTTCGAGCGAGGAGGCCATGCTGGCGACGTCGTTATCGCGCAGCAGTCGCTCGCCGAGGAAGATGCGCTGCTCCATGA
>JAMXLL010000057.1 GCA_024281015.1 Candidatus Binataceae bacterium
GGAGGACAGCATCGAATTGGTCACGGGTTATAGGGTTTTTCATGGTGCATGTCTCGTAGGCAGCGTACTATTTCGCCGCGTTGGAGCTGTAGTTCTCAGCGAAGCCGCTGGATTCAAATCAATTGTCACTCCGACGGATGCTCGTTTGTTTGGCTAGGGATCGCCTGAAACCATGAACCGGAAGTGCACCAAATGCAGCTCTTCGCGAATTTCTCGAATAATTCGGCACAAAGTTCACGGTCATGGCGACGAATTGCGTTGATGCGTGAGCGCTCCCTCGTCGGCCCAAATATCTCGGTTTTACCGGCTGCATAGTCAGCCCTCAGTCTCTGGGCATAAAAGCTCCGTCAGCAGGCCACCTGATCGCTGGCAAAGGACCGCCCCGCTGCCTGTAGACAGGCTAAGCGTCCGCATCAACAGCGCCCATTTTGCTCGAATGTCTAACCCGCCGTGATTCCGTGTCGCTATCCGACCAAGGTCGGATGGCAGCCGGGTTATGCAGCAACTAGGCTCGGAATCGCAGTAGTTTACCTTTGCCATCGAGGTCAAAATGTCGACGAAGCTGGATGACCGATTGCTTGCCCAGATGGACGCCTACTGGCGCGCCTCGAACTATCTATCAGTTGGTCAGATATATCTGTTGGACAACCCGCTGCTGAAGGAACCGCTCAAGCGCGAGCATGTCAAGCCGCGACTGGTTGGTCACTGGGGCACCACGCCAGGCCTTAATTTCATCTATGTTCACCTGAACCGAATGATCAAGGAGCAGGACCTGGACATGATCTACATTATAGGTCCGGGCCACGGCGGTCCCGCTCTGGTAGCACATGCGTACCTTGAAGGCACATATAGCGAGGTCTATCCGAACATTTCGCAAGACCAGGAAGGTATGAGGCGCCTGTTCAAGCAATTCAGCTTTCCCGGTGGCATCCCCAGCCATGTTGCGCCGGAAACTCCTGGTTCCATCCATGAAGGTGGCGAACTGGGCTACGCGCTTTCGCATGCGTTTGGCGCCGCTTTCGATAATCCCGACCTGATCGTCGCCTGCATTATCGGCGATGGAGAGGCGGAGACCGGACCGCTTGCCACGGGCTGGCATGGCAACAAGTTCCTCAACCCTCAGCGCGATGGGTGTGTACTGCCTATTCTTCATCTGAACGGCTACAAGATCGCGAATCCCTGTTTTCTCGCGCGTATTCCGAAAGACGAGCTTCAAAAATTGTTTGAGGGGTATGGCTATAAGCCGTACTTCGTCGAGGGCCACGATCCGAAGAAGATGCATCGGCTGATGGCCGAGACGCTGAACGAAGTAGTCACTGAGATCCGGCAAATCCAGGCTGAAGCCCGGAAAAATGGTTTCAGAGGGCGGCCTATCTGGCCAATGATTATCCTGAGAACGCCCAAGGGATGGACATGCCCTCCGGAGATCGACGGCAAGAAGTGCGAGGACTACTGGCGCAGTCACCAGGTTCCAATGGGTGACATGGATCAATCCGAACACGTCAGCATTCTCGAGCACTGGATGAAGAGTTACGGCCCCGGCGAACTATTTGACAGCGATGGTGCCTTGAGGCAGGAGCTTGCCAGCCTCGCCCCGGTGGGGCAGCGGCGCATGAGCGACAACCCGCATGCCAATGGTGGTTTGCTTCTCAAGGATCTGCGTATGCCGGATTTCCGCGAGTACGCTATCGAAGTGCCAAGCCCGGGGGCGGTAACAGTCGAAGCGACAAGAGTCCAGGGAAAATTCCTGCGTGACATAATGAAGTTGAATATGGAGCACTCGAATTTCCGAGTGTTCAGTCCTGATGAGAACAACTCCAATCGTTGGCAGGATATTCTCGACGTCACCAGGCGATGCTACGTGGCCGAAATTCTCCCGGAAGACGACCACCTTTCGCCAGACGGCCGGGTAATGGAAGTACTCAGCGAGCATCAGTGCCAGGGCTGGTTGGAGGGTTATTTACTAACCGGACGGCACGGATTCTTCAGCTGCTATGAAGCCTTCATCCACATCATTGATTCGATGTTCAATCAACACGCCAAGTGGCTGAAGGTATGTAATGATATTTCCTGGCGACGTCCAATCTCATCACTCAACTATCTCTTGAGTTCCCATGTGTGGCGCCAGGACCACAACGGGTTCTCGCACCAGGACCCTGGTTTCATCGATCATGTTGTCAACAAGAAGGCGGAGGTGGTCAGGGTCTATTTGCCGCCCGATGCTAACTGCCTGTTGTCGGTGACTGACCACTGCCTGCGCAGCCGCAACTACGTCAATGTAATCGTTGCAGGGAAGCAACCCGCGCCCCAGTGGCTCTCTATGGATGAGGCCATAAAGCACTGTACGGCCGGCCTCGGTATCTGGGAGTGGGCATCCAACGACAAGGGAGGAGAGCCCGACGTGGTAATGGCGTGTTGCGGGGATGTGCCCACGCTAGAGACCCTCGCAGCGGTGGATCTTCTGCGATTGCACGTGCCGCAACTTAAGGTGCGTGTCATTAACGTGGTCAACCTGATGACGCTTCAATCGTCACATGAACATCCGCACGGTCTTCGTGACAGCGACTTCGATGCCCTCTTTACGACTGATAAGCCGATCATCTTCGCCTTCCATGGCTATCCGTGGCTCATCCATCGGCTGACCTATCGCCGCAATAACCATCGGAATTTACACGTGCGTGGCTACGTCGAGGAAGGCACGACGACCACCCCGTTCGACATGGTAGTACTGAACCGGATGGATCGCTTTTCGCTGGTCAACGACGTAATCGATCGCGTGCCGGCGCTGGCCGCGCGCGCCGCCTATGCGAAACAGGCAATACGCGACAAGCTCCAGGACCACAAGCAGTATATCGCGCGATTCGGCGACGATATGCCGGACATTCGTGACTGGCGCTGGGGCGGTCAGACCGCGACAGGTTCCAGACGTACGGACACGTCGGCTGACAACGCCTAGATAAGGAAGCTCATGGGTCGGACAGCGAACAAAGGATCGGTCAGAACGGGGAAACCTGTTTCCATGAAGACCCAACGTGGCGCTCTCGAGCAATACGAGTGCGGCCCGCTTAACTTTAAGGATAGTGATACCTACGATCGGCACGTGGTGTTCGATCATGCGGTTCCGCTTGACAGCGCCTGTGAGCGCGAGCGCTTCGAAGCGGTAGCGCGCGCGTTACGTGACTTGCTGACGCAGCGTTGGTTGCTAACGGAGCAAACGTATGATCGCGTGAATCCAAAGCGAGTCTACTACCTGTCTATGGAGTTTCTGCTGGGCCGCACCCTGATTCACAACATCATCAATCTTGGGGTTGAGCAGTTCGTCCGGGATGATCTCCGGTCAGATCCTCACCAGAACTGGACGGGAGTGATCGACGCGGAGCCCGATGCGGGGCTTGGCAATGGCGGTCTCGGCCGGCTGGCTGCCTGTTTCATTGATTCGCTGGCGAGCCTGGGGCTTCCCGCAATGGGCTATGGACTGCGTTATGAGTACGGGATCTTCAAGCAGGGAATAGAGAATGGCTATCAGGTCGAACATCCTGACCATTGGCTGGCAAATCCCGATCCGTGGGAAGTTGCCCGACCGCGTGAAGTCGTGCAAGTTCCACTCGACTGTTCCTTCAAACTGGAGAACGGAAACCTCCGCGCCATCCCGCACGCGCCATCACATTTGCTGGGCATCCCCTATGATCGTCCGGTAGCCGGGTACGGCGGGACTACCGTCAATACGCTGCGGTTGTGGGCAGCAAGTTCGCCCGAATACTTCGATTTTGGCGAATTTAGCTCTGGCGACTTTGTTGGCGCTATCGTGGATAGAGTGGCTGCTGAGACCGTAACTCGCGTACTATATCCCGACGACTCCACGACTGCCGGCCAGGCGCTGCGGTTCGTCCAGGAATACTTCCTGGTCTCCTGTTCACTAGCCGATATCGTCGCGCGCTTTCGACGTAATAATAGTGATTGGTCCGCGTTCCCCGATAAGGTCGCCATTCAGATGAACGACACTCACCCGGCGATGGCCGTCGCCGGGCTGATGCGAATCTTACTAGACGACGCCGGCCTTGGCTGGGATGAAGCGTGGGATATGACCGTTCGCAGCCTGGCATATACAAACCATACCTTATTACCCGAGGCGCTTGAGAAATGGCCAGTGGGGCTTTTCGAGTCGATTTGCCCCCGGCTGCTGGAAATCACATACGAGATTAACCGGAGATTTCTGGAAAACGTTCGCGAGCGATATCCCGGAGATGAAGCCAGAGTACAGCGGATGAGCCTCGTAGAGGAGGTTCCAACCCGACAGCTGCGGATGGCGAACCTTGCCATAGTTGGCAGCCACAGCACCAATGGCGTGGCAGCAATTCACTCCCAGCTTGTCAGGACGCAACTGGTGCCTGATTTTGCCGATATGTTCCGCGAGCGTTTCAACAACAAAACAAACGGCGTCACGCCGCGAAGATGGTTGCTCCTCGCAAATCCGGCCCTCGCCGAACTCATCAATGAAGCGATTGGTGACGGTTGGGTGACTGATCTGGGGCAATTAGACAGACTCGGGGCGCTTGCCGGTGATGCGGCTTTCCGCGCCAGCTTTCGCAAGGCAAAACAGGCTGCCAAGTCACGTTTCGCAGACTGGCTGAAATCCACAACTGGTACGCTTGTCGATCCTGAAACAATCTTTGATAGCCAGATCAAGCGTATCCACGAGTACAAGCGGCAGCTCCTGAACGTCCTGCACATCGTAATGCTGTATAACCGGCTGCGTAATTCGCCTAACCTGGACATGCCTCCTCGTACGTTTTTCTTTGCGGGTAAAGCGGCGCCTGCATATCGCCTGGCAAAGCTGATCATTAAGCTTATCAACCAGGTTGCCGAGGTTCTTGACTCTGACCCGGTCACGCGCGAACGGCTGAAGGTTGTCTTCGTCCCTAACTACAGCGTTACCGTGGCTGAGCTGTTGATCCCCGCCAGCGAAGTGTCGGAACAAATCTCGACCGCCGGGTATGAAGCCAGCGGTACCAGCAACATGAAATTCATGATGAACGGGGCGCTGACCATCGGCACCCGCGATGGGGCAACCATCGAAATGGCCGAGGCGGCGGGGGAGGAAAACTTCTTCCTGTTTGGGCTGACTGCTGATCAGGTCGCCCGTAACCGGAGTTGGTACGATCCGCACTGGCACTACAACAACGAACCGGAGATACGAGCTGCACTGGAGATGATTTTTTCCGATAGCTTCAGTCGCGACGAGCCGGGAATTTTCGGTCCAATCTACGACATGCTCCTGACGCGCGGCGACTACTATATGCATCTGGCAGATCTTACGGCTTATTCGCAAGCGCAGGCGGCGGTCGCAACCCTGTATCGGGATGCTGATGAGTGGACGCGCAAGGCCATAAAGAATGTAGCCAGTTCCGGCAAGTTCTCCAGCGATCGGACGATCGCGGAGTATGCAGCCGACATCTGGCAGGTCAAACCCGTGCCCATCATTGCAGAGACCGAAAGATAATGAGGGCCAAGTTGTGAACGGGACGCTTGCTGATGTTTATCTGGTTCGACACGGTGAAACCGAGTGGAGTTTGTCGGGCCAGCACACCGGTTTGACAGACGTGCCGCTGACTGCTGACGGCGAGGAGCAGGCACGACGGCTGCAGAATCGATTGCGGGCTGTTAGTTTTGCGAAAGTATTTTCGAGTCCCCTTCAACGCGCAACGCGCACATGCGAAATCGCCGGTTACGGGTCGGTAGTAGAACTCGATAATAACCTTATCGAATGGAACTACGGTGACTACGAGGGCAAGAAAAGAGATTGGATCCTGGCGCAACGACCCGGCTGGCTGATTTTCCGCGATGGTTGCCCAAACGGCGAATTACCTGCTGACGTGGGGGGTCGGGCCGATAGGGCTATTTCCCGCATCCGCCAGGTCGACGGAAACGTACTGGTCTTCTCGAGTGGCCACGTTCTTCGGGTCCTGATGGCCCGCTGGCTCGGCTTGGAGCCCTTCGGAGGGCGCTATTTCAAACTCGGGACCGCAGCACTCACTATTCTCAGCTATGATCACGGTAATCGAGACGAGCCGGTATTACGCCTCTTGAATGAAAGCGTGAAATAAGCATTTCACGTGCATCGACCTCGCGCGCGAAATCCGAAACCCACCATGGTGCTTTGAGACCTGTATGACTTTACATCCTATGGCGGGACATCCCGCCAAATCCGAAATGCTGATAGACCCGGCCAAGCTGGAACGGGAGTTCTACGCCCGGCGCCCCAATGTTGACGATCCTGGTCAACTCGTCAGCTTCGGGACTAGCGGACATCGAGGCACATCGCTCAACGGCTCGTTCAACGAAGACCACATACTGGCGATTACGCAAGCTATTTGCGACTACCGCCGGATACACAAGATCGAAGGCCCGCTGTTGATGGGGAAGGATACCCATCTCTTGTCAGGCCCCGCTCAACGCACAGCGCTGGAGGTGCTGGCTGCCAACCGCGTCGAAACCGTAATCCAGGAAAACGATCGCTATACTCCGACTCCGGCGATTTCGCGAGCCATCCTCGTGTACAACGCTGCGAATTCGCAGCGTCGCGCCGATGGCATTGTCATTACTCCTTCTCACAATCCGCCGGAGGATGGGGGCTTTAAGTACAACCCACCGCACGGTGGTCCTGCCGACACCGACGTGACCGCCTGGATTCAAGGACGGGCAAATGCGCTGCTGCGCGCGGGCACTGAAACCATCCAGCGCGTGCTGTCAGAGTCACTGCATGGATCAATCATCCGCACGTACGACTTCATGTCCGCCTATGTTAAGGACTTGGCCAACGTCCTTGACATGGAAGCGATTCGGATGAGCGGCCTGAAATTGGGTGTCGATCCCCTTGGCGGCGCGTCGGTAGATTATTGGAGCCAGATCAACGAGGTCTACGGACTCGATCTGGTGACCGTGAACCCGCGGGTTGACCCGACCTTCGGTTTCATGACCGTCGACCACGACGGCAAGATCAGGATGGACTGTTCCAGCCCGTATGCGATGGCGGGCCTTACTGGAATGAAAAACCGCTTCGCGATCTCGTGGGCTAACGATACAGATGCAGATCGGCACGGTATTGTCACGCACTCATACGGGCTGATGAATCCAAATCACTTTCTCGCAGTGGCGATCCGTTACCTTCTGACGCACCGCCCCGATTGGCCATCGGCTTCTGCTGTCGGCAAGACGCTGGTTTCAAGCGGTCTGATAGACCGGGTTGTCAGTCGGCTTGGCCGCAAGCTTCTGGAAGTCCCGGTCGGTTTCAAATGGTTTGTGTCCGGACTGTTCGACGGAAGCTGCTGCTTCGCGGGTGAAGAGAGCGCCGGAGCAAGCTTTCTCCGGCGTAATGGAACCGTCTGGACAACCGACAAAGATGGGCTGGCGCTCGGCCTACTTGCAGCCGAGATCACTGCAGTTACCGGAAAGGACCCTGGTGAACATATCCGTGAGATTTCCGCTGAGTTCGGCCATTCATATTACACACGAATTGACTCGCCGCTCGGTTCGGAGCAGAAGGCGAGATTAGAGAAGCTCGACCCGAAGGCAATCAGGGCATCGGAACTGGCCGGTGAGCCAATCATTATTAAGCTCACAAAGGCACCGGGCAACAGCGCTCCGCTCGGCGGAATCAAGGTAGGGACAGCCTCTGGATGGTTTGCTGTCCGGCCGTCCGGAACCGAGGACATCTATAAGATTTACGCCGAAAGTTTCAAGGACCAAGGTCATCTCGATTGCATAGTCGATCAGGCGCGACAAATCGTGGAGGATGCTCTCGCCAATCTATGAAGGGCCAATCACGGATATTAATTACTGCGCATTGATCAGCATCGAGATCGCTATTGAGGCCGAAGCCAGAAACAAGAGGACTGAATATGCACTTGCAGAGTCTTGCGACCGGCGCGGCAGCGTTGGTGGAAGATGGTAAAGGTATATTGGCGGCAGACGAAACTGCAGGCACCTTAACCAAGCGCTTTGAGCAGCTCAAGATTACCTCCACACCCGAGACCCGCCGAGATTACCGCGAGCTGCTCTTCACGGCGCCTGGTGCGAGCAAGTTCATCAGCGGCGCTATTATGTACGACGAGACTATCCATCAGCTTGCGACCAGCGGAAAGAAACTCGTCGATGCCCTATGCGACCAGGGGATCATTCCTGGAATCAAGGTGGATACGGGAGCAAAGCCGCTAGCCGGCTTTCAAGAAGAGACAATAACAGAGGGGCTGGATGGTTTGCGGGAGCGGTTGCAGCGTTACCGGGAGATCGGGGCGCGGTTTGCCAAGTGGCGCGCGGTGATTCGCATCGGCGATCATTTACCGAGTGAGCACTGTATCAATGCAAATGCGCATGCGCTTGGCCGTTACGCTGCTCTCTGTCAGGAACAAGACATCGTACCTATCGTTGAGCCGGAAGTACTCATGGACGGCGCCCACACGATTGAGCGCTGCAATACCGTGACGGGCAGGATGCTCCAGGCAGTCTTCAATGAACTGTATCAACAGGGAGTCTCGCTGGAGGGAATGCTTCTCAAGCCCAATATGGTTGTTCCGGGCAACAACTGCCCGAGAAAGGCTTCGGTGACCGAAGTAGCGGAGACGACGTTGGAATGTCTTCTACGCCACGTTCCCGCCGCCGTTCCCGGCATTGTCTTCCTGTCCGGTGGCCAGAGCGATGTAGTCGCAACGGCCCATTTGGATGCGATCAATAAGCTAGCAAGGAGTAAGCCGTGGAAGATTAGTTTTTCTTACGGGCGTGCGCTTCAGGATATGGCACTGGCAACCTGGCTCGGTAACAACCAAAACTGCAACGCAGCTCAACAAGCCTATCTTAATAGAGCCAAATGCAATGCTGCCGCAAGCGTTGGCAAATACACTGAGGCATTGGAAAAGGAAGGCAGCCGCGGAATTGCTGGCACGCATCGCTCAGAAAGGGAGGATGATTAGCCCGGATGTCGTAAATCCTGTGGAATCCTCTGTCCCAAGTTAGTTGTCTTACATTCGTTTCGTCTGCGGAGAATACATGGACAATTCCGAACTGGGAATTGGCACGAGCGCTCCGTTGGGCGCAACGGTTCAGGCCGGTGGCGTTAATTTCAGCATTTATTCGAAAAATGCCGAACGGATAGAGTTACTCCTGTTTGACCGAGAGGACGATGCGGCGCCGGCCCGCGTAGTCGTCTTGGATCGCCGCAAGCATAGCACCTACTACTATTGGCACGTCTTCGTTCCTGATTTGACGCCGGGCCAGCTCTACGCCTTCAGAGCAATTGGGCCGTTTCAACCCGAGCGGGGTCTGCGTTTCGACGGCAGCAAAACTCTGCTTGATCCTTATGGTCGTGCGGTTGCCATCCCCAAGGCGTACCGCCGAAAAGATGGAGGCGTAGCCGCGGCGATGAAGAGTATCGTTGCTGACCATGATGCATATGATTGGGAGGGGGATCGGCCACTCCAGCGTCCCTTTGCAGAGACCATAATCTACGAATTGCATGTGCGCGGTTTCACGCGCCACCCCAGCTCGGGTGTGGCGATCGAAAGGGCCGGCACGTATGCCGGTCTCATCGAGAAGATTCCTTACTTGAGCGATCTGGGGATCACCGCGGTCGAACTCATGCCTGTCTTCCAATTCGATTCAGCCGACGCGCCGCCAGGGCGCGTTAATTACTGGGGGTATTCGCCCATATCATTCTTCGCACCGCACCGTGCGTACAGTTCGCGCCAAGACTTGCTAGGCCCGATTGACGAGTTCCGTGACATGGTCAAGGCGCTACATCGTGCCGGTATCGAGGTGATTTTGGATGTAGTGTTCAACCACACTGCAGAGGGCGATCACAGCGGTCCGACCTTCTGCTTTCGTGGGCTGGAAAACGAAGCATACTATCTTCTGGATGCTGACCGCAGCTACTATGCCAACTATTCCGGCACCGGCAACACGCTCAATGCCAACCAGCCAATCGTGCGCCGCATGATACTGGACAGCCTCCGTTACTGGGTCACCACCATGCACGTCGACGGATTCCGGTTCGACCTGGCATCCGTTCTGACGCGCGACGAAACTGGAGCGCCGGTGCCCAGACCGCCCATCATTTGGGACATCGAATCAGAACCGCTGCTTGCGGGCACGAAGATGATAGCGGAGGCGTGGGATGCCGCCGGTCTATACCAGGTCGGAAGCTTTGTCGGTGATAGCTGGCATGAGTGGAACGGCCGTTTTCGCGACGACGCCCGGCGATTTTTCCGGGGCGATCGGAGTACCGTGTCACAGTTAGCCGCGCGCTTACTGGGCAGCCCTGATCTCTATGGACATGAGGAACGGGAGCCCGAGCAGAGCATCAACTTCGTTACCTGCCACGACGGTTTCACGCTCAACGATCTCGTTTCCTACAATGAAAAGCACAATGCCGATAATGGCGAAGACAATCGGGACGGCATGAACGATAATCTGAGCTGGAATTGCGGCGCGGAAGGACCAACCGAAAAACCTGAAATCGAAGCGCTTCGCTGCCGTCAAATCAGGAACTTCCTGACGCTGAACATGCTCGCCCTGGGTACGCCGATGCTGCTCATGGGTGACGAGATGCGGCACACGCAACGGGGCAACAATAACGCGTATTGCCAGGATAACGAGATTAGCTGGCTCGATTGGAATCTACTAAAAAGACACGCCGACGTTCACAGGTTTCTCAAATTACTGCTGACGTTTCGCAGGCGGCGAGACATTGTCGTCGAGAATCCTCAGCTGTCACTGAATGAGCTACTAGCCCAAGCGCGGCTTCAATGGCATGGCATCGCCCTGCACAAACCCGATTGGAGCGAGGATTCACATTCGATCGCGCTTACATTGAGCAGCCTCCGTGGGCGCTTCACGATTCATGTGATGCTGAATGCCTATTGGGAGCCGCTGATTTTCGAACTGCCGCCCAACGAGAAACCGGCTACCGCACGCTGGCGGCGCTGGATCGACACTTCCCTGCAATTTCCCGAAGACATTTGCGCTTGGGAATCCGCGCCAATTGTTTCCTGTCCGAAATACTCAGTTGCGCCACGATCGACAGTCATTCTTATCGAGGCTGCCGAAGGAGTGTAGGGGCCGCCGGCAGTTGCCGCAAATTAGCTACCCTGGCGCATCATCAGATAACACCGTAAGTTGCTGGACGGCCCGTGCGGCACAGCAGCGAGCGATTAGCGGGGCTCCCGCCTCCCTTCTGTTTCCCCCTGTGATGCCGCTAGCTGTCGTGTTCCGTGAATAAGCCAAACAAATGGGGTCCGGTCTTGTCAGTCCCACCGAAGCGAGCAACGCGAGCGCAGCGGAGGAATCTCGCACAGTTTCACGCGTTAGCGCCAAACCGGTACCGGACTCTTGGGTCCGCTAAGCGCTCATTTTCTGTAACGTAATTGCAGGATCCCACTCTAGAGAAACGGCCCGCGGTCGAGGCCCGGCTTGACGGCTTCCATCACGCATCAAGTAGGTGTGGTCGCGACTCCTGCAAGGTGCTAAATGAGACGCGAATCTCTGTACGAGCGGTGAGTTGGTGAGCTACAGCCCCGCCGCAAGACTTTGAGGTAATGCAGCGCATGCTTAGCAATTTGTTGCCTTAAAATGCGACGCATAAAATCCGCCGGGCAAAATAGGAGACGACCATGGATGTGATCGAAGCGATGGAAACCTGCAGTGCGGCGCGCTACTTGAAGCCTGATCCGGTGCCGCAGGATTTGATCGAGCGCGTGATCTACGCGGCCACCCGTGCATCGAGTCCGGGGAACAGCCAGGAGTGGGACTTCATCGTTGTACGCAACCCTGAGGCAAAGCAGAAAATCCGGGATCTGCTCGAGCCTCGCTTCAAGGCGATGGGCGTGGGGGTGCCAAGGACTGGGCAAGTCACGAGTCGAATGATCGCCGGCGCAATGCATCTGGCGGAAACGTTGAATGAGGTTCCGGCCATCATCTTCATCTGTGGTCCTGTGGCTTATCCTCCCAACGCGCCGATGGAGCAGTTTGTGTGGTCGGCGCTTTACCCCGCGGCGCAGAACCTTATAGTAGCGGCTCGCTCGCTCGGTTTGGGCACAACTTTCACGACCTTCCATATGTTTATGGAAAGCGAGCTGCGCGAGGTGCTGGGAGTTCCCAAGGAGATAAAGTTCGGCGTAATGATCCCGATTGGCTGGCCACAGAACGATTTTGTCAAGGTCAAGCGCAAGCCGATCTCCAAGGTAATCCACTGGGAGAAGTGGAGCGATTGAGGCGCGTCAAGCTGCGCTGCGGAGAAAACGGGAGGGCTTTGAGACCCCTGGCAAAGCCCCAATCCTGCTAACCGGCGAAATCGTACCGCGATCGCTGTTGCCGGGGCTGAGGGGCTGCCGGTAACTATCCACGGTACAGACGAACCCGCCAGCGGCCGGTTCATCGAAGTCGTTACCGCTGGCATTCGCAATCGCAACACCCGGGTGGCGTATACGCGCGCGGCAAAGCAGCAGTTCTTCGGAGATCCCTCGGCAGTCGCGCAGGCACTTGACCATGCTCAGGCTATCCCCCGCGTCGGACGCCCAGGGGATATGGCCTCGATGGTTCTCTATCTGGCCGAGCGATGAATCCCAGTGGGTGACGGGAACCGCAATGATCGTCGATGGCGGGATAACCGTCGGTCCGAACATGTCCGCCTTGGCAGCACAGTTCGCACGGCCAGAGCCTCCGCCTAACGTCTAGGTCGGGCCGTCGTTCAAGAGATGACATGGCGCGAGCGACGGTGAAGCGCCAGAAAAAGTGATTCTCCCCGCAGCCGACGCGTAGTTTTTTTATAAGCGCGCACCATTTTGGCCCTGAGAGCGATTCAGTCGCTATCCAGAGAGAAGTTTTCAGAAATTTCCAACTCCTGTCCGAATCCACTCCGACCTGTGTTCTATATGGTGAGTGGCTCCCAGTTGTGATCGGCGCGTTGCCTCGGTGGCCGGGAAAACGTCTTCATTAAGATCACAGTTGACTCGGGGGAGATGTGCTTTACGACGCCCCAGCCTCATCGATATCAGTGCTCGCTACGTTGAAACAAACTCCTAAACGAAGGTTCTTTAAACGGAAATAATTGGCCGCTTGGACACCTGCTAATAGATTGCTCGCCCGGTAAGCCGGGTTAACTGAGAATGACGTTCTGGGAGGAGGGTGTGTGATGAGAAATGTCCTAACGCGAAAGCTGGTAGCTGCCAGTGCAATGGCGGCCATGTTGCTGGCGCAGTGCGGGGGCCTGGTGGGTATTGCGGAAGCGAATTCCGCCAGCAGGACGCCGATACAACACGTTATCATTATTGTTGGTGAGAACCGGACCTTCGACCATCTGTTTGGCACTTACATACCGCCCAATGGGCAGTCTGTGCGGAATCTGCTGTCGGAACGCATCGTGCTGCCAAATGGTCAGCCAGGTCCGAACGCACCCGTAGCGAACCAGTACGAAGCCTCAGACACTTCGACCTATTCGATTAGCCCGACACTCACTAATCCGTACACGACCCTGCCTCAACCCAAAGTTGGGAACCCGACCACCTATCCACCGCAGACCACGGGCCAGGCACCGTTTGTCAGTGCTGCACTGGCCGGAACGATCGAGCCCGACTTACTGCCGGAGGATGAGTGGCGTCTGACGGTGGGGGGAACCGGAATTCCGAGCGGGCTCGATACCCGGTTTCCGGATCCGCTACAGAATGATCCCTTCCAGATCACCAATTGGATTTCCTATAACGCGTATGCTGGTAGTCCGGTGCATCGCTTCTTCCAAATGTGGCAGCAACTTGATTGTGATATCGCCAACACTGCGTTCGATCCCGGGTCAAATCCGACCGGTTGCGCCGACGATCTGTTTCCATGGGTGGAGGAGACCGTCGGGACTGGCAGCGACGGGGCCCCGCCTCCATCCGGCGGATTCGTTGGTGAGGGCGCCATCTCAATGGGTTTTTACAATAATCTCACGGGCGATGTCCCGTATTTTCAGAGTCTGGCGCGCCAGTATGCTATCGCCGACAATTATCATCAACCGATAATGGGTGGCACCGGAGCAAACAGTATCGTGCTCGGTTATGGAAAGACGATCTATTACGCAGATAATAATGGTAACCCTGCCACCCCGCCCGCGAACCAAATCGAGAATCCCAACCCACAGCCGGGTACGAACAACTTCTATACCCAGGACGGTTATAGCGGCGGATCATACGTGAACTGTTCGGATCCGAACCAGCCCGGAGTTGCCTCGATTGATGGATACCTCTCGAGCCTTAGCTATCATCCGAATCCGGAATGTATCCAGAATGCTTATTACATAGTCAATAACTACAATCCTGGTTATTACGGCACCGGACAAGTCGCGTTCACCGGTGCTGCCAATGACTTCACGGTGCCGCCGAGCAAGGAAAACAATATCGGCCTCGTTATGTCAAACGCCGGAGTCACCTGGAGTTACTATGGAGAGGGTTGGGACAATGGAACCGAGAACGGGCCCAACGGAACGAAGGAATATTGCAATATCTGCAACCCATTCCTCTATTCCACCCAGATCATGACGAATGATTCACTGCGTGCAAACCTGAAGGGTACTGCTGACCTTTACAACGATATCCAGAGCGGGAACCTTCCCGCGGTCTCATACGTAAAGCCGGACGGCTTCTTGGACGGCCATCCAGCGTCATCAAAGTGGGATCTTTTTGAAGCCTTCACGAAGAAGATCATTACAATGGTGCAGGCGAACCAGCAGCTCTGGAGTAATACTGCCATCTTTATTACCGAAGACGAGGGCGGCGGCTATTACGATTCGGGGTATGTGCAAATTCTCGACTTCTTCGGCTACGGCACGCGCATTCCCTTGATTGTTGTTTCGCCTTACTCGCAAGGCGGCGCGGTAGTCCACACCTACTACGATCATGCCTCGCTGCTGAAGTTCATCGAGTACAACTGGGGTCTGCCAACTATTTCTGCAACCAGCCGAGACAATCTGCCCAACCCCCTACCGTCCTCAGATCCGTATGTTCCCGCGAATCAACCAGCGATCGGCAATCTACTCGATATGTTCGGATTCTCTGGAGACTGACATCGTACAGCCGAGACATTCTTCTTGAACGGATACGAACGGGAGGGCGCAAACGGCCGTCCCGTTCGTTTCAGCAACCCGCAGTTGACTCCGTCCTACGCGCATCACACCATTTTTAGCTAGCATCAGGTCCGGAATGGCAAGAAATCTGGCCCGCCACGGTCTCCGGGCCGGCATGAAGAGGGTCATTCCCAGTATCATCGAAAGACCATCGCCTGCACTTGCGGTAGCATCGCGTCATCGGTTGTAACCATGTATTGGAACCAAAGGGGCGGAAACCACTCTGGCTCTTTACTCAAAAGGAGCACACGATTCGATGCCTAACCGCCGGTTTTTAGATCATCGGGAATGGGGCAAACCGCGCTTCTCGCAGCTGTTCCCGTCGCCACGGTAGCACGAGCACGATGATCCCGACCTCGTCCGGTCGTCAGCTCAACCAGACACGCGGTTCAAATGTGGCCCACCAGCATTCGCCAGATCTTTACCTGTTACGCGGCGCTCAAAGCTTGCGAATAATGATAGGGCCGTATGGAAGCTCTTCCGTGATATGCTGATTGTGCAGTTGTTGACCGGGCTTATCCTGACCAATTCTCGCGTCCTGAAAGCGGCTGGAGCACCCTCATCTCAAGATTCGAGTGCTCGGCACGGTTGCGAAATGGTCGCCAGAATCGGACGAGCGTGGGAGTTTGATTTTCCGTTTTTTTATGCGAGCACTTGAATTTCAGGTCATTTCTCCTTAACTTGCTCGTAACAATTCCGTAACAATTCGCCATTCGTAACTTTTTTGACGCGAGTTGAAGGTCTGAGCCTGTCACTCGTGATGGAGGTTCGTCATGTCTCCAGAAGAGACCCCTGTAATCAACCAAACTGGCGTCAGCCCCGAGTTGCCTGGAGGAAGAATCATTCCCAGTGCAGCGCTGATAGGGGTTGGATTGCTGCTCGAACCTGAACTGTTGGGCGGTGCGCTAATCGGAGCTGGCGTGGTGTATGGACTTCCGCTGGTCGCGCAAATTCTGCGTCCGCTCGCAACAACGGCAGTCCAGCTTGGATACTCAGCGGTCGCTACCGCCGGCGGTCTGCTGGCCGGGGCCCGTAACGAGGTTGAGGGAATCGTCGCAAACGCTCGAACAGGTTACCAGCGTGCACCCGGTTCATCGATTATTTCAGAACCCTGAACGCGTAGCGCTCAGGCGGTGAATGATCGGCCGCAGCTGCACCGCTTAGCCGGCGCAGCGCGGCCGGCACTCGTCCGAATTCACAGCCACTAAACTAGTCCAACATGCGGTGGCGCCTGGTGGGACATGGGCCGCGCGCCGTGTTCGCTATTTCTTTAAATACTTTCGTGAGAATGCCATGGTGCAGGCGTTTGGAATGATGCTGGTGACAGGTGCGGCGGTAGTTATCGCCGGGATACTACTTGGCTGGTCCGCTGACCGGATCGCAAACGCGACTGGTCTCGGCGAGCTGTGGACCGGTTGGGTGCTGCTGGCTGGGGCCACTTCTGTGCCGGAATTCGTCACGGATACCTCTGCAGTCAGGATACACGCGGCGAATCTAGCAGCTGGTGATTTGTTTGGCTCCAGCCTCACCAATATGGCGATTCTCGCGGTGCTCGCAGTTTCTTTTGCACCAGGCGGTCAGAAGGGCATCACGGGTGACAATTCTGGCCTCGCGATGACAGAGGGTTCTTCGGAGCTGTTAAACGCCGGTTTGGCGATCCTGTTAACGGTGCTTGGAACGGCGTTCACGTTGCTTCACTCGAGCATCAGCATCGTAGGAGTGCGGCCGGAACCAATGAGCCTGCTTGTTCTTTGGCTCTTGGGTACGCGTTTCATGTACAAACGGCAGCAGCCGCGGTGCGATCATCGAGGTGGGGCAACAAGTTTGGCCGGCGAGCCCGTGATAAATCGAATCCGTCGCGCATTTTGGCCGATAGCGATTTTCGTTGCCGGCGGTGGAATCATCTTCCTGGTTGCTCCGGGATTTGCCCGTAACGCGCAGCGTTTCGCAGCTATAAGTGGCTGGGGCGACTCGTTTGTAGGAACCTGGTTGGTCGGATTCTCTACCGCGCTGCCGGACCTGGTCAGTTCAGTCACCGCTTGTCGATTAGGAGCCTTCGATCTGGCGGTTGCCAGTCTCTATGGATCCTGCGCTTTCAACATGGTGGTGTTCTTCGTGATGGATTTGGTCTCGACACGCCCGGTCTTCTCGTTGCTCGACCCGGTCCTCGCCGTATCGGGTGCTCTGGCAGTGGTCTTGATGGTGCTGGGCTTAGCGGTGGTGACGCTGCGGCGACATGTATTTCCAGCGCCCAGCTTAAGAGGTGGTGTTCTGCTAGGTTCCTATTGCGTCGCAATCTTGATCATTTACGCGTGTCGTTGATTCCCCAAAGTCAGCATGGCGGGCGACAATTGAGCTTCGCCCGCCTGCTCGCGAAAGTCCCGGCACGAAGCCCGAACAATGCTTTCCGAGGTCGCACAGCTAGTTTCACCCAGCGCTTCGATGACGCGACGATTGAGCTGATAGCGTCACCCTGCGGCCCGCAACGTCTGACTCTGCGTCGGATGGTGCGCTGCTAGCCTAGACACGCGAGATGAAGCGGAGCCTTCGGCGGATAGAGGACCGCTTGGAAGCGATAAAATGTTCGTTCCCGCAGCAGGAGCACGCCATGATCATCGCGCAAATCACCGATCTGCACGTGGTGGCAAGGGGTCGTTTGCTTTACGACGCGATACCGACGAATGAGCAGCTCGCTCAGACCGTCGCCCACATTAACCGTCTCGATCCCAGGCCAGAGGCAGTGATCGCTTCGGGTGATCTAACCGAGCACGGATTCGCGGAGGAATATGATTCCTTGTGTGAGATCCTGGCGGACTTGATTCCTCCCGTGTTCGTAATTCCAGGCAATCACGATCGGCGCGAAAGCTTATTGAGGGCATTTGGCGACGTGGGTTACATGCCACAGCCTGAGGCACCTTTCGTGAACTATGCAGTTGAGACCTATCCGTTGCGCCTTATTGGACTCGATAGCACGGCCCCCGGACACAATCAGGGGTTAATATGCGAGCAAAGGCTTCGGTGGCTCGATGGCACGCTTAACATGAGGCGTGATTCTCGGACACTGATCTTCATGCATCACCCACCATTTCGGACCGGCGTGCAATGGATGGATGCATTCGGCCTGCGCGGCGGCCGAATGATGGAGGAAGTTGTGCGGCGGCATCGACAAGTTGTTCGCGTTGCATGCGGGCATATCCATCGGCCAATCCATGTCGCATGGGGCGGAACCATCGCTTCCAGCTCACCGAGCATCTGTCATCAGGTTGCGCTGAATCTAACCAGCCGCGACGGGTTTGAAATGACCATGGAACCTCGGGCAGTGCAGCTTCACGTGTGGGACAACCGTTATGGACTAATTTCCCATCTCAGCTATGTCCCGGCGGGCTACGAGAAAATACCTATACTCAGC
>JAMXLL010000058.1 GCA_024281015.1 Candidatus Binataceae bacterium
TCCCGACCGAAGTGGAGGGATCGCGCGCCGTCCGCGGCGCGCAGGCGATAACCTCGGCGCGCCACCCACACCGTCTGCTGGAAGTGTACCAGGTGAGTTTCGAGAGGATTAATTTATGAGCCACTTAGGACTTCGCGAAACGGTCAAGCGCTGGTGTTGGAGCAGAAGCAGGCATTTATACGAACCTTAAACTATCGGTTTAAGGAGCTGTGACTGGATGAAAGTGCATGAAGTGAGACTTGCTATTGACGCGGAGGATATCTCCTGCGCGCCACAAACGGCGCGCGATCCCTCCACTTCGGTCGGGATGACAGAAGGCGCGGCGGTCGCCGGGTCACCGCCGGGACTGGCACAATCCTATGCGCTGTTCGAAATGTGGCAGCGATAATCGGGACGGGCGCAAGTTCTGTACGACTTGCGGGCCACCGCTCGTCGCCCCCTGCCCAAAATGCGGCGCACCCGTCCAGCCGGACGAAAGATTCTGCGGAGAATGCGGCGCTCCAATTGACTCATCCTTGCCAGGTGCCCCATCGAGGGTCCAGTCAAGATCGGTTCAACTACGCGACGCGATTCCGGCAACCCCGATGACCGATGGTGAGCGCAAGACGGTCACCGCGCTGTTCGCCGACATCAAGGGCTCGATGGAGTTGATGGAGGACCTCGACCCGGAAGAGGCCCGCGCGATTGTTGATCCCGCACTCAAGCTAATGATCGATGCGGTCAATCATTTCGGCGGTTATATCGTGCAGTCCACCGGCGACGGCATCTTCGCCCTGTTCGGTGCCCCGGTAGCCCATGAGGACCATCCGCAGCGCGCCCTTTACGCGGCCTTACGGATGCAGGACGAGATGCGCCGGTTCGCCGAGCGGTTACGTGCAGAAAAGGGGTTGAATCTACAGGTCCGAGTTGGCGCTAACGTTGGCGAGGTCGTGGTACGCTCGATTCGGACCGGCGAAAGGCAGGCCGAATATACTCCGATCGGCCATTCTACCAGCCTCGCGTCACGTCTGCAGACGCTCGCGAATCCCGGTTCAATTGCGATTAGCGATAGCTTGCGCAGCCTGGTCGAGGGTTATTTCACGTTCAAGGCGCTCGGCCCCGCGCGCATCAAGGGTTCGAGCGAACTGGTCAACGTGCATGAGGTGCTCGGCCTGGGGCCGCTGCGGACGCGGCTGCAACGCGCTGCCGGGCGAGGGCTGACGAAGTTTGTCGGTCGCGAGCGCGAGATCGAGGCACTGCGGCATGCCGCCAGATTAGCGGAGAGCGGGCGAGGCCAGTTAGTGGCGGTTATTGCCGAGCCCGGCGTCGGTAAGTCGCGCCTCTTTCACGAATTCAAGCTGCGATCGCAGTCCGGCTGGATGGTTGTGGAAGCGTTTTCTGTCTCCCATGGCAAGGCCTCGCCTTATCTGCCGATGATCGAACTGCTGAACGGCTATTTCGGTATCGAGCCCAGCGACGACAGGCGCAAACGGCGAGAGAAGGTGAACGGCCGCCTCGTCACTCTTGATCCCGCGCTGGAAGACACTCGTTCGAGTATCTTTCGCTTGCTCGGCCTGGTCGAGGATGACGATCCGCTTGCAGAGATAAGCCAACAGACTCGTCGTCAGCGCACCCTCGATTCGATCAAACGAATCGTGTTGCGAGAAAGTCTGAATCAGCCGTTGATGGTGATCTTCGAAGATCTGCACTGGATCGACGAGGAGACCCAGGCGTTTCTAAACGTTCTGGCGGAAGGCATCGCGAATGCCCCGGTGCTAATGCTGGTCAACTATCGACCGGAATACACTCATCAATGGGGCAGCAAGACCTATTACGCACAACTACGGCTCGATCCACTCAGTAACGAGAGCGCTGACGAGATGTTGAGCAGCTTGCTGGGAGGCGATGCGGGCCTGGTGCCGGTCAAGCGGTTGATAGCCGAGAAGACCGAAGGCAATCCGCTTTTCATCGAAGAGATTGTCCTGAATCTTTTCGAAGATGGTGCACTTGCGCGCAATGGCGAGGTGAAGTTGACCAGGCCGCTCGCCACGCTTCGGATTCCGCCGACGGTGCAAGGAATTCTCGCCTCGCGCATTGACCGCCTCCCGCCCGACCAGAAAGACCTGTTGCAGACAGTCGCGGTGATTGGAACGGAGTTCAATGTGAGTGTCGCGCGGGCGGTAAGCGGAACATCGGACGACCTGAACCGCATGCTCAACGACCTCCAACTCGCCGAGTTCATCTACGAGCAGCCGGCCGCGGGCGATATCGAATACGCGTTCAAGCATGCGCTGACCCACGACGTGGCATACAAATCCCTCCTAACCGAGCGGCGCCGGATGCTGCACGAACGTACTGCGCAAGCCATCGAAGAGCTGTTTGGCGAACAGCTACAGGATCATCTAACCGAGCTGGCCCATCACTTCGACCTGGGTGGCAACATTCCAAAGGCGGTGGCGTACTTGAGCTGCAGCGGACAAGCAGCCGCTGAGCAAGGCGCACACTCTGAAGCCCTGGGTTACTTCACGAGGGCGCTGGAATTGGTTCCACAGTTGGCCGAGTGCGCCACCCGTGACCGTCAGGAACTGGACCTGCAAATGGCGTTGAGTTGGTCATTCTTTGTGGCCAGAGGGGAATTGCCAGAACTCGAACATGCTCTCCTTCGTGCGTGCGAGTTGTCCGAGCGGTTGGGAGAGAGTTCCAAGATGATGGAATCGTTCCTGGTGCTGGCGCACTACAGGCGGCTTAACTTCGGGCTTGCACGAGAACTGGCCGAGAAAGTCATCGCCACGGCCGAGCAGACCAGGGCTCCAGTGATGCTCGCGGGGGCTCATTTCGTACTGGGCTTAGTTGAGCTTTCAACTGGGAACTTCCCGCAAGCACGCGAGCACATGGAACGTGCTATTGATCTTTCTGGCACCGGTCCGACCCGCAATTTTGTGGCCTACTTTGCTCAGGGTGCCGCGTACGTGCATCCGGTCGTCCTGCTTAATCTCGGCTATCTATCAACGGCGCTGGCCAAAGGGCTCGAGCTGCTAGCCGCAGCGCGCGAAAGCGCTGACCCGTATTGGATCGCCACTGCCTTGTTCATGGATGGCTTGGAGTATCTCATGCTGCGCGATACCCGCATGGTGGCCCAGCGAGCAGACGAAATACTCTCTATCACAACCGGATTTGAGATGCCGTTGAATTTGATCGCGGCAGGTTACTTTCGGGGCTGGGCCATGGCTGCTGCAGGCCGCGGCGATGATGGAATCGCCGAGATGCGCCGAAGTATATCGGATCCAAGGCTTGCCAGGGCTATGGGGCGCGCCATGATGCGAGTCCCCTTGGCGGAGACATATGTGAAATATGCACGCGTGGAAGAAGGGCTCGATTTGGTAGCCGAAGGGCTGACGACCTCAGAACAGACCGGCCAAAGCGCACACGACGCGGAGCTGCATCGGATAAAAGGCGAGCTATTAATGATCAAGGACCGTGGCAACCAGGCGCAGCCCGAATGCTGTCTTCGCACCGCGATCGACGTTGCCCGCCGCCAGGGTGCCAGGCTTTTCGAACTTCGAGCGACGGTGAGTCTCGCCCGGCTTTTGCGCGACACCGACCGCCGGGATGAAGCGCGGACGATGCTCGCCGAGATCTACAACTGGTTCAAGGACGGCTTCGATACGACGGACCTGAAAGACGCCAAGGCGCTACTCGATGAATTGAGCGACTAGTCAGTTACTGGAGAAATATGCGCTGTTCGAAATGTGGAACCGACAGCTTACCGGGCAAGCGGTTCTGCGCCGAATGCGGGAGTTCGCTTGCGGCTGTCTGTCCGAAATGCGGCGCCGGCAGTCCAGCCAATGCCAAGTTTTGCGCCGACTGCGGCGCCTCGCTCACCGATACGGAACGACCCGGCTCTGATGCGTCTGCAATCGCATCCTCGACCGCAGCAGAGATTCGCATCACACCCGAACAGGGCGATGCTGCACAGGCCCTCGAAGGTGAGCGCAAGACCGTAACCGCGCTGTTTGCCGATATCAAGGGCTCGATGGATCTAATGGAGGAGCTCGATCCCGA
>JAMXLL010000059.1 GCA_024281015.1 Candidatus Binataceae bacterium
CCATAAGTTTCCTGGCCGCGACCCCAGCGGGGATCGCGAAAGATATTGATATTCGGTGACCAGAAGTCCAGACCCTCCATGATGTCGCTATGTCCGGCCCGTATCGCTTGATTGTGCTTGGCGCGGGCCTCAGTGCCGACCACTACCGCCATGTCGTAAATAAGAGGAGCATCGAAAGTTGCGGCCAGCCCGATGGGCTCAGGAAATACCGTCGCGGTTCCAGCTCGAGCCACGCCGTGCAGAGCCTCGCTCCACCAATCGTAGGCCGGCACGTGCAGCCGGGGTATGGCGCGCGCCTGGTTGACGAGTTGTGAGGCTTTTTCCTCCAGCGTCATACGTGAAATCAAGTCATTAACGCGCGTTTCGACGGGAAGCGAAGGGTTCAGATACGGCATAGCAGCGGCCGAATAGCTGGCCTGCCCCATGACATGAGTACGAGTGCAAGAGACGATAAGGAAAACCACGATGCTGGCACTAAGAAGGCGCACTCGCATAAAGATCTCCTTGTTGCGCTTGGCCGACGAAGCCTCATCGTCGGAAGGTGCCCATTCATCCACGATAACTCCGGTGGAATTATGAATACGTCTAAATCGGTTTAGCTGTGCAAAGAGCAACGTGTAGCATGACAGGAAGTCGCGGTCAAGCATAGGCTGGCGGTCATCAATCCAAGCTAGGTTCAGGATCGGTGCCGCGCTGAAATTGTCATTATCGGGATTGAACAGCTCCCGTACTCCGTTTTCGGGGAACCGGCGCTGCGGCGGTGGTCCCGCGAACGATCAGCTCCGGTTCTACGATGATCTTAGCGGCAATGCGCGAGAACTCGTTGTCCACGCGCGAGAGGCGCCGTAAGACGCTCTCGGCTGCCATCTTGCCCATCTTGCGCAGTGGCTGCTGCACGGTGGTGAGGCCGGGGATGTGATAGGCAGCCGTCTCGATATTGTCGAACCCAACCACGGAGACGTCCCGTGGTACGCGCCAGCCAAATTCATCGATCGCGCGCATGGCCCCGAGAGCCGAAATATCATTGAAGGCGAATAGCGCGGTGAAGGGTTCGTTTGAGGCAAGCAGCTCTTGGGTGACTCGGTACCCCTGTTCCGGCGATGGCGAGTTCCGTTCAATCTGCACGGTAAGCTTGGGGGATATGGGCACGCCCAACTCGTGGGCTACCGCGGCAATCGCATTCCAGCGGATTTCCGTATCTGGAACAAAGTCCTGCCCCTTAATTACCGCGATTTTACGGTGTCCAAGCTCGACAAGATGGCGCAATGCAACTTCGGCGGCACGGCGATGGTCGAGAACAATGTTGGTGACACCCTGCACCTCATCGTGGCTGGAGACGGTCGCTACAGGAATTGGTAGCTGCCGACGCCAGGTTGTGCTGACCACGATCAACCCGTCGACCGAACGTTGCAGGAACATCTGCGGATACTCATCGATCAAGTCCGGTCGGAACCTGTGGCTTGCCAGGAAATAGAAGTAGCCTTCCTGCAGCAGGTAATCCTCGATACCGCTCAACACAGTGGCGTTATATCCTTGGCTTACTTCCGGCACCATTACCCCAATTGTCAGACTGCGCCCGATGCGCAGCGAGCGCGCGAAGAAATTGGGTTTGTAATTAAGTTTGCGTGCGGCCTCGAAGATCAGGTCCTTGGTCTCTTGCGCGATAGTGTCGGCCACGGCCGAACCGTTCATCACCAGCGACACGGTGGCCGGAGAGAGGCCAAGGTAATCGGCCAGTCCCTTGAGTCCTATCGACTTACCCAATCGGTCAGGCGGCACGCGAGCGCTCTTTCCCGCCTTTGCCATGGCTGGGAGTGTCGCACAGAAAACTGGATTCGAGCAAGGTTTTCTGTCGCCGTCGCCCGACTAAATCGATATAGACCTGATGAATTTTGCATTTTTATTCTTGACAAGGAAGCTGGTCAGAGGTAAAAGCCATGGGCGGACGGAATAAATTGCCGCCGACGCTTCGCTGCAGACGGCTCCGTCTCCTACAGGAATCGGTAGCGTATCTATGATTTGTTGGGGTCTGGTTAGAAGACGTTTAAAGTCAAAAAATTGGTCTACCAAATCGTTTTTTCTGTTGACAGCCGCATGCATGTGCAGCAGACTTGCCCGATCGTGCCCAGGTTGTTGCTTTCCGGTGCGCCTTGTTCTGGTATATGACGCTAAACATAGGGCCATGATTTCGCAGCCGAGACTTGTAATGTCTCGTGCCTCGGGATTCTTGTCGCCATGCGTGCATGTTCCGGTTTCACTACCGTGCCTTTCTGCATGACCGCTCGCCTGTGCCGCAGATTGCGCTCGGAACAAAAATTCTGGAGGAAAACTATGAGGTCTCTCGCGTTCCTGTCCCCGAGGAGTTGGAGGCTTTGGCGCTTCCCCGCGCTGTGCTCGATATTCCTCTTCAGCTTTACGCTTCTAACCTTTGCGCAAGAAGGGACTATCGTCGGCACTGTGACTGACCCCAGCGGTTCGGTCCTGCCGAATGCGACCATCACCATTGTCAGCACCAAGACCGGGCAGGCGCGCACGCTCAAGACCAACGAATCGGGTCAATACGTGGCTCCCGATCTACCCATTGGCCAGTACAAGGTTCAGGCCGAGGCGCCAGGGTTCAAAATCGCCTCGGTAAACAACGTCCTGCTCAATGTCGGCGACCGGGCGCGGCTTGATTTCGCGATGCAGGTAGGCGGCACCCAGGAGTCAGTCACAGTCGAAGCCAATGCGGTCAAGGTGCAGACCGACTCCGGCGAGGTCAGCGACGTTATCACCGGGCAACAAGTATCGCAGCTGGCCACCAATGGCCGAAGCATTTATACGTTGATCAATTTGACGCCCGGCGCGTCCAGCCTGCAGGGGGATTTTCAAACACCGACGCCGGTTGGCGGTGATGCCAACGTAAGCTTCAACGGAAACCGCCCCGCGCACAGCATCTACCTTATGGACGGCGGCGAGGACCTCGATCGCGGCGG
>JAMXLL010000060.1 GCA_024281015.1 Candidatus Binataceae bacterium
TGGTCCTCCGACGTTTATCATCACGACGGCGACGATGCCTGGCGCGCGATCGAGACCATGCGCAAATGCGAACTGCCGGAACCCGCTCAAGCCAGGTTCCTCGGCGAGAATGCGCGTAAGCTCTACAAGATTGACGCGCCGAAACAATTTATCCGCGAACGCGTCACCGAAATTGAACGCCCGGACTGGTGGCCGACTGAGAACGAAGTGAGCGAGGCGCTCAAACCCGAGGCCGCCCTGCGGGCGCGGTAAACGAACAATGCGTCCGGTAAAATTTGGGCTGTTTCTGCCTACTGACGACTTCGCCAAAGCTCGAGCGGCCGCCGAATGGGCCGAAAGAGCGGGCTTTTACTCGGTATCCATCAACGACCATTTCTTCTCGCCGCTTGGTTCGGCTCAGATGCCGCAGCTCGAATGCTTTTCGACCCTGAGTGCGATCGCCGCGATCACCAAGAATGTACGACTCGCGCCTGCGGTGGCTGCTAGTTCGTTTCGGACGCCGCCGATGCTCGCCAAGATCTGCTCCACCCTTGATCATCTGAGCAACGGGCGGCTGGTACTGGGCATTGGTTCGGGGTGGCAACGTTCGGAATACGATGCACATGGATATTCCTACCCCTCGAATGTTGAACGCCTGGAGCAACTCCACGATGCGATCAAACTGATCAAAGCGATGTGGACCCAGGAAGAGCCAACTTACCGGGGGCGGTTCTTCAGCGTCAGCAGGGCGTACAACAATCCGCGGCCTGTGCAAAAGCCATATCCGCCGATCATGGTGGGAGGTTCGGGTAGCAAATTGCTGCGCATCACAGCAGCCGAAGCCCAAATCGCCAATTTGATTCCGCCGATTATCAATGGCAAAGACTTCGCCCAGGACCCGGCCGCAGCAGTGAAATTCGATAAGCCTAACCTCAAACACCGGATCGAGACTCTGCGGCGTCTCGCAGTCGAATGCGGACGGGAGGCGGACGCGATTGAGATAAGTGGTCTGGCTATGCTCAGGCTGTCCCGCTCAAAAGCCGAGTTAGAGACTGCTGCGCGGCAAATCGCATCCAGCATGGGGTTTCCTAATGAAGAAGCGGTGCGCAACTCGCCGGTGCTACTGCTGGGAACACCGGAAGAGGTTAAGCGCGAGTTACGGTCACGCATCGAAGAATTCGGGATGACTTATTTCATCGTGTTCCCGGCCTCAGCCGAATCCGGCGAACTGTTCGTCAAAGAAGTGATGCCCGAGTTCACCACATCGGGTGGCACGGCGTAGATTCCCATGCCGACCTGGTCTGAGTTTCCATAGCGGCGAGATTAAGCAGGCCACAATTCTCTGTTGGCAATGTTTGCTCCCTCGGCCATTGCTTCGAATTTGGCCCAGGCGATCCTTTGATGACCGACGCGAGTACCTAGTCCACAATCCGTTCCAGCAACGACGTTTTCGCGCCCGACCAGGCGCGCGTATTTGTTCAGCCGCTCGGCTACTAACTGGGGATGCTCAACAAAATCGCTGGCGTGGCCGACCACGCCAGGCATCAGGATCTTTCCTTCCGGCAGTTTCACCCGCTCCCACACGCGCCATTCGTGCTCATGGCGCGGATTGGATGCCTCAATCGAGTAACACTGCGCATTTACCTTCAGCACCAGATCAACAATCTCTTCGAGCGGAATGTCGTACTTGTGAGGGCCATGATAACTGCCCCAACACATGTGGAAGCGGACGCGCTCGGGCGGTAGTCCGTGCAGCGCATGATTGAGCACATCAATCCGCAATTCCGCGAACCGTCGATAAGCTCGCACGTCCAGTTCCGGATGGATCTGCCAGGCGTCGCCCAGGTCGGGGTCATCAATCTGGAGAATAAAGCCCGCCTTCACGATAGCCGTGTATTCCTCGCGCATCGCATCGGCTATCGCCGCCAGGTAGCTCTCTTCATCACCATAGTACTCGTTCTCTAGCCAATGCTCGATCGTTCCAGGGGCAACCGCCGTGATAAAAGCCTCGGCGGGCGTCACTCCGGCGAGAGCGGCCTGGAGATTGCCGATATCGCTCTGAACCGCCTCGTGCCCGATATATTTGAGCGGGCCGCTGCAGACCGCGTATTCAACGCCCAGATTGATGGCGGCGAAATATTCAGGAAACTCGGCCTCGTCGCGACTCCAGATCTTAAACGAAGGCTGTCCGGGTTCGCGTTTCCGCTGAGTAACGCCGCCCAGCCGTTCGCGTGCATAACTGGTAAAATTGATTTTTGACAATTCGCCGTCATTGACTATGTCGATGCCGCATTCGATTTGCTTACGAACCACCTCGTGGACCGCGGCACGAACCCGGGCAGCGAAGGCGGCGCCGTCATAAGGCTCGCCGGCGTCTTTCGCGGCCAGCAGGGTGCCCAAGTCATCAGGGCGCGGAAGGCTGCCGGCATGCGAGGTCAGGAGGCGTTCAGTGCTCCGTTTCATGACGAACTCCGATCGGGGCAATTTGCTGGCTGCGCAACCATCTCGACATCGATTGGCGGCCCGGCTAAAGACGTAAACGTGCTTAACGAAAAGGGCAATTTCATCGCGGCTTACGAATCACATCATGTCGCCTATCTTATGGAATTCGAGAGCTATGAAAAGGCGACGGATTTTTTACACGGTTGGGCAGCGGATGTGCACAGTTGGCCGGTCGGCATTTACAACCCCCGCGATAATCTTCTGTGGTTGTGGTGCGGTTACCGGACGCTCGACATCAGCCGCGAATCAGCTCTCGAGGATGCGCGAGCCATTCTGAGCCTGCCGCGAGATCATCAATTTGCCACCATCGAGTTCATGAAAGAAAAGTTGTAGTTGAGATATCACGCCAAGCTACCGCACCCTACAAAACCGCGAGGAGTAAGTAGTCGCATCGTCGCGATGGTAAGCCAACGCGATGCAAGGCCGCGGTCCGGTTGACCGGATTGACTGTTATAAGGTGCTGATACCCTGCCTAAAATTCGAGCTTCAACGGTAGTTCACGATTTCGAGCAGGTTACCATCAAGGTCGAGAAAATAGAGGCAGTCATGATCGCCCCAGTTAATCGGCGTCGCTGTCTCGACGCCGGCTTGCGCAAGCCTTTCGCGAGCGGCTTCGAAGTCAGCGCGACTTACGGCAAAAGCATGATGCGCTTTGCCCAAAGGATGGGAAATACGTTCGTGGCGCTGCTCGGGGCTGAGTGGCGGGCGTTTGACCTGGAAGAGGGCGAGATTCTGCGGTCCACACTGAAGAAGCGTTTGATCGCCCAGGTGGGCGACCACGCCCAACCCCAGCACCTCGGTATAGAAGCGCTCGGCAGAGCCTAGCTCGTTGACTTCGATCCCAAAATGGTCGAGCCGTTCAAGTTTCATAGGCTTATTGCTCTTTACGGCTTTCGAGATAGACGACGAACCTGTCACGCTGAATCGTCACCCAACGCGGCCTGACAGGCAAGCCACCGTCTCTCACGGTCAAAGAACAAGGCATTTCAGCTCATGTCGGCTAGCAGAAGGCCGGTCAGATATTCGCCTTCGATATGGCCGAGCATGGTAGGATGGTCGGCGCCGGGGCCGAGATGACGCACCAGGCGAAAACTCCGCCCCTCGCGGCCCGCCGCGATGCGCACCGCCCGAAGAAAATCCTCTCCGCGAAGGTGCACGGAGCAACTGAATGTCATCAGGAAACCGCCGGCGGCCAGCGCCATCATCGCGATGCGATTGAGTTCAGTGTACAGATTGGCTGCGCGCGAGGCATCTTTAAGGCTACGCGCCAGTGGCGGAGGGTCGAGCACCACGACGTCGAAGCCATCGCAATGCTCTTGCAGAAATTGCGCGGCTTCCCCGTGAACCAACTCATAGGCGGGAGGATGATGCCGGTTGAGCTCTAAATTGCGCCGCGCCCACTCCAGTGCGCGGGCAGAGGTATCCGCCGCAACCACCTGCCTGGCTCCTCCGCACAATGCGGCTACGGCGAAACCGCCTGAGTAGCAGTAGCCGTCGAACACACGTGCATTGCGCGCCAGTTCGCGCAATAGGGCGCGATTATCCCGCTGATCGAGGAAGTACCCGGTTTTCTGCCCATGTTCAAAATCGACCAGCAACTCAATTCCATTTTCTCGCACCATCGCAGTGCTGACGGGCTCTCCTGACAAAACCCCTCCTCGGTCAGCAAGACCCTCCCGGCGCCGGACGGCGCCGTAACTGCGCTCGATCACGGCGCGCGGTGCGAGCAAATCATCGAGTGCTACCAGGATTTCAGTGCGCATCTGCTCAGCGCCGGCGGTCAGCAATTGGAGCACCACGATATCCGCGTATCGGTCGACCACTACACCCGATAAACCATCCCCATCGCCATTGATGAGGCGATAGCAATTCGTGTCGGATGGGATGGTCTTATCACGAAGCTCGAGAGCTCGTTTGATTCGGTGAGGGACCAGATCAGCAGGCTCTATGGCTTGGCCGAAAGCCAGCATTCGCACTGCAATAGTTGTGGTGGGATTAAAATAGCCAAACCCCAAGCGCTCTCCAGCACTATCGAAAACTTCGATGCTATCACCCGGTGTAAGCCCGACCGGCGCTGCGCTTGCAATCGCTTGCGAGAAAATCCATGGATTTCCACCGCGCACCGGCCGGTCGCGATCTTTCTTGAGAACAACTTGGCCAGAAATTTTCACAAGTTGGTTTTAATCGAGATCTCAAGGAAGCCGCCGCGCTGCTGCGGGAGCTATAACGACAGCAGCCGGGCTCGCGCCTCGCCTTCGCATTAACGTTGCGCCGCCGCAGGCTCTGCTGGCTTCATCTACGCCGGCCACGCGTGCTCGTTCGGACGACTGAAGGTGCCGCTGCGCCCGCCCGTTTTTCGGATTAATCTGACCGCGCCGATTACCATCGCCCGGTCAATTGCTTTGGCCATGTCGTAGATCGTCAGAGCTGCGGCAGCTGCAGCTACCAGGGCTTCCATCTCGACACCGGTGCGTGCCTGGGTGGCGGCACGCGTCTCGATCTCGAGTTCGCTCCGATCGGTAGCAGGCGAAAATTGAACTTCGACCAGCTCCAACGGGATTTGGTGGCAGAGCGGAATCCATTCGTGGGTCCGCTTCGCGGCCATGATTCCGGCGAGCCGCGCCGCTGCCAACGCCTCTCCCTTTTTCAGGGTACCTGCGAGAATTGCCTCAAGAGTAGGCGCCTGCATGCTGATTACCGCGCGAGCCACAGCCTCGCGGCGCGTAATCGGCTTGTCCCCGACATCAACCATCCTGACGCGGCCTCGGCGGTCGATGTGGGTAAGCCCGGAAGCGCGCCGAGGTGTTGCATTCCTCGGCTGCTCGAAGCGAAACGGGTTTGGCTGCTTGCGTTTCATCGAGGGTATCCGCAAAGCTTACGCTGGCATGCGGGCAGTATACAATTATCGCAATTCTGACAGCCTGGTTCGCGACCGCCGACGGCGTTCCCTTGTAAGCTCGTCGCGAGCCGGCGCACATAATGGGTCATGGCAGACGAAATTAATCGGCTCGTAATTCTGGGATCCGGCCCCGCAGGGTTGACGGCGGCGCTCTACTCGGCGCGTGCCAATCTCTCGCCTCTGCTGATCGAAGGCCTCACGCCCGGAGGACAGCTCACCATTACCACCGAGGTGGAGAACTACCCGGGGTTCGAGCACGGAATCCAGGGTCCGGAAATGATGGAAGTCTTCCGCCGGCAGGCCGCCCGGTTTGGCACCCGTTTCATGCTCGGCGACGTCAGTGCGGCGAATCTGCGCGTCCACCCCTTCGAGTTAAGAATCGAAGAGAGCCTTGTTCGCTGCGAAGCACTCATTGTTTCAACCGGTGCATCGGCGAAGTTGCTTGGCATCGAGTCCGAACAGCGGATGATGGGCTATGGCGTAAGCGCATGCGCCACCTGCGATGGCGCTTTTTTCAAAGATAAGGAGGTAGTGGTCGTGGGCGGCGGCGACACCGCTATGGAGGAGGCGACTTTTCTCACCCGCTTCTGTCGTAAAGTCACCATTGTGCACCGCCGTAACCAGCTTCGCGCATCGAAGATCATGCAGGAGCGGGCCTTCAAAAACGCGAAAATCGCCTTCATTTGGGATTCCATCGTCGAGGAGATCCACGGCGAACAGCGCTCGGGGGTAAGCGGCGTTCGGCTGCGCAACCTGGTAACCGGAGCTATCTCGGAGTTCGGCACCGACGGCGTTTTCATGGCTATTGGCCATCAGCCCAACACCGTAATCTTCAAGGACCAGCTTGAGATGGACGATCTGGGTTACCTCAAGGTCCGGCCGGGCTCGACTTACACCAATATCGATGGCATCTTCGCCGCCGGGGATGTGACCGATCGTGTTTATCGGCAGGCAGTCACTGCGGCTGGTACCGGTTGTATGGCCGCAATTGACGCCGAGCGATGGCTCGAAGCGCAGCAACACTGAATGTCATTACTTCGCGTAGCCAGCCGCGCATAATGTATTCGCCATGGATTTGTCCAATTTTACCTGTTTTCCCGGTCCATGCGCTCGTAATTAATGAACGTGGGCGGGCGTCGGCTGCTAATTGCATTGGGTCTGATCGTTTTGCTGACCGGG
This sequence comes from Candidatus Binataceae bacterium, assembly GCA_024281015.1. Classification (GTDB taxonomy): domain Bacteria; phylum Desulfobacterota; class Binatia; order Binatales; family Binataceae; genus JAMXLL01. Next base: position 6,560 of record JAMXLL010000060.1, read on the forward strand.
GTAGGCACCTGTGGCTACATGCTTATCGAGCGCATGTCGTTCCAGGATGCCCTTTTTATGACCGTTATCACGATTACCACGGTCGGGTATGGCGAAGTGAAACCGCTCGACGCGGGCGGCACCATCTTCACGATCGTACTGATCCTCACCGGCGTCGGGACGGCGTACTATGTGCTGGCCGCGATAACCGAGATGGTCGTTGGCGGCCAGCTAAAAGAACTGCTCGGCAGAAACGCAATGATGCGTAAGATTCGCAAGCTTAGCGGACACGTCATCGTTTGCGGTTACGGCCGTTTTGGCCGCGTGGTGATCGAGGAGTTGCGCCGCTATCGCACCAAGCTGGTGATAGTCGAGAACGACCCTGAAAAAGAAGGCAGCCTGATGCAAACCGGCGAGCTGTATATTCTCGGTTCGGCACTAGAGGAAAGTGCGCTGGAGAATGCAGGCATCGCCTCCGCGAGCGAGATCGTCATCGCAACCGCTTCTGATCCCGACAACGTCTTTATCGCACTATCGGCGAAAAGCAAAAATCCCAGAATACGGATCCATGCGCGTGCTGAATCGGAGCTCGGACTCAAGCATCTGGAACTCGCGGGCGTCGATCAACCGATCTCTTCGTATCACTGGAGCGCAATGCGCATTGCCAATGCGATTGCCCGCCCCTCGGTCGTCGATTTCCTCGATTTGCTGTTGCCAGGGATCCGCCCCGAAGAATTCGGGTTGGAAGAAGTGAAGGTCCCTGATGAAAGCAGCCTAACGGGCCGAACAATCGCCACCCTGGAGCACGAAGGGGACCGCATCCGGATTGTCGCGCTTAAGCGCGGGTCGGAACCGATGGCATTCGTACCCGGACCGCAAACCACCATCCAGCCCGGCGATTTATTCGTCGCGATTGGTGCCCGTCCCAGCCTTCAACAACTAGCCCAGCGCCTTGGAAAATAGCCACAAAGCCGTAATCGGAGCGCCCAAGATGGCGGCCCCAATCACGGGGCGCGACTTCACGGCGCGTCTTGCTGAACTGGTGATACAACTCTCGGCGACTGTCGGCGCCATCGCGATCGGACTTGGCATCAGCGCTTACTTCGGTTCGCACCGCCGCGTGTCAGCTTACCTCGCCGCGTATGCTGCTTTCCGTTTCGCCGATTTGCTACTGCGCGATCAACTGGCACTCGGCGTAGACCGGGCAAGATTTGTACGCCGAATGCTTCACGAATTGCCGCTTCTCGCGTTGTTTTTCGGGGCTCCGTTCGAGCGAACATTCGTCTACGGGGGCGAAACGCCGCGATGGCTTGGCACACTCGGCCTGATAGTCGAACTAGCCGGCATCTGGCTGGCACTGGGCGCGCGGATACAGCGGGAATATTTCTCGCCGGGCGGCAATCACGATTCTCAGCGCGCCTTGATACAAAACGGCCTGTACCGGTTTATCCGTCATCCGATCTATACCGGAGAATTCCTGGTAATGCTGGGATGGCCATTCGAATATGGCGCGCCGATCACCTTGCTGATTGCCGCGGCAGCGGGCTTTGTTTTCATCAAGCAACGTATCGACCGGGATGAAGCCGACATGATCGCCGAACACGGTGATGCCTACGTTGCTTACATGCACGCAACGGACAGGATGATTCCCAATCTTTGGTAGCAGAGCCTAAGAGGAGGATACTGGTCTGCTTTGCCTGCCCCCGCCTAGCCCCACTGCAGTCTCTATGGACCGGCCCACATTGAGGCGCCCCGGCTACTATTGTCCCAACGGCGAGGGCGCGTCCGATCCTAAACTCAGGCGTTTAGATAGGGCAAAGCTCCCACGGCCAGACAAAAGAATAGTCGAATTGGAATGACCCTCGAATTCCAAGGCCACGTGAAGCGCAGCTATGTGCGTCTATGTGAATCTATCTGTGGTATGCTGGCAGAAATTATTCA
>JAMXLL010000061.1 GCA_024281015.1 Candidatus Binataceae bacterium
GCGGTTTCTCTCTCGGACGTCTAATCCTGGTCTTGATATCTGGGGCTGCGATATATTGACAACTAGTCAGCTAACACGGACGAGCATCGGCCATCGTCGATAATACGACTATGACGCCCTTGGGCAAACGCGTGGACTGGGAGCGGCATTCGTTTGACCTGCCGCTCGTCCGCCAGATCGAGACCCCCCGCCGCTGCCGAGCGCTGCATCTCACCCTGACCGGGTCGTTGCCGAATGCCTCACGCTTTGAGCGAAGGCATCGGCTAACGCTTCGGAATCGCTCTCCTCCAGGGCGCCGACACTAATTCGGACTGCGGGTTCACTTTTGATTCGATAGCGTCCACCCGCACGGACCACCCACCCGGCTGACCGCAAGCTTGCCACAACGCCGAGTTCGTCCCCGACTGGCACCCACACATTTAACCCTGTTCGTCCAATTGCCTCGATTCCTTTGCCGGCGAGCCCTCCTATAATTGCGCAGCGGCGCTGTGCATAAACGTCCGCCGCGCGCTGCAGCAGTGGGGCCGTGGCTGTTTCATTTAAGATCAGCTCGACCAACTCCTGCAAAATGTGGCTTACCCATCCTGCGCCAACGGCTTGTCTCCCCTCCACTCTTGAAATAGTCGCCTCATCGCCAGCCACTAGGGCGATCCGTAGATCCGGCCCAAGCGATTTCGAAACTGAGCGCACCACCGCCCACCGTTCTTTTCGGGCATGACAGACAGTATAGTGCGGCACACCAGCGATCGGACCGGCATGGTCATCTTCAATGACCAAAACCTTCCCATTGGCATCGAGTAGTCGCCGCAAGGCCCGCGCCCGCGCAGCGTCAAGTGCTCCACCCGTCGGGTTTTGGGCGCGCGGCGTGATTATGCAGGCCGCCGCACCTAGTTTTACGGCGTTTTCGAGGTCGTCCGGCTGCATACCGCATTCATCTACTCGCACTGGAATGATTATCAGGCCGAGCGCGTTAATCAGGTCAAATATTTCAAAATATCCGGGGTCCTCAACTGCGACGCGGTCGCCAATATTAAGATGTGCCTGTAAAGTTCGTTCGATCGCATCGAGCGCGCCGCCCATTATAGCTACCGATCTCCCGGGTACGCCGTCGGCCTCAAATTGGCGCGCCGCAATCTGGAGGAGACCACGGCGATTGTGCGGCTCACCATATAGCCGCGGCCGTGTCACCTTCAGCCGCCCCAGATATGGCCGATAATTCGGAAGCAATGCGGGATCGGGATTGCCCATAGCGAGATTCCGCAACCCTGGTGCCGCCACCTCCGCCCCACGGATCAGAAGGGGTGGCCGTGCGGTGACTCTCGTCCCGCGCCGCCGATCGGCAGTCACGATCCCGCGCGATTGCAACGTGCGATACGCTGCCGCGATCGTTCCGGGGCTGACTTTCAGGCTGTGTGCTAAATCGCGTATCGCAGGCAGTACCGCTCCTGCCCGAAGACGCCCATTGCGAATGACGCTTTCAATATTCGATGCGATTTCGCTTGCACTAGCGCCGGTAATCCCGTAGGTCTTATGTGCCGGTGCAATCATTATATTGTACTAGTACATAATGGGAGGCTACGCGCAATGACTCTCATCCGCCCAACCGAACGGACCACCCTTCATAGGATGCCTCAGAGGGCCTCTTATGACCGTGCGTTGCTCGAGCGCATACTCGACGAAGCGCTTTATTGCCATGTTGGCCTGGTCGTCGATCAGCAGCCCTACGTCCTTCCGACGATTCATGCGCGCGCCGGTGAGCAGCTGTACCTGCACGGGTCCTCAGCAAGCCGCCTGCTCGCTAAGGCCAGCGCCGGAATCCCTATTTGTGTTACCGTGACGATTCTGGACGGCTTGGTCCTCGCCCGTTCGGTTTATCACCATTCGATGAACTATCGATCGGTGGTGGTTCTCGGAAATGCGGTCGAAGTGACGGACCAAAATGAGCGTCTCGCGGCGCTTAAAGCCATAGTTGATCACGTAATCCCCGGACGTTGGAACGATGTGCGCGGCCCAAGCCAGCAAGAATTGAAAGCAACTCGGGTCGTGCGTCTGCCCCTAGCCGAAGCATCGGTTAAAATTCGGACCGGCCCTCCAATCGATGATGAGAACGATTATGGGTTACCGTGTTGGGCCGGCGAGATTCCCTTACGGCTGGAACGCCATTCCCCCATGCCCGATCCCCGCCTGGCTCCATCCATCCTTGTGCCCGATTATGCGACCGGCGGGCGCTAATTGCTGTGCGACATAGAGCTCGGCAATGACCAATCTTCGTAATCGACGCGCGCTTTATATGGGATTGACGCGGGCAGTCACGGCGTACCTGAAAACATTGGGCTCAACATCACAAACGAGCCTGGAATCAATTGACTAATCGCTATTCCGGATTAACCAACGAGGTAGCACCGGCGACTTTGGTTCGGGGACTGATCGCCCGGTAACTAGGCCTTTCCCGCAGCGCGTTTAGATAGTTATTTAGCCTTGGAAATCTGTCGAGAGCGAGCTTGTCAACTTCGAGGACCATCGCGAGTACCATCATAGGTACATCCGCCATCGAGAAGCCCCCGCACAGGTAGGAACCCGAGGGCGCTTCACCGAGCAACCTCTCGAGGTAGGGAAGGTCGCGCGTAACCAGACCTTGGCGGCCCTTTTCCATTCGCTCCGAATCGCGCTTGTCGGGCTCGCTCCAGTATGGCATCCAGATGGGCGGCAGGCTCCCGCCTAACATTGCTTCGTCTGCGAACTGCTCGATCATCCTGACCTTAACCCGCATCACTCGATCATCCGGCAGCAGCCGCGGCCACGAGTAACGATCCTCGAGGTATTCGTCGATTACAGTCGAATCGTAAATGGTAAGACCATCCTCTTCGATATAAGGCACCTTACCCAATGGATGCCGCGCCGTCATTTCTGGCGGCTTCTTCCACAAGTTGCCGGGTGGAAGGTTTTCGATCCGGTAAGGCAGCCGTTTTTCCTCCAGCACCACCTTGGTTTTGCTGGCATGGGTCGAGCGCAGGGTACCCCAGGGATAATCACGTTCAGTGGTGTAAAGGACGATCATCTGCGACACCTCCAGCTTTTGTCGTTGAGCTTAGCATTCAGCGTAACGAACAGGCCAAAGCCGCCCTGCCTTTACCAGCCATTAATAACCGTACCTGCCATAACCCGATGCTCGACTCCGCGACGCTTCGCCTGATGGTTTGCTATCGTAGTATTGATGAAGGCATCGGATCCTTCGCCAGCAAAGTACCACGCATCAGGCACATCTGGACCTCGGCTCGGCTTCGCACGTCCCATTTGGCCACTCGTGGACAATGTGCTGCGTCAACTTCCCGATCGCGATCTTGCCGAAGGCACACTGCGGCTAATCCACGAGCGTGCGCCCGATGAGCAACTTGCGCTCGCTTTTCTCACGAAATTGCTCGAACAATCGCTGTCAGCTACCACAGAAATATTGCGCGATGAGCAATTGGGGGCCGATCTCGTGTTTTGCCTTGGAGCGTCCGAACTCATCGGGACGGGACTGGTGACGCTCGGGACGGACTGGGACGCCGCGTTTAGACAGGCTCGCGCTAGAACCGCCACAGCAATACGCGAGGCGATTCGTTTCGAGGTGCGGGTCTCGGAAGATCCAGCTCTGGCCACCCGGAGACTCGCCCAATTCAAGCATCGCGTATTCGTTGCAATCGCAATCGCCGATGTGCTCGGGCGCTCCACGGTGTCGGATACGGTCAGCGCGATGTCATTGCTGGCGGACGAATGTATCCGTGCCGCTGTCCTCATCGCCGGTTACCGCCTTGGGGAGCCGGCCCGGCGGGCCGGCGAGTTCTGCATCATCGCAATGGGGAAGTTGGGGGCCGAGGAACTGAACCTTAGTTCCGACATCGACCTGATGTATATCTTCGGCGGACCCGATGATGCACCGCATCAGGACGCCGCCCGCCGCTTGGGCGAAGCGATCACCGAAATTATCGCCGGCAACTGTTTCCGCGTCGACTTGCGGCTACGACCCGGCGGCCGCAACTCGCCGTTGGTGATCTCGCTGGAAGCCGCACTGCGCTTTTATGAAACCCTGGGTCAAACATGGGAACGGGCCGCCCTCCTGCGCGCACGTCCAGTGGCCGGGGCAATCGCGCTAGGCAATCGGCTTATCGATGAGCTGCATCGTTTCATCTACCGGCGCTACCTGGACTTCGATACGCTGCGCCAGCTGCGGGCGATGAAGCGCCAAATCGAGGCTGAGTCGGGCTCACCTGAATTGCTCCGGCGCGACGTAAAGCTCGGTTACGGTGGTATCCGCGAACTGGAGTTTATCGTCCAGGCTCTGACGTTAATTTACGGCGGCCGCGATGGGCGTCTACGCACGGCACGGACCCTTAGCGCGCTCGAGCGGCTGGGAAATTACGGCTACATGCGGCCGCAGCGCGCGGCCGAGCTCAAAAATGCGTATCTGTTCCTGCGCAATGTTGAACACAAGCTGCAAGTCGCTTCCGGCTTGCAGACCCATAGACTCCCGGCCGGCGCCGCGGACCTTCAGATCCTGGCTGGGAGGCTCGGCTTCGGTAAGGAGCCTGACGCCGCAAGAAAGTTTACAGAGACCTTGGCGGCGCATCGTAGTCTGGTCGCCGGTCTGTTTCGCGAGATGCTCGCGGGAGGCGAGGAAAGCCCCGGACCGCCAGCCTCGCCGGCGGCCGAGTTGGCCTGGCACGAAGCGCTGGACCCGCGGGCCGCTGCTCCAGCGTTGCAGCAACTCGGTTTCAGCCATCCCGAGCAGAGTGCCACTCAATTGGCGTTGTTGGTGCGCGGGCCCGAGCATGTGCCCATCCGCCCGCGCCGACAGGAACTGCTGGAGGGCTTGGGCCCGCGGCTGCTGGATGAAATCGCGCCACTCGCCGACCCGGACCTGGCGTTGCTGAACCTCGCCTCCTTTATCAGTGCGGTCGGCGCCCGCACATCATTTCTAGCTTTACTGGAGCAACATCCTGCGACCCGTCGTATGCTGCTCGGCTTGTTTGCTTCGAGCAGCTTCCTATCCACGTTGTTCATACGACATCCGGATATGCTGGACACTTTGGTGCGGTCGGATCTCGCGCGGCTGCGCCGCCCTTCGGCGGAGCTGGAAACTGAACTCGCCGAACTGCTCGCCGCGTCAAGCGATTTTGAAAGCCGCCTCGATGCCCTCCGCGCCTTCGGGCATCAGGAATTTTTACGAATCGCGATCGCGGATCTTGCGGGAAATCTCGGCCTCGAGGAGGTGCAGGTCGAACTTACGAATCTGGCGGAAGCGCAACTGCGACAGGGCCTCCGGTTGGCAGTGGCAGAGGTGCGTGAGCGCTTTCCAATACCACCACGGTTGAGATTATGCATCATAGGCATGGGCCGTCTCGGGGCAGCCGAGATGTCCTACAACTCCGACCTGGATTTGATTTTCGTCTACGACTTGCCGGATGAAACGGCAGCAGCGGGCCACGAAATCGCCTCGCGCATCATGCAGAAATTGGTTGCCGTATTAGAGGCACGGACGCGGGAAGGCTATGCGTATAAGCTCGACCTCCGGTTACGTCCCTCGGGAAATGCCGGGCCGTTGGTCACCTCGCTGGAAGGCTTTCGCACCTACCATCGTCAAAGCTCAGCCGTATGGGAACGGCAGGCGCTAGTGCGAGCGCGAGCTGTCGCCGGCGAAGAAACACTGGCTCAGGCGCTCGACAGTGCTCGTGAGGAATTTGTGTTTGGCCGGCCACTTTCGCCTTCAGGAGTGGCTGAGATCGCGTCGATGCGCGCACGAATGGAGAAAGAAATCGGCGCTGAGAATAGTCAGCGCCTCAACCTTAAGCAGGGCCGCGGCGGGTTGGTCGACGTGGAGTTCGTCACCCAAATGATGGCCCTTCGCCATGGGCATGAATTTCAGCAGTTGCGGCGCAGGAACACTACCGAGCTAATCCGTGGGCTAGCCGAAACAGGCCTGATCGGAGAGGCTGGAGCTGCATCACTGGAATCGGACTATCATTTCCTGCTCCAACTTGAAAATCGGCTCCGTATCGAAACTGACCAGCCGGCGTGGGCACTACCGGTTGATGATCAGCATCTAACGCCAGTTGCACGCCGCATGGGACTGGACGGAGAGAACAGCGCCGCGCGCCTGCTCTATGAGGTGGAGGAGCGGCGCTCGCGCATCCGCGCGGCGTTCGAAGCGCTCTTCACCCGCGAGCAGGGCACGTCTCAGGTATGACAGAGCTTTGGGTCCACAGGTTGTGCAGCGGTGTTTCGCTCTTACAAGTGACTTGCTTCTGGTTGGCAAGACGAAAAATTGAGGTGTAAAAATGAAATTTGGGCTGTTCGGCCTGAACATGCATCCATGCGTTGCGCCGGAGGCCATCGCGGCGGTGGCGCGTGCCGCAGAAGATGCCGGGCTGGATAGCTTCTGGGGCGGTGAGCACATCGCATTGCCGGACCCTCCTGCAACAACGTCCCCGATGCCTCCGCACACGGTGTTCGTCGATCTGTGCGCTACGATCGCATTCGCTGCCGCGCATACGCGCACTCTCCGTTTTGGGACAGGCATCATGATCTTGCCGCTGCGCAACCCGGTGGTGCTGGCTAAACAACTAGCCTCAATTGACGTGATCTCGGGAGGGCGCCTCATCTTCGGCGTTGGCATCAGCAATATCGAGTGCGAATACAAGGCGGTCGGCATGCCCTATGACCACAAGGGCAAACGCGCAGAGGAGGCGATCGCCGTGATGAAGGCGCTATGGTCGATGGAACGTGCGGCGTTCCGCGGCCGCTTCTTTTCACTCGAAGGCGTTCGTGCCGAGCCGCGCCCGATTCAAAAACCCGCTCCGCCTATAATCTTTGGCGGCAAGACTGCCTACGCCTTTAGCCGCACAGCACGGTTGGGGGACGGGTGGTTTGGCTATGGCCTTGATCTCACTACCACCGCGAGCAGCATCAGCGGAATTCAAGCCGCCTGCCGGAAATACCAGCGAAGCTTCGACCAAATCGAAATCAGTATAACTCCAAAGATCTATCCGAGCCCCGACCTTGCGCAAGAATACGCGCAATTGGGAGTCGCGCGCCTGATAATTTCACCACGTGCGCGAGACGTCGGGGATATGTTACGCGCTGTGGAGCAAGTAGGACGCGAACTGGTCGGAAAGGCCTGAGCCGCTAGAAGCCTAGCAGCGGCCCAAGCCTTTCCGGACTTGGGTTCCGGCGTGGAAACGCCGGCTAAACACGTGCAGCGCGCTCGACTATGGGAGCGATAGCCTGGACCGCCTTGACCCCATCGCCATGAGCAGAAGCTCCGGCGGCCACCACCAGGCGGCTCACTCCAGCTTCCGCGTACTGCTTCATCATGTCGGCCGATGGGCCTTGGCCACCGCCCATCAGGAGAACCGAAAATTCCAGCTTGTCCGGATCGCGGCCATACTCATCTCGCGCCATCCTGCGAATCTGCGGTATGCATTCCCTGGCCTTATCAATGCTGAGGCCGCCGGGGCACCAACCATCGGCATAGCGGGCAACCCGGCGCAACGCATACTTGGGATCGTGCGCACCGAGCAGGATTGGCGGAGCGGGTTTCTGGACCGGTCGTGGATACAGCCGCACCGGCGGAAACCTGACGATTTCGCCTTCGTAGCCTACATCGTCCTGCGACCATAGTGAGCGCAGCGCCTCGACCGATTCACGCAAATGTCGCCAACGCCGAGGGAAATCGACGCCCATAATCCGCGCCTCTTCCGGGAACCATCCAGCGCCGATCCCCAAGCTCAAGCGGCCTCCCGAATAGAAGTCGATGCATGCGGCGGCTTTGGCAGTTTCGATAACATTGCGTTCCGGCAAGAGGCAGATAGCCGTACCGATACGGATACGCGAGGTTGCCTGCGCGGCAATTGCGAGCGCGATGAATGGATCAATCAGATGCGCATAGAATTCAGGGACTCTGCCGTCTGCGGAGCGCGGATAGTGGACCGTATAGTGGGTCGGCATGACGAGATGCTCTGCCACCCAGAACGATTCGCAGCCCAGTTCCTCCGCTTTCCGCGCGATCGCGCCAGGATTGCCTGATTGTTCGGTTAGAAATGCCAACACCCCGATTTTCATTGCCGACTCCCCCAGCCGACCAAATTTATGATTTGAGATTCATCTGGGCTTTGCCCGTATTAGGATCAACTGGAACCGAAACGTGAGTATGGAAAATCTTCCATTGGCCACCGACTCTATGCAGCGCGTCGGTGACGCGAAGAGTGGCCTCCATCGGCTTGCCGTCCTTGCTGGTCCAGGTGAAATGCTGGATGCTGTGAACGATGCCCAGCTTGCCGTCGGTGACGACGTGTATTTCGACGAATTCACCTTTTACGTTTTTGGCGTTGTTGAAGAAATTATCCAGGTCGGCGCGCACCGCCTTGGCTCCTGAGTATTCCAGCGGCGGGATGAAGTCATACAGCACAATATCGGCTTGATCGAAGCAGCCGAGGGATGCGGCCTCGTCGGTGCTGGTGGCGGCAATGCATTTGTGTTCGAGGTCAGTAATTTCCTGTTTGGCGCTGCCGGCAGCAAGCGCTTTGAAGCTTAGGGTGGCGGCCAATGCAAGCGCGATTGCTCCGAAGAAAATTCCTGTTTTCTTCACGTATGCTCCTCCCAGTCGATCTTCGATTTGACTCTGCGAGTCTTTGCAAGCGGGCGCAGTGTAGCACAAGATCCAAGAAAAGCACTGACGCCCGCTGACCCGGACGCCGAACATGGAGCTTGGCATGCTGCCGCCATCGTCTCGTTATCAATTCACCCCCGACCTTAAAATTTGCCGTCTTCTCAATGGGATGTGGCAAGTATCCGGCGCACATGGATACATCGACCCGGAACCAGCGGTGACAGAAATGTTCAGGTACCACCAGGCTGGACTTACCACGTGGGACCTCGCCGACCATTACGGTCCGGCCGAAGATTTCGTTGGTGAGTTTCGCAGCCGCTTTGCCGCTCGGTTTGGGCGGGACCGGCTCGCCGAGATGCAGGCGTTTACTAAGTGGGTGCCATATCCTGGTCCGATGAGCCGAGAGATAGTGGAACGGGCGGTCGACGTCTCACGCAAACGGATGGGCGTCGAGTCGCTCGACTTGCTCCAGTTCCATTGGTGGGACTATGCGGACGAGCGTTATATTACGGCACTCCGCCATCTCTCGGATCTTCAGCGCGCGGGTCAAATCAGGCATCTGGCACTGACGAATTTCGATACCGATCGTCTGCGCACAATTGTCGAAGGGGGAATTCCTATCGTTTCGAATCAAGTTCAATACTCTATCGTCGACCGCCGGCCGGCTATGCGGATGGCGGAGTTCTGCCGTCAAGGCGGAATCAAGCTCCTGGCTTACGGCGCTATCCTGGGGGGCCTGTTGTCGGAAAAATACCTGGGCAGGCGGGAACCGCGGCGCGATGAGCTGAATACTGCATCATTGCAGAAGTACAAGCAGATGATCGATGCGTGGGGCGGGTGGGAATTGTTCCAGGAATTGCTCGCTCAGCTAAAGCGTATCGCTGACAGGCATCAAGTAACTATCGCGAATGTCGGTATTCGTTATGTACTCGAACAGCCTGCCGTTGCGGGCGTGATTGTGGGCACCCGGCTCGGGCTCTCCGAGCACATAGCCGATAACCAGCGCGTCTTCAATTTCGCTTTGGACCCTGCCGATTACATCCGACTAGAAAGTGTGCTGATGAAATCGCGTGATCTACTCGCCGCTATCGGCGACTGCGGCGACGAATACCGTTGAATCCTCAGGATAATGGACAGGATTACCGCGGGTCGCAGGGGTGAACATGAGAATAGACCATTGCGGACGGGGCGCCGGCATTACTTGGCAGCCGACGCTTTCTGCGGCATCGAGCCAAAGTCCATGAACGGAATCGGTAGCTGGCTACCGACGTATGTCGGGACGTTACCCTTCCATTGTTTAATCTGTTGCCAACGCACCAACTCCGGCGTGATGCTAGCGGCCAATAACTGGTTGGCCTTAGCTTCCGCAGTCGCCCGCAGCAGCAAAGCATCAGCTTCGCCTTGGGCACGCGCGCGAGTGGCATTCGCCTCGCCGGTTGCGGCCGCGACTTTTTGCTCAGCCTCGGCCTTGACTACCGCAATTTGATTTTGCGCCTGCTGCGCACGTTGGGTGGATTCGATCGCCCGATTGATAGCGTCCTGGATTGCCTCGGGGATACGCGGGCGATTGAGCACCGAGACGTAGTCGAATCGAATGCCGATAGGCGCCATTTCCTCGTCGACTACTTTAACTACGTCGCTGTCCAGCTTACCAATACCTCCACCCAGGATGTCCATTGCCTTAAGCGCCGAGCCGCTGCGTACGAAGGCGTCACGCACCCGGGAACGGATGTAAGTGTCGGCTATGATATCGGGATCTGAGCGGAACTTGATGAACAGTTCCGGCACCTTCGTCGCCTCAAACTGATAGGCGACGCTGACGTCAACATTGACCGGGATCTTGTCGAGCGACACGAAGGTAATGCTCTCGTCAATGGGCCTGCCTTCATTGGAGCTCTGCACCCATGACCGGTACTGCAGGAACGTAGGGAAGTCGTAAATTTTTTCGGTCCAAGGATTGTAGACTACGCGGCCGGTCAGCACCGGGATATCCTGCACGCCGCGCTGCGAACCATAAAGATTAACCTTGATCCCGACATAGCCGGGGGGAATGTAGGTGCAACCGAAACACCCGGCCATGTTTACTGCGATGATGCAGACGGCAGCCACGCCCATCCACTTCTTGAGAGCACTGCTCGGAGGGTTATCGGGCAATGCGCGTTGCAGCCTGCCACTGCCGGACGCAGCTGGCCGGTTCGCATGCTGATTTAGCTCCGCTGTACTGGTTCCTTCATGTGGCACTGCTCCGTTACCGTCGCTCATCTTCTCCACAGTTTTTGCGCCCCCTTTATTACTAGCCCCACAATCACGCATGTCATCAAAATGAGGACCAAGAGACCTCCAACAACCTTGGAAGTGCTCGGCGAGCTGATCCAGTCATAACTGGTATCCAGCAGCATCACCCACAGCACCCCAACAATAGGCAGCCATACCATCCACAGCGCGGTTTTCAGCAGCTTGTTGGATGAGTGACAGGAGTCGCGGGACCGCCGGCTAATGCGTACCACGGCCAAGCGACGAGTTTGTCTGATGATGCCCTTTGTCATACCGGGCGCCGCCTTAATTGCGCCTCGGCGACTCAGCGGGAACGATTGACAGTGCAAGTAACTCAGTGTTGCGTACCACCTCGATTTCGGTTGCGACGCCTACACAATCACTGCTCAGCAGCCGCTGCAGGTCGTCAATGCTGGCGACCGGCTTGCCGGCCATGCGCACGATCACGTCGCCGGGCTTCAAGCGGCCCCGCTCTGCGGGACTACCTGGTTCGAGCGAAACAATCATCACACCGCTCGCTACCGCGACCTTGTGGAAGTGGACGAGCCGGCGCGGCAGTTGAACGTTCTGTCCCGCCATTCCGACATATCCTCGGACAATCCGACCATCACGGATGAGGCGTCCGGCTACGAATTTAGCGGTGTTAATCGCAATGGCGAAACATAGGCCCTGCGCCGGCATTATGGTCGCCGTGTTAACACCAATTACTTCGGCGCGCGAACTGACCAGTGGACCGCCAGAATTGCCAGGGTTTAGAGCCGCATCGGTTTGCACGACATTATCGATTAGCCGCCCTGAGCGGGCCCGTAGTGATCGCCCCAGCGCGCTAATAACGCCTGCAGTTACGGTGCACTGGAACCCGTAAGGATTGCCGATGGCTATTGCCAGCTGGCCGACCCGAATACGATTGGAATCACCAAGCGGCGCAGCCACCAGGTCGCCAGCGCTGATTCTCAGCACGGCCAGATCAGTCTCGGGGTCATCGCCGACCAGGTCGGCACGCATTCTGCGTCCATCGGAGACGGTAACGTCCACTCGCCCGCCGCCATGGACGACATGGCTATTGGTCAGGATGTAGCCATCGGGGGTGAAAACGAAGCCCGAACCGGTCGCCTGGCCCTGCGCTCGCGGGGCTTCACGCAGCGTCGCAACCGGAGACGTCACCTCGATATTGACCACTGCCGGGCTGATCGTATCGGCAGCCTGAACTACCGCCCTGGAATAGGCATCAAAGATCTCACCGTCATCCGGGGTGGCGGGTTGGACAGACGCGTGCGAGCCGGCGTTATCGGCAACCAGCCGCAGTTTTGGTTTCATTAAGCAACTCCTCAGGTTGTTAATGTAACCACCTTTTTCGCTCCGTACCCGCACTTGGTTACACCGCCTTTTGCGGTAAGTTGCACGGCCTATGTCGCCTGGTTTACTCAGCCCGCTTGATTGCTGCCCGAATAGCTGTGG
>JAMXLL010000062.1 GCA_024281015.1 Candidatus Binataceae bacterium
CCGCGCCGTCCCACATCGCGCCGCTAAGCACGATAGCCACTACACGACTGCCACAGCTCTTGGCCGCACTGGTGAACAGCGCATCAACCGCTGGCCGCCACCATCCGATGGGCGGTGCCGCGGAGAGCTCGATAAGGTCGCCGTCCTTCAGTAGCAAATGCCGCTTGGGCGGCGCGACATGGACCGTGCCGGGTGCGACACACTCGCCGTCCTCTGCCCATTTCACACGAAGGCTCGTGTGTCTGCTCAGAACCTCCGCCAAAGCGCTTGGAGCCTCAGCGGATAGATGAAGCACCAGAAGAATTCCGTATGGGAAGTCTGCCGGAAGCTCGGATAACAACGCGATTAGCGCCGGGATACCGCCGGCGGATGCACCGACAACTACTACCCGCGTTGGAGAATCACGCCTCGATTCATAGCAAACGCGGAACAATTGATGCACGTCGATATGTTCGACCACGAACATATCGAAAGCAAGAGAGGTGTTTGCGTTTGAACTCGGTAAAAAAGGCCGGACCAGTCCGGGCAGGTGTAATTCTTGTCCAAATCATCTTATCAGCCACATGATGCTATTCGGGTTAATAGAATGCTAAACGCGCTTCCGGAGAATGAAATAGCGCAATTATCGAGCGGCTTTGAGGAGCTGGATCTTCCGTTCAAGATGGACCTCATAAAGCCCCATCAGCCGTTGAAGTACGTTTATTTTCTCCATCGCGGCGTCGCGTCATTTGTGTCTCCGCTGGAGGAGGGCATGACGGTGGAAATCGCCACCGTCGGGCCGGAGGGGATGATTGGTCTCCCAGTCCTGACAAATGGCACCGTACCGTACAGCGGTCTCATTCAGGTGCCGGGGGAAGGCGTGCGCATAAGGGCGGATGAATTCCGGCACAGACTAAGGTCGTGCCCCACGCTCTATCAGATGATGTTACGGTATATGCTCGCGATGATGACGCAGATGGCTCAAAATGCCGCTTGTAATCGCGCCCATCCGGTTGATGAGCGATGCGCGCGCTGGCTACTGATGACGCACGATCGAGTTTCCGAGCACTCGTTTCCGCTGACCCAGGAATTCCTCAGCCAGATGCTCGGCGTGCGTCGCCCGACTGTCTCCATCGCAGCATCTATGCTGGCGCGCGCCGGTCTGATTTCTTACGTGCGCGGTCAGATCACGATCCTTGACCGGGAAGGACTCGAGGCCGCCTCCTGCGAGTGCTACTCGATCATCAAGCGCGAATTCGATCGACTACTCGAAAGTTCCGATCACGGAGCAAAGTAGATAGTCTGGCGACCCGCTTCGCCACTTGGACCGCACGGCAATTGCCCCGGGCCGCGGGCTTGAGGCGAACGGGCCAGGATCTGGTGGATGCCGAGTGTACGTAGAGCTTGGCTCACCTGGCCGGGTTGTTCCTCTGGCACTTCGCCAGCAGGTCCACTCTGACAGAAGTGGCTGCCCCGGTGGGTGTAGAGCTCGCAGAAGCGACCATAGTTGCGCAGTGCCGATTTCAGCGCGGCGAAGGTCGAGGCGGTGCCTTCCTGGCGAAAGAAGCGGGCATACAGAATGCGGCCGTCGGCATCGTCGAGTGCGACCACCAGGTCCTGCATTGGCAGACCGGGGAGCCATTCACGGGTTGAGGCGTCCAGATGAACCAGCATGCCGGTCATCGGTCGCCGTTCGCGCCGGCGCCGATATTTGCCGCGCGCGGGTTCTCGCGCGACGATCCCGGCTTCCTGCAGCATTAAGCGCAACCAATTGTAGGACACCTGGACGCCATGGTATTCGGTGACGTGTTCGTAAAAATGCTGCAACGAGAAATCGGGATACACGTCGCGCTTGAGCCGGCACAGCAGCTCGATGGTCTCGGGCATTATCCGCTTGCGGCGCCGTCGCCCGCCGCGCTGGTCCATGACTGCATCCAGCCCGTAGTGCTCTACTGTCCAGCGAATCCGGCGCATCTGACGGGGCGTCTCCCCTTACGATCTCGGCCGCCTGCACCCAGCTCAGCTGTTTGGCGATAGCCTTCGTGATCGCTTCCCGCCGAGTCATGGCTCGCACCTCGCGCCACACCCGCCGTTCGATGTTCTGCATTGAGCGGCTCTACCCGACCCAGCGGACATGTTTAAATGTTTATGACCCGGACATCTCCAATGTTTATGACAAGTAGATCCCAGGCTTCGCCAACGCTGTCTCGACGTGCTAGATGCGCTTGAGTCCGCCAATAGTCTGGAGGACCTTAACCTGCCGGGGTTTGACTTACATCCGCTGCATACGAGACCCGTTCGTCACAGCATTCACGTTAATGGGCCGTGGGCGATTACTTTCGAGTGGAAAGCGCCGAGAGCCTACCGGGTGGACCTGGAGCAATATCACGACCACTGAAGCGGGGGATAGCGTTAATGGAGAAATAGGGCCATGCGAGAGGAATTCGCTGTCGACCGCAACAAGATGACCCGCGCGCCGGTGCATCCGGGGGTTTTTTTTGAGCGCAATATACTTCCTGAGTTCCGCCGGCAGAATCGGACTATCGGCGAGATTGCGACGCTGCTCGGCGTCAGCCGGCAGACGCTGCACCACGTGATGGCTGGCGAGCAGCCGATCACGGCAGACACAGCGGTACGCCTTGGTAAGCTTTGCGGCAACGGCCCTGACCTATGGATGAACATGCAGGCGCGTTACGATACCTGGGAGGCATCGAGGCGGCTCGCCCCGGAGTTGAAGAAGATACCGACGCTCAGAGAGTGAACGACGTCAGCAAAAATCATCAATTAGCCTAGCAGTAAGACTTTGGAACGGGCGCATCGGAAGCTCGTTGCGGCTTTTGAGAATGGCGTTTGGGAGGTGTTCGAGGACGGCCACCGTCGCATCTCGAAGTAGAAGTTCGCAGCTTGGCTAAAAGCAGGCGGATTGAGCCAGAAAGAAATAGTGGAGATGCTCTAGGACCCGGTTCTCGAACTTGACCGCAACATGTTGTTTTACGGTAGTCCGACCTATCCCGGACGATTTTCTGAATAGGCAGTGCGCCGCCTCTGGAATACTGTTAGGCGGAAACTATAATCTGATACGCGATAACATCGTGCCGGGGGTTGCCTCGTAGTTCACCGAACCTCACAACAAGCACAGAGCACACCATCCCACTGATATCTGACGTCTCACAATCCCTGCCTTCGCGCTATCAATAGAGCCGTTACGATAATAGCTGTAATTAATAGTACTACGACTCTGTTGGCGGGATGATCTCTGATCGCTGCTGGTCCTGCCGCCTGATTGCTGGTCACCCGTTTATCGTGTTCGTCATAGTTCGACGATTCTGACCTGAATACTTCTCAGTCGCGGCCAGGTAATTAGGTGGCAATGTAATGGCCGGGCCGACTTCCATCCTCACGTTGACGGGTATTTTTCAAAGACATTTGCCCTCGAACGGTGCCGCCATCCCGTCCGGCATGTACTGCCTGTAGCGCTGCCAGTTCTCCGTCGTGATCACGGTGTCAGGCTGGATGTTTCCTCCCAAGCTACCGCCAGTCGGGCCGGTTGCCGCAGTCGAATTTACCGGCACTGATGTTGATCTGGATGCACGTACAGCTTCGTTCCCGGCCTGCCCAAGGACCATCGTCGAACAGACGGATTGGGGCTATCGCGGATCGTTCGGCAGCTTGCGTTGAGTAAACCCTACAACCATACCAAAGGCCTGCTTCTTGTCGAGCACGACAGAATCCGCTCCGTCAGGTTCAGGCCGGAGCTGCTTCGACCTGAGAAACTCGCCGGCGCGCGCCAGATCGCGGGTCGCAAACGTGACGGAATAGATACCCTCGCCATTTATCTCCATCTCGTGCCCCTCCGGACTGCTCTGCGAGAGCGGCTGCGCGAGTTCAACTACGGTGTCTTGGCCGACGGCCACGAAGGCGCTCCGCTTGCGAGCCGGGCTTTCTTCCTCGTGAATTAGTTTGCCGCTCAAGACATCACAGTACAGCCGTTTAGCGCTCGGCAGGTCGCGCACCAACACTGTGATATGCGAGGCTCGCTCAATTCCGAGCGGATGCTGCTCGCGCCAGAAGCGACTGGACCACGCCGGCTGAAAACGCGGATCGATAGAGTATTTGCCCACCGCCGCAAATTCGAGTTGCCCATGAGTGTCCTTCGGATGAGTCCAGACGGCGAAGCTTTCCTCGCCGGCTTTAACTTGTTTGCCTACGATGTTGAACAGGCGCAGGCCATGGCGCTCGAGCTGGGCAGAGATCTCCTGGACGTTATCGACATACCACGCGATTGAGTGAAAATGCTGGCCAAAACGATCATGAAACTTCTTGACTGACTGATTTTGCAGATTCGCCGCTCGTGCGGGCATCATCGGTTCCATGATGACCTCGCCGATAGCGATTAACGAGGCATCACGCCCGGCCAGTTTTTCATAGCCCCGGTAATAGCGCGTGACCGCGAAAACTTCGTCGTACCATTGATCCGGCCAGATCATCCACGACGTGAGTTAAATGGAACAGCTTGCCAATTTTGAACATGTCTCCCTCCGCGATGGTCTCGATCCCGCCCTGACGGCAGGGTCAGGCCTTCAAGTATGGGTCATACCATTAACAGCGCGCAAAAAACTCGCCCTGATCGAAGAGCGGCTTTTTCGTTTTGCGCCGTCCGATCACCGGCGACCAGGCCAGGACATTTACCCGATGGATTGAAACCTGACGGCAAAAACAGATCTCTGGCGCAACTGGGTCTCTCATTTGTGAACTTGACTGCCTGTGGCGACTCCGTTCGCGCTTGAGTTCGGGAAGGTCCTCCTCTCCCGTCTACCGCTGTACAGGCTCCGGCGTCAACTTCTTTGGCGCGTTTCAGACATGGCGGCACTGGGAGGGTGATGGTGTTTGCGCGAATCTCCCGGCATCCAATGCGGGCTCACTAGCGATTGCTGCAGAAGGCCTTCGGGTACTATCGTGAAGCACATACCTGGGAACGGGAGGATGAAAATGCGTGCCGCCGTACTGCGCAACCAAACGATCACGGTTGATAACATCCCGGTGCCCGCACCCGGCCGTGGTGAAGTGCTCGTAAAGACGCTGGCCTGTGGAATCTGCGGCTCAGATCTTCACACGCTGAAACACGCGGCAAAGTTAGTTGATGTTTCCCGCCGCTCAGGCGGACCATTCATCATGGACTTGAACCGGGATATCGTCATGGGCCATGAGTTTTGCGCCGAACTGGTCGATTTCGGTGCGGACACTCAGCGCAAGCTGAAGACTGGTGCGCGCGTCTGCGCAATGCCGGTGCTGCTCAAGGCCTCTGGCGTCGAAACCGTAGGCTACTCGAACGATAATCCAGGCGGCTATGGCGAGTACATGCGGCTCACCGAGAGATTGCTCCTGGAGGTGCCCAATGGCCTCTCCACCGAGCGGGCTGCCCTGACCGAGCCTATGGCGGTAGGATATCATGCGGTTCAAAAGGCCCGTCTTGATACGGAAGACGTGCCGCTGGTGATCGGTTGCGGCCCGGTTGGGCTAGCAGTAATCGCCGCACTCAAGCTCAAGAATTCTGGCCCGATTATAGCTGCAGATTTCTCCCCTGCCCGCCGGCAACTCGCGCAGGCAATCGGAGCCGATCTAGTCATCGACCCAGGAGCGCAATCAGCCTTCGAAAGCTGGAAGCAGATGGCCGCCTACCGCGATCCGGCAAAGGCGCCGACCTTGCCGCCATGGCTACCCGGTCCGGCGCTTAGGCCTGCCGTCATTTTCGAATGCGTCGGCGTGCCGGGCATGATCGACTCGGTGATGGCTGCCGCGCCGGCTAATGCCCGGGTGGTGGTCGTCGGAGTCTGCATGGAACGCGACCAGATTGAACCGATGCTGGGAATCAACAAAGAATTGAATATCCAATTTGTTCTGGGTTACTCGGGCGAGGAGTTCAAAACCACGCTGAGCCACTTGGCCGAGGGAACAATCAATTGCGATCCACTTATCACGGGCAAAGTGGGTGTTGAAGGTGTTGCTGGAGCATTCGAAGCGCTTGCCACGCCGGAGCGGCATGCAAAGATCCTGGTAGAGCCTTGGCGGAGTTGAGCGTTTGCACAGCATCCGCGAAAGGCTCTGGCCGCCTGGCGGCTAAAGGACCGGACCGAGGGCTAAGAGGAGACAGTAATGGCAGGCATTCTTGAAAACCGGGTTGGGTTGATTACAGGTGCAGGTTCGGGGATCGGAAGGGCTACGGCGAAGGTCTTCGCACGTGAAGGTGCCCGCTTGGTGCTGGTTGATGTGGCGGAGGAAGGCGGCCAGGAAACGCTCCAGATAGTCCAGCAACTAGGCGGCGCGGCCATCTTCCGCAAGGCCGATGTCTCGCGCGGAGCGGAGATAAACGCAGCGGTCGAGGATGCTGTGTGGACGTACGGTCGTTTGGACTGCGCGTTCAACAATGCTGGTATCGGCGGCGCCGGCCGCCTGACTCACGAGTACAGCGAAGAAGAATGGAACCGGGTCATCGCGATTAACTTGACTGGTGTCTGGCTCTGCATGAAAGCCGAGCTTACGCAGATGCTGAAGCAGGGCAGCGGCGCGATCGTTAACACCTCATCCATTATGGGGCTGGTAGGCGCGATTCGGGTTCCCGCCTATACTGCAGCCAAGCACGGCGTAGCGGGGTTGACCAAGGCTGCGGCGCTCGAATACGGCCGCTACGGCATCAGGATTAACGCAGTCTGTCCGGCCCCAATTTATACTCCTCTGCTGATGAGCGGTTTCGACAAACGTCCCGATATCGAGCAGCGTTACATCCGCTCAGAACCCATGAAACGCCTCGGACAGCCCGAAGAAGTTGGCGAGGCAGTTGCTTGGCTTTGCTCTGATCGAGCGTCATACGTCACTGGCCTGCCTATGCCCGTGGACGGCGGCTACATGGCGCAGTAACGAAGAATGGGTCTCTGCTATGCCGTCGCTCGCACCATACAGAGACCGTTTGCACCTTTTGCAAGTCGATCTCATGAGCTGCGTTCGCTGATTCCTCCATGTAACAAACTGTCCCATAAAGAACTGTTCCCCCTTGACCGCCAGAACTTCTGCTCGACCTGCTCAATTCGATCAGCCGCAAGGATAGGTGCTCTGCGGTGACCAGCCGCGTGAAGTGAACCAGAAGCGCTTGAAGCACGACCTTTGCTATAAGCCTGGCTACACGGCATGCTAAGGATAGTCCCATCAACCGCAATTTACTGCGCGAGGTGTAAATGAATTCTTCGGTCGATACTTATCAGAAGCGGCTACGAGACGAAGTTTCGCTGGTTGAACAAGAGATCGAATCACACAACCAACAGATAGAAACCCTGAACACGCGCCTCGAGGGACTCAAGCGCGCACTCGAACTCTTCAACTCGGAGCAATCAGCGGTTGCTGAATTGTTGCGAACCGGCGTCCCTGGCCTTCAGCTTGACGTGAGTAAACACTCCGGAGCATCGGCCAATAGCTTGAAAAAAGCGCCGGCAAACAAGGCGCCAATACGGCGTGGAACGTCACCAAAACGAGGCGCCCAACGAGGCGCGAACCGAGGTGCGGCGCGGGCGGGTGCCAGCGGCAATGGCGCGATGAGGCGGGTGGACATGATAGCCGCGGCCCTCAAGCGGCATCCGCGCTTGACGGTGCGCGAACTGATAGCTGCCCTCGACCGCGAGTTCGGCTGGAAATGTGGTGAAAGCAACCTGACTGCTCATCTTTATACGAACGCTGATCGTTTCTCTCATAGCAAAGCTGATCGCGCAGGTAAGCAACTCGTCACATGGTCGCTGCGTTAATTCATCTCGCAATGCGCACCATCAAAGATGTTCAATTCGGGCGGAGTGACACGTGACGCAAACCGATACCTCCCCTGCAGGAAAGGCTGATGCGCAGGGTGGAGGTGGAGCAATCCGCAGGTACTTCGGTGGGCTCATTTCACTAATAGTAATTCCCGCGGTACTGTCGCTACTAGCACTGGTGATTGCCGTGAGTCACTTTGCATCGACCGGATGGGACGAGCGATTGCCGTGGCTCTTGCTCGGTACGACGAGCGCGCTGGCCATCGCTTGCGCTTACCAGCAACGGATCAGCAGAACGCAGTCACGGCACATTCGCGAACTGAAGCAAGCTGAAGGACGGCTGCAGGCGAAACTTGCAGAGCAAGCACGTTCCTCGCAAGCTGCCCAGGAGGCGGCGGAGGAAAACAGAAAAACCATTTGGAAGGTCTTCAAAGCGAGTCCTGATCCAATGGCCGTGCTGGACGGAGGCACGGAGGGAATCTTCCTCGCCATTAACCAGGCGTTCACCGCCACCTTCGGCTACGCACGAGATGACACGCTCGGCAAGACTCCGGTCCAGCTCAAGCTCCTGGCGAATCCAGAAAATCTGGTTGATTTTAGTCGCCGCCTGGAACCCGAAGGGTACGTGCCCGATGCGGAGACGGCCTTTCGCACCAGGGACGGGAGGCTCATATGGGGACTGCTTTCGGCGGTGACCGTCGAGGTGGCAGGTAAACCGTATGTCAATTGGATCGTGCGCGACATCACCGACCGCAAGCGAATGGAAGCCGAGCTGGTCGCAGCGCGTGAAGCTGCGGAATCCGCATCAAGGGCCAAATCCGAATTCCTGTCGAGCATGTCCCACGAGATCCGTACGCCGATGAACGCCGTCCTGGGTATGGCGCAGCTTCTGGCCGAAACCGAGCTTTCGCAAGACCAGCGGCATTATCTTGATTTGATGGTGGTCAGCGGCAACTCGCTGTTGGAGCTGATCAACAGCATTCTTGATTTAGCGAAGATAGAAAGCGGCCGGATGCAGGTTGAGCAATCTGAGTTCGATGTGAGGGAGTTGATTGATGAGACCGTCGCGAGCTTCGGCGTGCGAGCTCACAGCAAAGGGCTGGAGTTGGTTGCGCGGATTGGGGCGGAAGTTCCGCAGCGGCTAATCGGCGATCAATTGCGCTTGCGTCAAGTGCTCACTAATTTGCTGGGCAACGCGATTAAATTCACCGAGTCTGGTGAAATCGTGGTCGCGCTGGAAGAGGCCGTGATTTCTGACCAGGTCGCAGAACTGAAATTCACCGTCGCTGACACTGGAATTGGCATCTCACCCGACAAACTGGATGCGATTTTCCACAACTTTACGCAAGCTGATTCCTCGACCACCCGGAAATACGGCGGTTCGGGGCTCGGTTTGGCGATTGCGCATCGATTAGTCGGCTTGCTGGGCGGAGCAATATCTGTCGAGAGCGAACCAGGAAAAGGGAGCCGCTTCTCCTTCACTTGCAGATTCTCGCTACCGTTGACCACCACTGGCCCCACGGTAAAAACCGGCCTGAATCTGGCGGGTTATCGAATGCTAATTGCCGACGACAACCGCGCCAGCCGCCGCGCCATACTCGCGCTGCTCAACGATAGTGGGGTGGAAGTTGACGAGGCATCGAACGGGAACAATGCGCTCGGCGCGATCCTGCAAGCGGCCGAGGAAGGACGGCCGTACCATCTCGTTCTGTTGGATATGGCAATGCCTTCACCCGACGGGTTTGAAGTGGCCCACCGGCTGCGTAGTTATTCCGCGGTCTTTAAATCGCTGCTGCCGATGCTCTCCTCCGACGAGCTTAAGCTCCAGATCCCTCGACTACAGCAACTCGGAATTTCCATCTACCTGGTCAAACCTGTTACTCGCAAAGGGCTGCTGGGCTCGATCCAAAGACTAATCAACGAATCTCACAGCGGCGTCATGCCAGTTCCTCAAGTACATTCGAATGCACAGCGCACAGGAGGGAGAATTCTGGTCGCAGAAGACTCTCCTGAAAACCGTCTCGTGATGGCGGCTTATCTGCGCAGCGAGCCCTACCAAATTGATTTCGCCGAAGATGGTAAGCAGGCCTTAAATAAGTTTGTCGCAAACCCATACGACCTGGTGCTAATGGATATTCAGATGCCCGAGATGGACGGGCTTGAAACCACCCGCGCGATTCGCAGATGGGAATTACAACACGACCGGCTGCCGACCCCGATCGTCGCACTGACTGCTTATGCACTCGAGGAAGACGTACGGCGTGCCCTAGCGGCGGGCTGCAATCGGCATATCAGTAAACCACTTAAAAAGCAGGCTCTGCTCGAATGTGTCCAGGAGGCAATGCAGCTCGACGGCACGGCTATCTCTGACTGTACTCGCTCGCGTTACTACGCATAAAAGCCGGGCACGCTCCTGTGGCTACAGGCTAATCGCGGTACATTGTTTCACGACTTCAGCCAGGACCTCCAGGTGCTCCAGTTCATCAAAGACTGGATTCAACATCAGATGCTGCGCGCCTGCACGGATTAATTCATTCAGCTGATCAGAACATTCCGCGCTGCTGCCCCATACAGAGACCCGGGTGGCCATTTCGGCGCGCCTATACCGAACACCAAACCATTCCTGCAGACGGCGTTCGGCACGATGGCGATCGTTGTCGATTGCAATATAGACGCGCTTGGATACTGCGAACTGCGCCGGGTCGCGCTTCTCTTGTTCCAGGAAGCGTCGTAGCATCCCGATTTGCTCAACAAAGTCGGCCGAGGAAGACGAACCAGCCCCCATCCACCCCTGGCCGTGGCGGACGGCCCGCCGCAGCCCGATCGCGTCGCGTGCTCCGAACCACACTGGCGGATGGGGTCGTTGCACAGGTTTCGGCTCCATCGGCACATTTTCAAATTGCCAGAATTCACCCTTCATAGTTGCTCGGGGCTGCGTCCAGAGAGCTTTCATCGCTGTCAGGCCTTCGACAAAGCGCCGGGCGCGCCGCTCGCCCGAGACGCCGAATACCCGTTCCGGGACATGAGCGCCGCCGATGCCAACCCCGACTGTAAGGCGGCCACGGCTTAACTGATCCAGAGTCGCCAGGCATTTGGCGAGTTGCACCGGGTTGCGGATTACCGTCAACAGCACCGAGCTGCCAAGCCGTGCTCGGCTAGTCAGTGCAGCAACGTAGGTGAGCAGCGTCACCGGTTCAAGTATGGCTGAATCAGAAATAATCTGCTCCTGCACCCATAGACTATCGAAATCAAGTTCTTCGGCGCGGGTTACAAACTTCCGAATAAGGTCAATATCTACCTTCCCGGTGAATGTTTGAGGAATGGCGATGCCGCACGGAATACTGTTCATTGGAGAATCTCGTCAAGAAAGGATGATAGGCCGCTAAGAGTGAGTTTGGATGGCCCGGGAAGGGAAAACCTTAAATAAAGGCGCCGGGTACAAGCCCGGCGCGTTGTTCAATTTAGTTCAGCCCGGCTCCGTCAACTTCAGCCGGGTACCTGATCATAACTGCGCAATAGCTTACCGGGTAACGCTCCACTACAAACGTCGTCCTCAAATGTGATCTGGCCATTGACAATGATGTACCTATAGCCCTCAGCCTTCTGCACTCGCCGCCAATCGCCATCGGGAAGATCGCGGACCGTCTCCATTGGCTTTACCTTGAGCTTTTCCAAGTCATAGACGACGATGTCCGCGGCCATTCCCTCGCGCAGCCAGCCGCGATCCCGAATGCCGATCGCCCAGCCTACCATGGTCGACAGGCGCCAATGGGCTTCTTCCAGCGACATTACGTGCTTGTCACGAACCCAATGGGCCAGGAAATGGGTAGGATAACGGCCAAAGGTCAGGAACTTGGTATGGGCACCGCCGTCGGAGGATCCGATCAGGGTCAGTGGATGCTTGATTATTTCGGTAAGCGCTTGCTCGTCATTGTTGATGAAGTCGAGCATCGCAAACTCGGTCTTCAGATCTTCTTCGACAGAAATATCCAGCATGAAATCGATCGGGTGCTTACCTTGTTCCTTCGCCACTTCCGCGACGGTACGACCCTTCAGCTGTTTATTTTTGTCCAGGTAAACATCATCGATGAAGGTGCTCTCCCATTTGAACATGGAGAGTTGGCCGGCCTCGCCATCCTCGCGGCCCCTTACCCCCGGCATTACAGTTGGAGGCGCTTCCATGTCTTTCTTCAGGGCTGCACGGCGGCCCGGGTCGGCTAGCTTGGCTTTGCGTTCTTCGAGCGTTCCGATTGTGGCCTCATTCCATGCGGGCAACTGATCGAAGAGCCCGATCGTCTCCAGTTTGAACTCAAATTCAATGGGCACGCAGATGTTGACCGGGAAGATGGCAGCTTCCCGGTAGGCATTCTCGGTCCATTGCAGCAGCTTCTTCCAGTTGTCGGGATTCGAAGGGTCGTGGATAACCGCGTTCCAGTTGAGCGGACGCCCGCTGGTCTTGGCCATTTCGAGCAGGAAGTCCATGCCGAGTCCCTGCAGCGAGTGACCCATCGTCCACTCGATGGAACCGCGGTTGAACTCACGTACCACCTTTGCCATTTCGAGGAACTCTTCGCGGGTTGCCACGTGCGTCGGCAGGTAACCACCGTCATAATCCCGATTAGCCATGCTAAAGCTGCCGGAAAAGCCGAAACCGCCTGCCTTGAGTCCTTCGCGGACGATATGTTTCATCGCCGCTATGTCTTCGGTGCTCGGCATATGCTTTGGATCGCGTGCCGCATCGTTGCCCATGACATACGCCCGCACCGGTGAATAGGGCACCAGCGAGGCGGCATTTACTCCCAGCCCACCGCGCTCCAGGCTGTCGAGATATTCAGGGAAGGTGACCCAGTCCCAGCGCATTCCCGCCTTCATACAGGAGAGCGGAATTGATTCAGTGCGCTCCATCCGCAACATCGCCCGCTCGCGGTCCTCGGGCTTCACCGGGGCAAAACCGAAGCCACAGTTGCCGATCGCAACCGTGGTGACTCCGTGCCATCCCGACAAGGAAGCATAGGGATCCCATCTCGTTCCACCGCTGAGCGCAGCATCGTAATGTGTATGGACGTCAATGAAACCCGGGGCAACCACCATTCCAGCCGCATCGATCGTGCGCGCCGCGGTTTCTTTCAAGTTGCCAATGGCGACGATTTTGCCGCCCCGAATACCGATATCGCCGCGGAACGCTGGCATCCGCATACCGTCGACGATCGTGCCGTTCTTGATTAACAGGTCGTAATCCGCCATAAGCGACCATCCTTTCGCCGAATTTGAGGGACCTACTGAGACTCTTTCCCTTAGCACAAGTGGCGGAAGAATGGATATCGCAAGACCAGACCGGTGCCGCGGGTGAACTATTGCGCCGGCCGGGAACGGCGAACATCATCGCGCCGGGGGCTCTTAGCATCCCCTATCTACGAACAGTAATCGCTGCTACGACCTGTTGAGAGCATTCAAAAGCATGACGGCCGGGGCTTCCAAGTAACGCCTTCCCATATATGCCAGCAGCAGTCCTCCCGCAAGCGATCCGACTGTAAGCGCTATGGAGCCCAATGCGCCGCCGTGCTGATCATGTTGATCACCCGAGATCATGCCGGAGGTAACCGATCTTTGCGCGGTGCTATGCAAGGATGCGGGTCTTGACGAACGCGAGCGACCCTCAGCCCTGCGCCGGTCGTCGGCCAGCGCCATTTGAATCACCTGCGCGATATGAAGTACCTTGCGATTGGTCGCCTGTTCGATTTGAGTGCGGCAGCTAAAGCCGTCAGCCAGCACCATGGTGTGTTGGTCAGCCTGGCGAACATTAGGGAGCAGTACTCGTTCTCCGCATGACATCGCAACGTCATACTTTTCGCCGGGTTCAAAGCCGAACGAACCGGCCATCCCGCAGCATCCTGACTCCGGCGCCTGGGCATTGATGCCCATTTTCTTCAGCAGTTCCAGCTCGGTATGGAAGCCGAGGATCGATTTGTCGTGACAATGGCCATGAACGAGAGCTGTGCCGCTCAGTTGTGGCGGTTGGTAGTCCCCCTGCTTCATCAGGAATTCGCTCAACGTAAAGGTATTGCGGCTCATGCGCTGCGCGTCAGCATCATGAGGCAGCAGACTCTTCATCTCATCCCGAAATACACTGACGCAGCTTGGCTCCAACCCAATGATTGGAATATCGGCACTGATTTGTGCCTGCAGGCCGACCAGGATCTGCCTCAGTTTGTAGCGGGCGAGGTCGAGCATCCCGAAATCATATAGTGGCCGGCCGCAGCAGAGGGACGGCTGCGGGACCAGCGCCTGATATCCCGCCTGCTCCAGGACTTCGACCGCGGCCTTTGCGACTTCCGGATGGAAATAGTTATTAAACGTATCCGGCCAAAGTATCACTTGAGGCAAACCGTGATTGAGCACTGGTCTTGATGCGAACCACTCTTTGAAGCTCTCGGGTGCAAACTGCGGGAGGATTCGCTGCTGCGCTATACCGCCTGCGAACTTCGCCAGATTCCGCAATATCGGTGCTCGTGTCACGAAATTCGCAATACCCGGCGCATGCGACGCCAGCTGCGCCCACCAGAATATCAAGCCCATCGAGTAGGCGGCTCGTGGCCTTAGCCGGCCCTTGTAATAGTGCGACATGAACTCAGCCTTATAAGTAGCCATGTCGACGTTAACCGGACATTCCCCCTTGCAACCCTTGCACGATAGGCACAAATGGAGAGCATCGTACACGTGAGGATCACGCCATCCGCGCTCGATAGGATTGCCCTGCATCATTTCGAAGAGGAGCCGCGCGCGACCCCGGGTGCTGTGCATCTCTTCATGGGTCGCCATAAAGCTGGGGCACATGGTACCCCCTTCCGTACGGCGGCATTTCCCTACGCCCACGCACCGCAACGTTGCACGCGAGAAGCTGAAATTATCCTCTGGATAACTGAAGTGAGTAGCAGGTTCAGGCGCACGGTAGTCGGTGCCAAGCCGCAGTTCGTAGTCAATTGGATACGGGTCGACTACCTTATGCGGATTCATCTTGTTGGCGGGGTCCCAGATGCGCTTGAACTCGCCAAAGGCCTTGACCAGTTCGGGGCCAAACATTTTGGGCAGGAATTCCGCGCGGCTCTGCCCATCGCCATGTTCACCTGAGAGAGACCCGCCGTACGAAACTACCAGGTCTGCCGCGTCGGAAATGAATGAACGGTATTTCCGAATGCCCTCATCAGTCACCAGGTCAAAGGTGATTCGGCAATGGACACAACCCTGGCCGATATGACCATAGAGAGCGCAGTCATATTGATATCGATCGAGCAGCTTGCGGAAGTCACGAAGATAGTTACCGACCTTTTCGGGCGGGACCGCTGAATCTTCCCATCCCGGCCACGATGGCGGCTGGCCGGGGATCCAGGCAGTGGCGCCGAGACCCGATTCGCGAACCTCCCAAATTGTGATTTCTTGCTGGGGATCATCAAAAAGCTTCATACTCGGGGGGTTCGTTTTGCGCGCCATAGCCGCCATCAGGCGCCGTGCTTTTGCGTCCGATTCCGCCTTGTCGTTGCCGCCGAACTCCACCATCAGCCAGCCACCGCCGGGGGGCAACAGTTCAATGTTCTTCAGGTGTTGATGCTTGATTTTATTGAAATCGAGGAGCTTATCATCGAGTCCTTCGCAGGCATTGGCGCCATAGCTGACACATTCTGCGGCGTGATCTCCTGCGGCAAATACATCGGAGAAGCCGAGTACGAGCAGTGAAGTTGTTCGCGGGCTGTCAATCAGCCTCACTGTTGCATCGAGCACCGCGACGCAGGTGCCTTCGGTCCCGACCAAGGCGCGCGCTACGTTGAAGCCTTTCTCCGGCAATAATTCATCAAGATTGTAGCCGGAGACCCGCCGCGGCAGGTTGGGAAACCTCTTGCGGATCAGTTCGGCGTACCTGTTACGCAAATCTCTGAGCTTCCAGTATATCTCGCCGCGGCGGCCTCCCTGCCGGATGATTTGCTCGACTTCGGCCTCGCTGGCCGGTCCGACTCGCATACGCAAGCCGTCGTAAGTCGAAACCTCCAGGTCGTAGACATTATCTACGGTACGGCCGGCGATGACCGAGTGAACTCCGCACGAGTTATTCCCGATCATTCCACCAAGCGTATTATGGTTGTGAGTTGCGGGGTCCGGGCCAAATGTCAGCTGAAATTTACCTGCCGCGGTTCGCAGTTGGTCGAGGACTACGCCTGGTTGCACGCGGGCTTTCTTGTTGGCCGGATCCAATTCCAGAATCGCGCGCATGTATTTGGAGGTATCGATCAGGACCGCTACGTTGACAGTCTGGCCGGCAAGGCCTGTTCCGCCCCCGCGAAAAACGATCGGGGCATTGAACCGCCGGCAGGCTTCAATTGCGAGTTCAACATCTGCAGCATCACGGGGGACGACCACCCCGATCGGAACTTGCCGGTAATTTGCAGCAGCCGTCGAGTAGAGCGCCCGCGCGCCTGGGTCAAATCGAACCTCGCCACCCATCCGCTCGCGCAGGTAGCGAGCGAGCCCTCTTACATCGAGTTCGGCCGCGGTGCGCGTTGGCCGCGGGGCGGCCCTCCAGCCATTAATGGATTGAGACATAGCAGCACCCGAAATAAAAACCGCGGAGCGCTCGGGCAGCAATCAAGCTGCGTAGCGCTGCGCATCAGCCCGTTTCAATTCAAGGCCAAGGCCGGGACGCGAGAGATCGGGGTGCAGGACCCCATTTTTGGGCTCCACCGCCCCATCAAAGAGCATTTGCTCGATTCGCACGTGATCGTGAAAATACTCGACGTTGCGCATTGGGATGACGGCGCATCCGGCGTGCATGTGAAGTGAGGGCGCGCAATGACCGGAAAGTACCATCGAGCGCGCTTCGCAGAGTACAGCGGTGCCTAGGAAGCCCGTGACGCCGCAGCGCGTGATATCAGCTTGCAGCACATCAACCGCCTCCGCCTCCAGCATCCGCCGGAAATAGCTTAAGCGGTAGCCGTATTCTCCCGCGGCAATGTCCATTTGCACGGGAGCTCGATTGCGAATTAGACGGAGGCCCTCTAGATCATCGCTGGAAACAGGTTCCTCAAACCAGCTCACGTCTTGTTCGATAAACCTTTGTGCGCAGGCCAGGGCTTGTTTGCGGTTATAAGCTCCGTTGGCATCGACGTAAAGCCGGGCGGCCGTACCGATTGCCTGACGAGCTACCTTGACGCGGTGGGGATCGCGATCCGGCTCACGGCCCACCTTCATTTTGACCTCCGGGATGCCGTGTTCAACCCACCCACGAAGCTGGTCAGCTAGCTGATGGTCATCATAGGAAGTAAAGCCGCCGCTGCCGTAGGCTGGAATACCGTTGCGGCAGCGCCCGAGCAGACTTGCCAGCGGCAGCCCCAGGATGCGGGCCTTGAGATCCCAGAGCGCCACGTCGACTGCGGCCATTGCCATAGCGGCCACGCCGGGCCGCCCGTGATTGCGCACCTTGGTCGCCATCGCGGCCCATGTTCCCGGGATGTCCATTGCGTCGCGTCCTTCGACCGCCTCTGCGAGGACTTCTACGATAAAGCGTCCAGTGCTGGTGTCTGCATAGGTATAGCCAAGGCCCGCCTGGTTGGCTGCCGATGCCTCGACGACAACCAGCGTAGTCTTGTTCCACTCCAGGGTGCCGTCCGACTCGGGAAAGTCGGTCGGCACGATGAAAGCGGAGACCTTCAAGCGTGACACCGGTGTATCGGGCCGTATTGAAGCGTCCATGATGGGCCGTCAAATCAGCTCGCGAACCTTTTCGCTGATCGCGGTCAAGGCGATCCGCTGGCGGTTCGGCTCACCGCGTAGCAATGCCTCACCGAAATGCATTGCCTGTCGCGCAGTGATTTTGGCTGGCAAGGGCGGCTCACACGGATCGACCACTGCCTGCACGACTACTGGGCCGGGCGTGTTCAGAGCCCGTTCAACGATTGCCCCGCAGTCATTCGGATCCTCGATAGTAAATCCGGTGCCGCCGGCAGCGCGTGCATACTCGGCAAAATCGATTGGATGTAATTCTACGCCGAACTCCGGATTGCCCAGGAAAACCATCTGTTCCCACTTAATCTGGCCAAGCGTGTTGTTCTTGACGATAAAGATCTTGACCGGCAGTTGATATTTAACGCAGGTGGCAAACTCGCCCATCAGCATGGTGAAGCCGCCGTCGCCGACAAACGCCACCACTTGACGTTGGGGATGGGCCACCTGAGCGGCTACGGCGTACGGCATTCCGCAGGCCATGCTGGCCAGTGTGCCTGATATCGAATGCATCTGGCCGCGCTTGCTTGGTATCTGCCGCATCCACCAGGTTGCGATTGTGCCTGAGTCGCAACAGACAATCGCATCAGTGCGCAGTCGTTTGCCTATTTCCCAGGCGATGGTTTGCGGTTTCATCGGCTTGTCCATACGGGAGGCGCGCTCTTCCATCAACTTCCACCAGCCTTTCATTCCCTCCTGGGCCTCGGTCAGGAACCGCCGATCTTCGTGCCTTTTTAGCATCGGAATGAGGAGCCGCAAGCTAGTACGGGCGTCGCCGGCGAGCCCAATCTCCACCGGATAGCGCAAGCCAATGCGGGTAGGGTCCATATCAATCTGCACCGCCCGAGCCTGCCCGGGCTTCGGGTAGAACTCCATATAGGGAAATGAACTGCCGATGATCAGCAGAGTGTCGCACTCCTCCATGGCGGTCTGTGAAGGGCGCGTGCCAACCAGTCCGATGCCGCCGGTACAGTAGGGGCTATCATCCGGTATTACTGCTTTGCCGAGCATCGCTTTGATCACAGGAGCGCCGAGGAGTTCGGCAATCTGCTCGACTTCATCAGTCGCATTCAGGGCACCCTGGCCAACCAGGATCGCGATTCTTTTACCTGCTTCGAGAACTTCGACCGCCTTATGGAGGTCCTGTTCTTGTGGAATGCGCACGCTGCGAGCAAAGAAATCCGACGTATGATTTTTAACGTCGTGCGGGGAGCGCACCGCATCGCTGCTCGAGACGTCCTGGACATCGGTCGGAATCGTTATATGTGAGACTTTGCGATAGCCTAATGCAGTGCGGCAGGCCAGTTCGGCCACATTTTGCATGTGTGCCGGGCCTGTCACCCGCACGTTGTACGCAGCTACATCCATAAAAAGGCGGTCCAGATCAACGTCCTGCTGCGAATGAGTGGCGAGCAGATCATGATAATGGAGTCCGGTTAGCGCGAGCACCGGCTGTCCATCCAGCTTGGCGTCGTACAGCCCGTTGAGCAGATGGATGCCGCCCGGTCCGGAAGTTGCCAAACAGGTACCCAACTTGCCGGTGAATTTTGCATAGCCGCAGGCCATAAAGGCGGCGGCTTCCTCATGGCGAACCTGAATAAAACGCACGTCCTCCTGGCGTTTACGCAATGCTTCCATGATGCCGTTGATCCCGTCTCCGGGTAGCCCGAAGATAACGTCGACACCCCAACGGTGGATGATGTCTATGAGAATATCCGCAGTTGTCTCAGCCACGTTGCTTCTCTCCCAATGTTTCCTGAATTGTCAGGCTGGCGCGGTCGTATAACTGGCGGCGCCCTCAGGAGGGCGCTACGGTCAACTACTCAATCCATGAAGCAAGAGCTATGCGAAGGGCTCGAGTAGGCGAGTTGCTAGGACCTGCGACTTTGTTAATCAGGCGGGGATTGGATACTGCACGCTATGCCGTGCCATCCGGCGGACTTGGTGCTGACGTTAAAATCCCGAAAAGGCCACTATACTGTAAACAATACAAGCATAGCTGAGTTCTGGCCTTCCATTATTGAGAGATACTCATAAACTCGTCGCTCATCTTACGGTACTGCCGTCAGTCATTTTCGCGCACCGCCGCGCCATATAGCAGTAACGCTATATCCTGCTCGCTCCGTTTACGTGAACGTGGGTGTGACCTTAAGACGTTGTGAGTTGCTACTTACCAAATGCACGACGATCCTTCGAGTCTCGAAGGGAACTTCGGTTTAACCGACGAGGAAACTCATCTTCCGCTGCTAACGTTGCAGTTCATTCATGAGCGCGTTCGCCTGTTTCAGATCCGTAGTGTCGAAACCTTCATTGAACCAGCCGTAAATCTCTGAGAGGATTGCGCGCGCCTCGGCAGCTCTGCCGCGCCTACCGAGCAAACAAGCCAGGCTCGTAGTCGCCCGAAGTTCAGGAAGCTTCGCAGATTGGTTGCGGGCCGTCTCGATTGCCAATCGATAGGACGCCTCAGCCTCCGCAGTTTCCGTCGACTCGCGGATCATCAGGAGCTCACCGCGCAATCGATACAGATCGGATTTGGCTTGCGCGTCCGCAGTTCTGGCCGCGAGTTCAAGCGCCTTATTCGTAACGTCCAGCCCTTGCTCAGGCTGTTTGGCTACGAGGTACGAAAAAGCCAAACTGGCGTAAGCCCAACCCGGAATGGCTGCTCCGGTCGCCTCGAACGAGTCTATTCCCCTTTTAATCTCCAGGATGGCCTCCGCGGGCTTGCCTAATAACGCCAGCCCATGGCCATGATTAATTTGGCCAAATGAATGCCAGTTGGGGAGTCCCTGTTCGGAGCTGAGCACCAGCAGATCGTCGGCGTATTTCAGCGCCTGTTCTCCCTCCCCACGCCAGGCCATTATGGTCGCGACACCGTTGAGGCCCAGAGCCAGCGGCAACAACTGCTCCCACTCTCTGGTCCAAGCGAGAAACTCTAATGCGCGCCTCAGAGCTTTGTCCGGAAATCCCAGCGATGCTGCACACAAGGCTGCATATAGCTGGCATGCTGCCCGCATATGTTCATTGCCGTATGCCAGGCGCTGCTCGTTCTTAAACAAGCGGAGACCTCTCTCCGCATGTTCTTGCGAACCAATAAAGTCCCCGAGCCAATACAAAATGTTCGCCAGCGAACCATGTGCCTGCAATTGCATCTCGGGATCGTGCTCATGATCGGCGATACCCAGAAGCTTCCAGCCGATATCCTGCGCCTTGCCTAGTTCCAGCCGGAAAGCAGTTAATATCGACATTCCCACCAGCGAATAAAATATCTGCGTCGTATCGCCGAGGCGCTGAGCGAGTTCGTGCCGGCAGGTCAGGTGATGCTCATATTCTGCTGCGGCGTAGCCCTTCATTACCAATGCCGTGTCGGCCATACCCGCATGGATTGCTATTTCCTTGCGGTCGCGCTCGGGACCGGCCGGCTGATTATCCAGTAGTGTCAATGCCTGGGTAAGGTAAGCGGCAGCTTGCGAGTATGCAGAGCGCTGCTGTGCCTGGCTGGCGGCGCGAGTGAGGTAGTCAATGGCTCGGGAATCGTTACTACTGCGGCTGTAATGGTAGGCAAGCTCCACCAGGTGATCGTCGATAGAATCAACGAACATCGCTTCCAACGCCTTGGCGATCCGTTCGTGCAATAGTCTTCGCCGTTCGAGGAGCAGAGAGCTGTATGCCACCTCCTGGGTTAACGCGTGCTTGAAGACGTACTCCACTTCGGGAAAAGCTGGGCGCTCATAGATAAATTCGCTGCCCTGCAGAGTGGCGATCATCCCGTCCAGTTCTGTTTCGGGATAGTCTAGTACGCGTCTTATCAGCGGAGCGGAAAACTGCCGGCCAATCACCGCCAATGTTTGCAACAGTTCCTTTGCTCGCGGGGCGAGCCGGTCAATTCGCGAGGCCAGAACCGCTTCCACCGTGGGAGGGAGCTTTAATTCCTCAAGCGATTTACTCAGGGTTGGCGCAGCGGCGGCGTCCGGTGCCGAACGAGGCAATATGCCTTGTTCGAGCAAGGCCTGCACCAGTTCTTCGATAAAAAAAGGATTTCCCTCAGTCTTCTCGATTATCAGGCGTCGTAATGGAAGGAAATCCTGTTTACCTAGCAAAACGTCGAGCATCTGCCCGGCGTTTTGCGCGCGCAGCGGCTCCAACCTGATTTGAGTGTAGTAACTCTTATTGCTCCATTCGTGACGATATTCAGGGCGATAATTGACCAGCAACAAAAGCGGGGCGTTGGCGATGCTGTCGGCGAGCAGGTTAAGCAGGCCCTGTGTTTCCTCGTCAAGCCAGTGGAGATCCTCGAAGACTAACATCAGCGGGTGGTTAAGCGATTCGCGCAGCAGCAGCCGTTTAACTGCATCCAGGGTGCGACGCCGCTTCACCTGCGGATCCATTTGCGCGAGTGGATCGGAAGAGTCCTGGATGCCGAGCAGGCCGAAGAGGTACGGCAGCGCGTCCTCCAGGTGGCGGTCAAGGGCCAGCACTTTGCCGCTGACTTTTTCGCGCGCCCTCCTGCGCCATGGTGAGAAGACCCGGCCCGAGCCTACGGCCAATAGTCGGGCTATTCGTTCCTCTCGGTGCCGGCGTTTGTCATCCTCAACGGCTATCGCAAAATAGCTTTTCAATAATTCTATGATCGGCTGGTACGAGGAATCTTTGCCATGCGCGAGCGAAAATGTTTCGAGTACAGTGCACTCGCTCTGGGCCGCAACCTTGAACTCATGAAACAGTCGCGACTTACCTACCCCCGCGTCGCCCAGCACGGCGACGATCTGGCCGCGCCCGCGCCTCGCGAGGTCCAGCGCCCGTTCTAACTGTTTGACTTCGCTTTGCCGTCCGACGAACTTCGATAGTCCGCGCTCCGCGGAAAGCTGAAAGTGTGTGCGCAGAGGCCCCAGCCCGGTTACCTCGTAAACACCGACTGGCTCGCTCACGCCTCGGACCCGCGCGGCACCCAACGGCCTGAACATGAAATAGCCGTCACACAGCCTCTTGGTTTGGGCGGTCACCGCGACCGAGCCAATCGGCGCGAGCGCTTCCATCCGCGCTGCCAGCCCAATCGAATGTCCAATAGGGGCGTATTCGGGATGCTTGCCGGTCAGCAGCGAACGGACCACCGCCTGGCCAGTATTGATACCGACCCGCGCCTGAACCCGCTTACTACCCTCCGCACCCATTCGATCGGAATAGCGGTTAAGCTCATCTTGCAGCCTCAGGCCGGCGTACAGTGCCCGTTGGGCGTGGTCCTCGTTGGCGAGCGGAGCCCCGAAGATCGCAAAGATGCCATCGCCCATCGATTGAACTATATGGCCGCCGTAACGGCGAATTGCCTCTACCATCAGTCGCAGCGCAGGGTCGATGACATTGCGAGCTTGTTCCGGGTCCAGATTCTCAATCAGTTCCATTGAGCCCTTGATATCCGCAAACAGGGCCGTAATCGTCTTGCGTTCCCCGTCCACCGAAACCGGGGTTTCGGTCGGCTCAGAGATGCCGCTATCCCCGGCCGCCCTGGTGCTGGTAACGGGATCGGGAACGTTAGCTGACAAGGCGGCGCCGCAGTCGCCGCAAAATTTAGAGGACGCGAGATTTTCAGCCCCGCAACTTGGACACAGGCTTGGCAAAGCGCTGCCGCATTGAGAGCAGAATCTCTTAGCGTCAGGATTGCGCGTTCCGCATTGTGGACAAAGCATAGCTGACCGATGCTGCTGGGCAGCCCTTGCGGTGCTCTAAGACGTCCGCGCCCGTAGCGCCGCTCTTAGGTCCCGGACCGCGGAGGTCGCTCCCTCCCGAACCAGGCCGGCATCGGCACAGATCGTGACGAACCCGAAACCCATCGCAATTGCGCGCGCCGCATACTTGCTCGAGTTGGTATGGATGCCAGGAATCTTGCCATGCGCATTAGCGCGCGCGGCAATGTCCTCAAGGGCCCGGATAAATTCTGGCTCCTCACGGTCCGTGCCGGCAGTCATTCCCATTGCAATCCCGAGATCATTCGGACCGACGTAAATTCCATCCATCGCTTCAATCTCCAGGATCTCGTCCAGGTTCGCGATAGCGCCTGGCGTTTCAACCATACCAAGCACGAGAACCGCATCATTCACACGCTTGAAGTAGTCCGCCCCATAGATCATCGCTGCCCGCAACGGGCCCGAACTGCGATTCCCAACAGGAAAGTAACGCGCTCCGGCCGCGAACGTTCGTGCCTCCGCAGCGCTACTGATCATTGGGCAAATGACGCCCAATGCGCCGATATCCAACACCCGGGTGATGAAGGTTGGGTCAGAATTGGGCACCCGCACCAGCGGTGT
>JAMXLL010000063.1 GCA_024281015.1 Candidatus Binataceae bacterium
CCGATCACCTCCATCCCGTTCTGGGACGTCAATGCTGCCGTTAAGGAGGTCCGGCGCTGCGCGGCATT
This sequence comes from Candidatus Binataceae bacterium, assembly GCA_024281015.1. Lineage (GTDB taxonomy): Bacteria > Desulfobacterota > Binatia > Binatales > Binataceae > JAMXLL01. The sequence goes on from JAMXLL010000063.1 coordinate 69, forward strand.
GGGTCATAAGGGAATCCTGTTTACTGGCGAGCCACAGTATTACGGGTTACCGCTAATCGGCGACCCCCATTGGAACCCATTGTGGGAAGTGGCCTGCGAGCTTGACCTGCCGCTCAGCTTCCACATCGGCTCAGGTGACATGACCGAAGGTCTGGTCGGGAACCGAATCAAAGCTTACGGCAAGATGGCAGCATTTACCGAGTTGGCAGTCGATATTTTCCTCCGTAACGGCCTGCAACTAAACGATCTATTGATGTCCGGTGTGCTGGCGCGTTATCCGACCATCAAGTTTGTCTCCGTAGAAAGCGGCATCGGCTGGATCCCTTTCATGCTCGAAGCGCTAGATTACCAATTTAAGGGAAACAGCGTGGCCGATGAGCACCCGGAATTTGACCGTCTGCCGTCAGAGTATTTCGCGCGCAACGTTTACGCCTGTTACTGGTTTGAGCAGACCGCGCCGCGCCGCTTGATCGACAAGATCGGTGTCGACAACGTCCTGTTCGAAACCGATTTCCCGCATCCGACTTCGCTTTACGGCGAAGAGGTGCACGCGCGAATCAAGGGTGGCTTGTCCGACTGTGAAGAGACGGTGCGCCGCAAAATTCTCTGGGAGAATTCCCAAAAGCTCTACAAAATCACCCTCCCCTCGGCTGCTGATGAAGCCAAGCGCGACGCGGCAATGGCTGCCTGACTATTTTTTAGTCAAATAAGCAGGAGGTCAGCGGTGTGGATTAACATCTGCCACCACATCGCTGACCGGCCATCAGAATCAATAGATTGGTCCTCACGGCCGAATCTAAACGCATGCTCCCCTCGCGCCGTTAACGATCACAAACAGAGCGCGATCCCAATGGCGCATCTAAACCCGGTACGCTCAGCTTCTTTCCTGTACGATCTGGCGTAGGCACTTCATATCGCGAGTCTGTCTGAGGGTTTCCGGACCTTGCCGATTTTGTGAAGTGCGCCTAAGGCGGTCGGCGAACTAATTATCGAAACCAAATGTTCACGATAGCCAAAAGTAGCAAGTCTGTGGCGGTGGGCACGCCGCCGCCTTTCATTTCGCTCAGGGAAACGACAGCGCAATTGTGGTTCGCGAGATTCTTCTAAATTGCCGGGATTCGAGCGGAGCAGAACGGCTGCTACAGCTAGTAGGGCGAGGCCGTCGCGAGGAACAGGGCATGGTGATCTCGCTACGAACGGAGCAGATTTCCGGCGGCGAGATAGCCTATGCAGCAATCAGCAACCGAGGGTCCGCACCGGTGCAGCTGCAATGGCTGCGACTCGAACTTGATTCGGGATTCGATTCTGCTTCGCCAGCCCGGTTTTTTAAACATGGCTACCAATCCTGGAGCGCATCGTATCCAGTTGCCGTCGGACTTCCTGGCCGTCTCCCCACGAGAGCATTATTGACGCGCGTCGCCCATCAGAGTGAAATCGAACGGCCCGAAAGCGCGCCAGAGCACGCCACTTCCGAGCTGTTCACCATCATTGAAAGCGACTCGTCGCACGAACGTCTTCTTTGCGGCTTTGTCGGCGCAGCTAATCAGATCACCACCATCACGGTAACTTCCCCCGGGCGCGTAAGTGCCCGCGCCTTGTTCGACGGCATCTGGTTGTTGCCTGGCATGACTATCCCGGTCGAACCGCTCGCGTGGTGGCGTTCGGGTGAAGATGCGGGTCGCATGGCGGCGCGCTGGGCCGAACTGCTGGGCGAACGCATGAACGCCAGGGTCAAGGCGCCATATCAGCGCGGTTGGTGCTCCTGGTATCAGTACTTCGGCGCCATAACCGAGAATACGCTTCGCTCGAACTTGGGGAAGCTCCGGAAGCTGGAAGCGGAATTTCCGTTAAACGTGGTTCAGCTCGACGATGGCTTCCAGGCCGCTTTGGGCGATTGGGATCACGCTAACTCGAAGTTTCCGAGCGGCCTGAAGCAAATTGCGGCGGAGATTCGCGACGCGGGCTTTACGGCAGGGTTATGGACCGCGCCATTCCTGGCCACTCCCGATTCGAATCTGATGCGTGCCCATTCCGACTGGTTCATTCGTAATGAGAATGATGAGCCTCTGCGCGTGGTCAAGAACCCGGCCTGGAGCGCCGGCGACGACAAGTGCGCCTATGCACTGGACGCAAGCCATCCCGGCTTCTGCACATACCTGGAGCAACTTTTTAACCGGCTCGTACATGACTTCGGCTACGAATATCTGAAACTTGATTTCCTCTTCGCCGCGGCCGCCGAAGGTCGCCGCCATGATTCGAATCTCACACGTGCACAGGCATTGCGACGCGGCCTGGAGGCGATTAGGCGAGGCGTCGGCGACCGGACATTCATCCTCGGGTGCGGTTGCCCGCTAGGACCCGCAGCGGGACTTGTGGATGGAATGCGAATCGGCCCCGACGTTGCACCCTATTGGGGTGGCGATGTCGAACCCGGTACCAAGCTCGCGATTGACGCAATCATCGCCCGGAGCTTTATGCATCGGCGTCTCTGGCTCAACGATCCCGATTGCTTGATGCTCCGGACCCGGGAGACGCACCTCTCGTCCGAGGAACGATTCGCGCTCGCCTCGGCAATTGCGGTTTCAGGCGGCATGCTGTTGTTCTCGGATGATCTGAACTTGCTTGATACCGAGAGCGGGAAAGTGTTTCGTATGGTCGCTCAGCTCGGGACAGAGGTGGACAACGCCGCCAGCAAGGAGCCGCCGATCGCCACCGGCCTTATGCAATATGAAGCGATACGGATTGTCATGGCTCACGGGTCTGATTGCGTTTTGTACCTGTTGCTAAATACGAGCGACATAGCGCAAGCCATTTCGCTTGCCACCTTACTCCCCGACCGCGGACGAGCAGCTCTGATCGGGCCCGGCGGCGAGACTGCAGTGCCGGAAAAGCTCGAGCTACCTGCCCATTCCAGCCGTATCATCCGCTGCTGACTCTTCCCGACTACCTGACAACCAAAATCCAATCCAAGTACCGTCGCGCACGGGAATCAAAGGAGGGCGTAATATCAGCACTCGGTCTTAGCGCATCGTGTAACCGAATATCTCGACAAGCCCGGCAAGGCAGGACTGGAACGCAAGGAGCGATGGAGCTGCGCGCCAGAAAGGATCTTGGCGAGGGTCCCCTAGGATTGATAGAACACGGTAACGCTACTGGAACAGCTCAGGCGCGAATGTGCCGCGCAAGTGAGTAGTTGCCGGCCGAGAGGATTTGACACCATGGGTTCTGATACCGCTGCGGGCTCTTACAGCTTTGGCAACTATGTCCTCAACTACCGCAAGCCAATGGCCGCGATACTGATCGCGATCACCCTCTTCATGACCTACTGGGCCTTTCATGTGCCAATCGCAACCCGCTTTGAGGATCTGTTTCCCAGCAAAGACCCCAACGTGCTGCTTTACCGACAATATCGCCGGCAATATGGCGGAGCCCAAACCCTGGTGTTGATGCTGCGCGTACGCGACGGTGACATTTTCAATATGAAGACCCTGGGCGCGATTCAGGACCTCACCCGCAAGGTCGATATCTTGCCCGGCGTCAACCACAATGAAGTGTTTTCGCTCGCCTCTTATCGCGTCATCTATGCCCGAGCCATACCCGGGGCATTGGTGTCGCGGCCCTACATGTATCCCAAGCTGCCCAAAGATCAGGCTGAGCTCAACGATCTGAAGAAAACGGTGATGGCCCATCGCGAAGAGCTTGCGGGCTATGTCACCTCCGACCTGAAAGGCGCGCTCATAATTGCGGCATTTAACGAAGAAGGCCTCGATTACAAAGCGCTGTTCGACGGTGTCCAGCAGTTAATCGCTCAACACGAGGATTCGAACACGACAATTTATGCGAGCGGGGCCGCAATGTTCGCGGCTTGGGGGTATCATTATCTGCCCCGGATTGCTCTCATCTTTCTGATTTCGGTCGTGCTGATGTTGCTTATCCTGTTTGTGGCACTCGGCCGCAGAACCGGATGGTGGGCACCAATCGTTACCGGCCTTTTCTCCACGATCTGGGGACTCGGTTTCGTTGGCTTGATGCGCTTCAATTTCGACCCTGTGATGTTGGTGATACCGTTCATTTTGACCGCCCGGGATCTAAGCCATGGCATTCAATGGCATGGGCGCTACTACGACGAGTTGGATCGAAGCGGAGACAAGATCGCCGCGTGTGCCGCGACCGCCAGCCTGATGCTACGCCCGGGGTTGTTGGCCGTCGTCGCAAATATCGCCGGAGTGATATTTCTTGCGAGTGCCAACATCCCTTTGCTGAAACAGATCGGCTACGGTGGCGCGGTTTGGCTCGGCGCGAGCCTGGCGATGGTCTTCGTATTCCAGCCGATATTGATGAGTTTCTTGCCCAAACCGCAACTTTATAGCTGGCGGCGGATCGAGCCGAACCGGCGCCCATCCTATGCTGGGCTGGTTAATTGGATCGAGCGCATCCCGGTGACGCCGGGGGCTCTACGCACGGCGATGGTCCTCGCCGGCGTAGCCCTGATGATTCTCGGAATCGGCGCCAGCCGGCTGGTTCCCATCGGCTACCAGACGTCCGGCACCCCACTTTACCGGGAGGATGCGAAGATCAACCAGGACACCGCCGAAATTGGCAGGTTCGTTCCCACCAACATGGCATGGGTGGTGGTAGAGGCGCCCAACTTTCCCAATCCTCAAAACCCGATAGCTACTAAAACTCTGCGCATGGCCGACGATTTAGCCACTTACCTGCTCGACCGCCGAGACGTCCTGGCTGTGCTGGGCTTCGCCGAGATTGCCTCGAAGCCGATGAATATGCTGCTGCACAATGGCGATCCGAAATACTACGCCCTGCCGGATACGGACGCGTTGAGTGGAACTTTGTGGTTTTTTTTCTTCAGTGGCAGTGCTCCCGACGAGGTGTACACCTTCTTTGGCCGCTATCCGAGCGTTACCAGCATGAGCATTCGACTCCTGCTGGCCGACCATACTTATGGCCGGCTGCAGCGTTTGCACGCTGACCTTGGCTCATTCGTAAAAAATCGTGTGGTCAACGATCCTGACCTTCGCCACGTAGCTGTACGCTACGTGGGCGGCGATGCGGGACTTTACCTGGCTAGCGACAACGTCGTCGGGCGCCTCAATTGGGTTAACCTGGCACTGGCTCTGACCACGATTTTCGTGGCTGGCGCGATACTACTGTCCTCGGCAACGGCCGGACTGCTATTGGTGATTGCCGCGGTAATGGCTAATTTCGTCGCTTTTCTCTACATGAATCACCAGGTTATCGGTCTGACTATAGACACAATCCCGGTCATCTCATTGGGCATTGGACTTGGTATCAACTATGCCATCTATACCGTAGGACGGATTCGAGACGAGGTCGCCGCAGGGGTGCAACTGGACACCGCGATCACGAGCGCGCTGCATACCACGGGCCGATGGGTGTTGGCCACTTTCGCGGTGATGGTGGGTGGTATCCTGCCATGGGTCTTTTCGCCGCTGCTGTTTCATAACGAAATGAGCGTGCTGCTGATCCTCTTGATGTTGGCTAATCTGCTGGTTGGCTTGTTGGTTCTGCCAGGATTTATAGGCTGGTGGCAGCCCCGCTTTCTCACTCGTTATTTGAGCGGTGAGGTAGGTTGCGAACGCCGAGGCGGGACGGCCGGGAGGGCCGCGCTCTGAGACCGTCCGCTATAGATGGTTCTCAGAGCGGACTGGCAGTGGGTCAGGCAAAACGCCAGGCGGTCAAACTAGCCGGCGTGCTACCACCAGAGATGTCAGGTTTGATTGACAATTCGACCACCGCCGCGCCGGTTAAATTGACCTCGTAATTCTCAATCTCGCTGGTCGAGCCATTTGGGCTGAAAGTCCATTGCTGCCTTAAGATCTCCTGGAGAGCTTGGTCGCGCCTGGCCGCCCAGCGCAAGACAAATTCCTGGGTCCGGGCGAGGCGCGCTTCATCGAATTGTAATCTCATATGGCGCACTGCAGTTGGCGTGTCGAACACGATGCGAATGCGCTGCTCGCCCGATTCAGCAGCGCGCCAACCTTCACCTTTACCTTCCAGTGCGAGGGCTGCTTCGATAGGAAACCCCGGAGCCTCTGAGGTCACCTCAACTTCCGCGATATCTTCCAGGTCGAGCCAGTTCTCCGGCGCATTCGCCGTTTGAGGTGTGGCTACTTGTCCGATTATTCGTTTGCGCATTGTTTAGAGCTTTACTCGTGCCTTCAAGACCCGACCAGCCGCGCACAGACACCGGCGTTTCTGAACTGCCTTGCCTCGTCGCTACCGCTACGTGATCAGCACGACGGGTCAATGAAACCGGTGATGCAGTAGCGAGCGACGTGCTCCTTAATATGGTCCAGCAATTCTGCCGGAGGTTGCTCCAAATCGACTACCTCGGCGTACGGTTGCTTTGCGCTAAGGCCGGTATTCCAATAGGTTTCTACGCGATTCCCTTCGGGATCAAAGATGTAAACGCCGATCGCATTGCCGTGGGATAAGGTTACATCGAACTTGACACCGTGTTGTTTGAAGCGCTCATACAGGCCAATTACATCGTCGAGGCTGTCGCAGCGAAACGAAATTTGCTGCACTACTCGCGCCTCGGTGCCGACGTTGCGGCCACCGCAAAGCAATAGCTCGTGATGCTCCTCGTCGGGGCGCGAACTCATGAAAACCAACCCGCGCTCCAGATCCTCGTCGGTAACTGCAAGGCCGATGACATCGCGATAAAAAGCCTTCTGTCTTTCGAGGTCCTGAACATGCAGCCCGACATGGCCGAGCCGTGCCACGCGTGCATTATTCATCGGTTTCTCCTTCGTTCGACTAAGATTAGCGTCTTTTTGCGAATTCACAGCTTGAGCGCAGGTTCAACCCAGGCGCGGCCCAGGCTCTCGGTCAGTTCCCTGATCTCAGCTTCGCTGGCAACCGGCCGTTGAAACACTGGGGTCAGATACAACTCATCGATTCCCGCATCACGGTAACGTCCAAGATCGTCCGGCGTCGCATCTGCCGTAGGAGAAACGGAAAATTCGAAATGGTGATTGCCTCGCCCGTTCTCTGCTAGCAATGCGCGAAGCCGTTTTACGGCTTGTGCGGTCTCTTCCGGAGTAAGATTAAAGCCGCACCAGCCATCGCCGTAGGAAGCAGCCCGCTTCAGCGCCGCTTCCGTCTGACCCCCAATCAAGACCGGCAGCCCGGCTCCTTTGGCCGGCTTCGGATGGCTTAATGCGCCGTCGAAGTTTACGAATTCCGCGCTGTAACTCAGGCCATTACCCCATAGGCACCGCATTGCTTCGACATATTCCCTGGTGCGTTGTGCCCGCCGCTCCCATGGAATACCGAGCGCATCGAACTCCTCGCGCAACCATCCGATACCGATGCCTAGTGCCAGCCGCCCTCCGCTTAGAT
>JAMXLL010000064.1 GCA_024281015.1 Candidatus Binataceae bacterium
GTGTCGTCGAGATACTCAAGGAAAAACGCAGCACCGACTCCTATTATTAATGCAAGAGAGCCGAATACGCCGAGCGCCATCAATTTCCTCGGACTGGAGGAATATTCAGGTGTCTCGGCCTGATCCACTACCGAGATGTTGGATGCGCGCACTTGCGCCGCAACACCCATTTGTTTCATCCGCTCGAGCACACTCCTGTACAGCTCGCGGTTCGTCTCGACTTCGCGCGCCAGGATGCCGTCCTTGAGCGAGGCATTCTGCAGCGCCATAATTCGGGCCTTCTCCGCTGCCGCTTCCCGCTCCAGTTTTTCTTCCCGGCTCTTCGCTGTCTGGTACCGTGCGTTAATGCTGGTGGCTACGGTTTGAATCTCTTGACGCAACCGGTTCTGCGCCTGGGCCCGTTCAGCTCCTAGTTGAGCCAGGGGCGGATAGTCCGGGGTGAACTGGTCACCCATGCCTGAGTACTGGGCCTCTATCGACGCATACTCCGCCTTGAGACGCTGAATAAGAGGATTGTTAATGACCTCCGGGACAGATTCGAACGCGCCGTTTTTGATTGTCTCAGCCTCGGCTTCGAGCGCGATTCTCTCCGTGGACGCCCCAGTCAGGGCTTTGTTGAGGCCTTCTATACGCTGCAGGACGATGCGATTCTTGTCGTCGATGGCGAAGCCAACAATTCCGCGATCATGCCGATAGGCGTTTAAGGCAGCCTCTGACTTCTCCACACGCTCGCGTAATTCGACCAATTTAGCTTCGAGGAATCGCTCGGCATCCTCGCTGCTCTCGGCACGCATCTCCATTCCGCGCCGGATGTATGCGGCGACATGCGCATTGGCAATCCGTGCGGACAAGTCCGGATCCGCGGTGGTGAATGAGACTTTTGCCAAGCGAGTAAAAGTCTCGGGAGTGATGGTGAGATGTTTGAGGTAATTGTCGATCAACTTGGGCTTTACGCCGTTAATTTCGAGTGACTCACTTCCATGAGCACGTAAACTGGTGACCGCAGCAAGTGAGTGCACGTGCTCCCGTATCGCACCGAAGAGACCATGACCTTCGTCAGCTATCGGCGGCGTATTCTGCAGGCTTAACTCACGGATCACCTGACTCACCAGCGTTCTACTCTTCAGAAGCTCATATTGAGTGTAATAGTAGTCGTGCTCGTTTTCTGAAGTCTCCGACATGATATCTTTCATATCGAGGACTTGGGGAGCCTGCCGTTCGATCATGATAGTGCTTTGAGCCGTGTACTGGGCGGTCATGGTAAACACGACTAGCGCAGTCAGCAGGAGCACACCGCTCACAACGGAGAAGATCAGATTAAAGTGCCTTCGCGCGATCTCAATGTATTCACTGATGGCTCGCGATTCTTCAGAAGCCAACGAGATTGCGGCGCTCGGTGGCAGCGGTATCGTTCTGTCTATAACGTAAGGTGATGGTTCCCGCACGATATTGCTGCGATGGCAGCCCCCTACTAAATCACTCGCGCCACCGGTAGACGGCGCTCGTGTCTCATCTTTGATCCGGTACCCTGTTCTGCTGGTGTAGTTACTCGATCGCGCAAATCTTCAGGGGACTGGCATATACATGCCAGTATTGAACTTGCTGAAGAGCGTATAGACGAGATAAGGTCCTGCCCCAAGCGCCGACTTATCAACTATCACTACGTCGCCTGCCTGCACTGGTATGTCGGGCTCTTCGCGATTACGAATATTTCGCAGGTTCGCTCGCTTTGTGATCTGCTCCCCGTCATCACCGGTCCTGAGGATTCTGACCTTACTACTGAACAGTGCACCACCGGCTGCGGCCACAGCGCCGAGCACAGTCATTCCCGGACCAATATTGAATGCCCCCGGGGTCTGAACCCAGCCCTCTACTGCTACTTGGCCGGCCTGGGTGACAATGATGACGTCGCCAGGCCTTGCCGGGATTTGGAGATACTTGCGATCACTTGCCCTTCCGACATCGATGCTCAGAGAATCGCCTGTGTTACCGGCACCAGCCGCAAAGGTTTGCGTTGGCGCAACAGATAAGTCTCCGCTGATGGCGGATGCCCGCTGAGGAAGGTCTCGGACGATAGTGCTTGAATCGGCCGAATCGCGCGTTCCATCCACAGACCCCGGGCTGCCATTGAGAGCGAGGGCAGATATCGGAGGTTTCGCGTCAAAGGCTCCAGGAATCAAGAAAACTCGCGAGCCAGCCTTATCATTCAGCCCACCCGCTTTGCCAATCATCGAGATTATAGTTTCGCGTGGATTGGCCAGCGTATAGACTCCCGGCCTGTCAAGCGCTCCCATCACACTCACTTGCCGGCTCTGGTATCTCTTGACGAAAATACTGAATTGTGGCCGGTACATGTACTGCCTCAATCGCTGACGCAGAGCGTCTCCGGCCTGCTCCTCGGTCAATCCTCCCACTTGCACGCTGCCCAAGAGGGGCAACATAACGGTGCCATTCTCCAGAACGCGGACCTCGACCGCCTTGAGCTGATCCATCGCGGGCACCGACACCTCGAGTATATCGCCGGGCCCTATCGGGAAATCGGATACAACATCCTTTTCCCGACGGGAAAGGAGCTCATCTAGTTTTGCTCTATTCTCGTTCCGGTATGATGGCGACGAGTCGTTGCTGCCCGACTCTCTAGTAGCGGAAGCGTTCTCAACGCCGACGGTTGGGGCGCTCTTCGGGTGCAATGATTCGCTCACATCCGTGTGTGGCAGCGCCAGCGACCCTCCTTGACCCGTCGAAGCAGGATGCGACGCGCATGAAGCTCCCCCGATCATCGCTACTAACACGGCCATAGCTGCGAGCTTCCCGGAAGCGCCAGCGCTTCGCCGACCAAGTGGTCGATCAACTACCTGACAACTATACGCCAACATGAGCATCGGCTACTCCGCATCATCATCAATAGCGGATCGGTTAATTCCTGCAGATGATACGCCGGTACCTCGTTTAGCCAGCGCGTCCATCTTGTTACGCGCCAACTTGCTTTCGAATTGATTGTACGCTGCCTTGTATTCGGAGTTCTTTGGATCGAGAACGAGTGCGTGCTGGAAGGCCTTTTCGGCGGCAAACCACTGATAATCCGCCTGCTCTGCTGTTCCCAAGTCGAAAAAAGCCTGCGCTGCATTGGGGGTCAATTCACAGAGTCGCTGGAAAGCTTCGGCAGCCTTGCTGAACCTGTTCTCGGCAAAATAGATGCTGCCGAGGACCTGAACGGCCTCAGGATCACCAGGATGACTGTCTATCGCCTTCGCTGCATTCACTTCGGCAGGCTTGAAATACCCGAGATCCCTTTCTCCCCGCGCGAGTTGTACGTAAAAAGCAGCCGGGTCGACGCGATTTGCAGCTGCTCTGTCCGCCACCTTTTGTGCTGCCGCTACGGCTTTTATGCGAAACATCAGGTCAATCAGTTGCTCGTAGCCTGCCGCTGAATGAGGACTCGCAGAAATTGCCTTTTCAAACTCTGCTTGTGCCTTTTCTAAATCTTTCGCCGCAATTGCTGACTGCCCCGCTTCAATTAGCAAAGCACTCTTTTGTAGCCCGTCAGAATCTATTGTGGCGGCAGCGTCATACGTAGCGGCTGCGCGATCAGGTTGACCAATCGCATTATAGAAATCGCCGAGATTTTGAGCTGAATCCTGATAGGCCCGGTGCGTCGCCTCGGTGAGGCCGGCCTCTATTGCATCTTTCTCATCGT
>JAMXLL010000065.1 GCA_024281015.1 Candidatus Binataceae bacterium
TACGAACCGCACCTTCTCGTCCATGGAACAGATCTCCCGCCACGGCATCCTCCACCTCCTGCCGTGACATCTAATCTGTTACCCATGTTGCCGGTCTATTCTGTTACCGATGTTGCCGGTTCGTACCGAAATGCGACCTCCCCCGATGGGAGAGGCATTACCGGCCGCGGCCATAGTGCGCGGGCATCATGGAAGGCATCTGATGCAATGATTCCCAAAGAATGAAGCGGCTGGCGGAGCTTTTTCACCGATGGGTGTCCAATTGTCATCACCAGCTTCCGTGCTGAATGGTTCCCGATCGTGCTGATTGGTTCTATTTGGTGTATTCTACCCGGGCTGATAGAGTGTCACCGAGGTTACGGGATCGTGGCAAAGCTGGCCGAAATCTGGTCGAGGGCTCAACGGCTCAATTCCTTGACCGAAGAATTGGATGCGGTGATGGCGAAAATTAGAGCCAACCGCCAATACTCCAGACTGCTGGTGGCGCATCTCGATGAAATACTCGCCTCTCAGGATGCCATTGGCTCGCATACACCGATCTTGCCACCTGACTGGAGGACGTCCGGGGGGGGGTGAATTCCAACAGGGAGCGGTATTGCCGAACTATTTTTTCAAATCTCTCGTAATTTTCTTGTATCAATCTACGGCTGCGGTTGCATTGCTCCTGAAGTTCGACTGATTCCCGCCGAATTCTGTCCATTAAGTCCGCGATGTCGAATAGTCATCCATTTGACGTATAGGGCAATCTTGGCATCGTACCAGTAATCTTGGCCTCAAGAGTGGGCGATCGAGGTGACGGTCTCCATTCTGAAGGTTACCGCCCGCCTATTAATCTCCCGAGAAATCTAATCCTTATGCTGATGTTATCCGGTGGCACAAACGGGAATTGAGCTGTTTGCCGATGTTCCCAGGTCGAAAGGGTTCGGTCTGGGGCAGGGGAAAATGCCTCTCCCATCGGCAGCGGCATTTCGGCCATGGCCATAGTGCGCGTTGTCACCCGAAAGACTTAGACATCGACAAATTCCTCGATTTTCCTTCTCAAAAGAAGTTTGCTCTCTCATATGAAGTTACAGCTCAGGTTCACAGAAGCGCAGGTTCAAAAGGCAGTTCGGCGGGTGGCGCAGGAGATCTCCGCCGCCTACGGTGAGAGCTGCCCGCTCCTGGTAGGGGTGCTGAAAGGCTCCTTCGTGTTTATGGCCGACCTTGTCCGCGAGCTGACGATACCGTTTGAAGTAGATTTTGTTCTCGCGCGCTCGTATGGCCTCGGCACGAAGTCGTCAGGCACTGTCGAGATTGTAAAGAACGTCGAGAGTAACCTGCGGGGCCGCCACGTAATCGTTATCGAGGATATCGCTGATACCGGTCTTACGCTCGATACCGTGGTAGCACCGCTCGAGGCCGGCGGCGCGGCATCGGTAAGGCGTTGCGCGCTGCTGCTGCGTGAGGGACATCCGCCAATCGATTTTGCCGGTCTGCCGGTCGGAAGCGGATTCGTAGTCGGCTATGGGATTGATTATGCCGAACGATGCCGAGGGTTGAGAGATATTCACACGGTAATTGAGGAGACCGGGCCTTAATCGCGCCGCTTTCTTTTTGCCGGTGAATATACGTCGAGGCTTAAACGCCAATCGTGGCTTGGCTACAGCGAACGTTTCAGGGTGGCGCCCGCCAGTAGCAGCATCAGCGCGGTGAACACCGCAAGGAAGCTTACGTCACCGGAAATGGCGGCGAAGTCGGCGCCTTTGAACATGACGGACTTAAGAGCGTTGATTGCGTGTGTCTCGGGGTTCCAGACCGTAAACGCGTGCAGCCACGGCGGGAGACTCTCGATCGGATACACAGCACCGCTTGGAAAAAAGAGAATCACGTTGAGAAAACCAGCCGGACCGCCAATCAGTCGCGGGTTACTCGCGCGGCTATAAAGAGCGAACATCATCGCCAACAACCCTGTGCCGGTCAGAACTATGACACCGCACAACATCGCCAGCGCCGCTGGACCGCCACCCATTCCACCGCTGGTCAATGCCAATCCGCCGATCAGGACCAGGATTGCTTCGCCGGTCGTGGCCAGTACGCTGCTCCCCAGTAATCCTCCTGCGATATTCCACGGCGAGAGCGGTGTCACCAGGTAAGCCTCGGTCACGCCCGAGAAACGGTCCATGATCCAATTGAAGACGCCAGAGGTCATTGAGCCCATGAAGAGTGCCATGACTATGACGCCCGGAATAAGCGATCGGTCATAATCGACCGTGACAAAGAGGTTGCTCGGACGCAGTGCGATCTCGTTGAGCTTGGGTTCGCGGGCGCTAACGTAACCGCTACGAACGGTTGCAATCGCCTGCGCCGTGAGAGCTTTGATGGTCGCCGTGCTGATGCTGTCGACATTATCGACAAAGAGTCCCAGCTCGCCGATGCGGCCCGCCACAATGTCCCGGCTGAAGTCCGGCGGTATCACGAGTGCAGCTTTACAATGACCAGTCCTGACTTCATTAAGCGCGCTCCCAACGTCGCGCATGTAGGTGATGTTGATAGTCTGTGGGCCCGCGGCCAATGCCTGCATTTTTTCCAGCACGCGGATGCCGTATGGACCGCGATCGTGACTGACAATCACCATCGGCAGGTGTTTGAGTTGGCCCTGCAACGAGTTGCCGAAGATAAGCAGGAATAGAATAGGTAATACTACGCTGGTAACGATCAAGGCCGGGGTCTTCGATAGCTTTATCAGATCACGGCGCATCACTGCCCAGGACTTCTGCATTCGCTGCTCCCCTCAAGCTATGCTTTTCGCACGACACCCGCCGTGGCTCGGCTCGGCTGCGTATGCCAATTAATCCTCACCGAGGCTGGGCGGAAGCAAACATGGGATCGCGCGGGGGAGTCGCCCGGCCGCCTCCCTCCTCGCGCAGGCGCCGGCCGGTAAAGCTCATAAAGACGTCTTCCAGCGAGATCTGCTCAATGCTCAGTGCCTGAATTTTTGCGCTTGCCCGCTCGACCTGCTCGACTACACGCGGCAAAGCGTGGGTGCCATCGTTGGTGGAGATGATGATCGTCCCATCAGTCTCGTGAGCGACTTCGATGACATAGGGTTGGCCGCGCAGCGCCGCTACTGCCGACGTGCTATCGCCGGTGATTTCCAGCCTGATGTGGTCCGAGCCCTTGACCATCGACTTGAGTTGGGGAGTCGTGCCGATAGCGACGATTTTCCCGCCGTCGATTATGGCTATGCGGTCGCAGAGCTTTTCCGCTTCGTCCATGTAATGAGTAGTTAGGGAGATAGTCAGACCGCTCTCGGCGCGCAATTGTTCGAGCAAGTCCCAAACCGCGTGCCGACCCTGCGGATCGAGCCCGATGGTCGGTTCATCCAGGAACAAGACGCGGGGCGAGTGTATCAAACCGCGGGCAATCTCGAGCCGCCGGCGCATCCCGCCGGAATAGGTTGCTACCATCTCGTGAGCACGGTCGCGCAGCCCCACCATTTCCAGCAGATGGTCGGCGCGCGCATGACGCGCCCCACGCGGCAGGGCATAAAACTGGCCATAGACGTCGAGGTTCTGCCAGGCTGTGAGTTCGAGGTCCGAGGTCAAGGCCTGCGGGACAACGCCGATCTGCTCGCGCACCCGGCGCGGCGCGCGGATCACGTCGTGGCCCGCTACGCAGGCCTGCCCCGAAGTAGGTGCAAGCAAGGTAGTCAGCACCCGGATCAGGGTGGTTTTTCCCGCACCGTTGGGACCAAGCAATCCAAACAATTCACCCCGGCCAACCTGAAAAGTGACGTGATCAACCGCGGTGAAATTGCCGAAGCGCTTGGTTAGTTGGTTGACCTCAATTGCTGGTGGGTCGGCCTGCATCGACTTGCCTGAACTCGACCTCAGCCGTCATTCCGGGCTTGGCAATGCCCTGCGCCTGAAGCAGGCGCACCTTAACGTAAAAGGTACGGATATCCTGGCGCCCGCGGCGCACGTCGGTCTCAGTGGCAAACTGGCCTTCCTGTCCTATTGCCATCACCTGGCCTCGAATGACGGCCGGCGGTTGGGTAGGCAGTGTAACTTGCGCCGGCGAGCCGGTCTGAACGAAGCCTAACTGAGTTTCCTCTAAATCGACCCGAGCCCAGATGGTGGATAAATCGTCAACGGTCAGAATCGGGGTTCCCGGATTCACCCATTCACCGACTTGGAGGTTCTTGCTCACCACGACACCCGCAATTGGTGAGCGTACCAGGGTATCCGCGAGCTGATCCTTGTAGTACCTGAGAGTGGCCTGTGCTGACTCCATCGCCGCCCGACCTTTTTCAGCGCGGGCTAAAGCATCGTCGTAGGCCTGCGCTGAAATTACATTCTGGGTAAACAATCCCTGATCGCGAAGCCTGGTTCGTTCGGCGTTATTCAGTTCAGCGACTGCGTTTGCCAAGTCGGCTCGGGCCTTTGCGAGCTGGTTTTTAATATCGGCATCTTCGATCCTGCAGACGACCTGGGCAGCCTCAATTGTATCGCCTTCGTCGAGAGTCAGTACGGCAATTCTGCCTCCAATCCTGCTGGTGATGTTGACCTCTTGCGCCTCGATCACTCCCACTGTGTGAATCACTCCCGCTTCGGGGGGCGGCCATAAATATGAGCGGCCGAAATAATACAAGGCCGCCACGCCAGCTATCAGGCCAGCTAACACCCCGATGCGGTTCAACCAGGTTCTCATTTGACGTTCGCTGCCACACTGCGACCTGCGGATAGCGCGAGCGCGTTCGCAGGATTCGAATTCACAGCTTACGCTAGTTTCACAATATTGTGAAGTTAATGAGATATGTGTATGTTGGACATAGCGAGAGTCATGCAATGGGGACGGACAGGCTCAGACAAAAGCGCGATCAGCTTGCCGTATTGGGATTTATCGAGCGGTTCGCGGCTGCTTTGGCCGAAGCCGGTTTTCCTCGGATGCCGGCCCGGGTCTTTGCTGGCCTGCTCGCGACTGATTCCGGGCGCCTGACCGCCGCCGAGCTGGCCAATTTGCTCCGAGTGAGCCCGGCGGCGATTTCGGGTGCGGTTCGCTACCTGGCCCAGGTCAACCTGGCGAGCCGTGAACGTGAGCCTGGCTCCCGGCGCGATTACTACCGGGTGCATGATGATGTCTGGTATGAAGCTGTCGCGCGGCGAGACCAGGTACTCGCCCGATGGGAGCAGAGCCTGCGTCAAGGCATAGCAGTGCTCGGCTGCCATACCCCGGCTGGTTCGCGTATGGCCGAGACGCTCGCGTTCTTCGAGTTCCTGCAGAA
>JAMXLL010000066.1 GCA_024281015.1 Candidatus Binataceae bacterium
GTAGCATTTTCCGTGAATCCTTCAGCAGTTGGAAATAGCTGGCGTATCAAGCTCGTCATGTTGTTGATCGTCTTTGTGACTTCCGGCCTCGTTGCAGGACGTCTGGCGAGAGCGCAGGATCAACCAAGTGCTACTCAGGATCAACCAAGTGCTACTATCGAGCTCTCGGGAGGAGCCGTTGCAGCAGGTGTTGGATATACTTGGGGTAGCGGCACGTTGCTTTACCAGGGCCAAAAATATCCTTTGAAAGTGAGCGGCATCTCTGTCTTACAGGTTGGCGCAGGCAGCTATAGTGCCAACGGAAGTGTTTATCACCTCACACAACCCTCCGATATAAACGGAGTATATACCGCCATCGCGGCTGGCGCGGCGATCGCGGGTGGTGCGAGTGGCACTGCGATGAAAAATTCGCGTGGCGTTGTAATCCAACTGGCAGCGACACAAAAAGGACTTAACTTAACTCTGGGCCCGAAGGGCATGACAATCACACTCGAGGGCCAGCAATAACGCTACGGATAAATCAAAGAATATGTGCTCGGCTTTGGTGATCCGAATTCCGATAGTTATGCAATTGAGCTAACGCCGCGAATTGTGCCCGGTTCGAAACCGTTTAGCTCGGTCCCGTCGGGCGGTGATTCCCTCTTTTTTGGCAGGGAGCCCCGCCTGCTCGGGTACTTCACACTTATCATCTGCAGTGATGGCTGTTTGTCAAGCCAAGCAGCGCAAGAAAAGCAACGGGCAAACAGTAACGCTCTACCGTGGTGGCGGTTCCCATCGCTCCGATTGCACTTTCTGATAACTTACTGGTTCATTCGATAGCCACATCACCAGACGCATACCGTCCGTCCAATAAGGATCGCCGGTAAAATTCACACGCGGATTCTCTGGTGACGCTGCGCCGACGCCCTTCGCAAAGGCGAATCGCCGAAGGCTCTGCGAGTAAAATATGTCTTGCATCAGGTACCAGCGAGCACCATCCACATCGGGATCAATCTTGTGGGTAGTAATCGTTTTGCTGGTCAGACGTACGCCAATGTCGCGGCTGATCTGCCCAACCCAGACGGGTGTGCCGTTCAAGTCTACCGGGGCACGCCATAGGCGCATGTGATTGCGCAAATTGACATCATTGCGAGCTTTCTGCACGGCAAGATCCTGATGGCGGCCGAAAAAATACAGCGCCGAGACTGGGCCGTAACGATAAGGTCGGCCAAAAACAGAGGAGTTGATCGTACGCCACGCAGAACCCGAGGTGATCGCCTCGGTCACATGCCACCCCTGGCGCGCGAGGGCGAGGGCGAGAATCGGTCCGTCGCCAACGAACACTACATCTACGGGATCGCCTGGAGTTTTGCGATCCCCACCAAGAGTGCAGCACGGTAGTTCTTCGACCCAGGCGCGGAACGCTGCCTCGTCAAGATTCCGAATCTCCTCTTGCTTATAGACTCTCTTCCATTGCGGTTCGTCGTAATCGGCTCCCGCGTAATCCGTTCTAAGGTCCGGAATTCTGGCTAAGAAGGCGAAGCGTCGCACCTGCACGGCGCCGCTGCCAATACACTCTATGCTCACATACTTGATGCCCTTATCGAGGTTGGTGAACACGAAGCCCGAAATAGTTTCACCTGGTCCGACTCGTAGCGGAAGGCGCAGCTTTAAAAATTGCGTATCGATACGCATATTGGTCGCGCCGCTAAATAATCCATGCGCTTGCCACGCTACCTCAGTGGGCGAAAAGTAGTCGTGATCGATGACCATGGGTGGAACGACGAATCCAATGCCCTCGTGGTTTTCGATCTTAATCCACACAGGCTGAATGCCTCGGCGCGCCAAGTCTACACCCATGGCGCCTTTCGCTTCCTGCGCGGAAAGCGCGACTACGCTGACCGTTACGCCGCCGTCTGTCTCAGATACCGCTCGCCGCTCGAATCCCACCTCTGCCAGTGGGCGGGGGTTAAAGCTCGCACATCCGCTGCCAACGGACAAAAGCACGAGCATAGCTATGGCGCCTGCTTTCCTTCTCCGCATACGCTCAGTCGGACCTTTCCGGATGGTGGCAGCCGATTGTTGCTGTTACCTTGGGTACCGGCTAACCGTTCTACCGCGAACTAAGCCGCTTAGTCGAGGATCCGATGAGGAGCAGATAATGGTTAAACGATGGGCATTACTAATCTCAGCAGTGATGGCGCTCGGTATCGCGTTCGCTCCCGCATCGGCGCAAGAGGCTAGTCCTGCGCAGTCGCCGGCGCCAACCAAGCCCGAGGGCATCACCTCTGCCACCGTAATAACCGTTCACGGCAAGATCGCCAAAGTCGATAAAGCCAAAAAGCAGGTCACGCTCCAACTGCCGGAAGGAAACGAAGTTACCGTGGATGTACGGAATCCGTACAATCTGAAGGCGGCCAAGGCCGGTGAACCTTTTGTCGCACGATATTACGAACTCGTGACTGTCCGAAAGAAGAAACCGGGGGAAAGCGTACCTGCTGCCTCATTGAAGGGAGGCATAGCCACTGCGCAGCCAGGGGGCCGCCCAGGTGCCGTGGGGCAAATGCACGTAACGCTTCTCGTCACCGTCGATGCGATCGACGAGGCCAACGGCACCGTCACGGTCAAAGCCCCAGATGGCACGGTCGAAACCGTCAAAGCGAGGAACCCACAAAATCTTAGACGGATAAAGGTTGGCGACGAGCTGGTGGTCGGCATATCACGTGCTATCGGCATCACTTTGGAAAAGGACTCGGCTAGCGGGGCTTCTTAGAATCGTTCTCTTCACGGCGCACCCCTTTCACGAGGGAGATTCACCCAGCGAGAAACGCCAATTCAACTTGGATCGCCTATTGGCACCAGCTTATCTGACTATTCGAAGGGTGTGTTGCAGATAATGACTAGTATAAAGCGCAGTTCACTGCTGACCGCTATTGTAATAGGCGTGCTGCTGGCGGCAATGCCCTTTGCAGTTTGGGAATTCATACAGACCCGCGAGCTGTACGTGCTCTCCCAGCGCTTCTTGCCTGACATTGTAGCGCGCTTTCACGGTCCCGGCCGGCTCCGGTTCATCCTGCAGCCGGCAGTCGCCACTATCCTAGGGATGCGCGATGGTGCAAAAGACGCCCGTGCCGGTAGTTCTCCATATCTATGGGGGTTTGCTTTTCAAGCAGCCGATCGAGCCGCTCTCATCCGCAGCGCTCTGGCGTCGGTGCGCAACCTGGTCGCGGTTGCGATTCTGCTGGACGTCATCGCGCAGTTTCTCATTTTTAGGATAGTCCATCCCGGTGCGGCCGTGCTGATAGGGCCTGTGCTGATCGCGCTGCCGTACTCCATATCGCGAGCGCTGACGAACCGGTTCGCGCAATGGCGAACTCATCGCGTGTCCGCAGCCGCGGCAAGTTAAGCCATGAGCCGTCACTCTGGCCAGGCTCGCTTCAGGCCGAGTTTGACCAGGAGAGACACCGGTGCTGCCCGAGGTGCAATTCTATATCGGCGCGGGAAGCAGACCTGAGAGTTTCGAAAGCTGAACTTTAAACACGAGAGCGCAACCCGCATCCAACTTAACTAGGTCGCCTGCAATCGGATCAGTATCACCGTCCATGCTACCGCGAAGCCGAAGGCCACTGCGATCGGCAGCACTTGCCCACTTACCGTCACCCAGGTAGTGGGACCGAAGGGCGTCCATTCGAACCCCTGATCTCCAACCGCCTTGCAGAGCCGATCATGCTCAGCACGCCAATGCCATATCGCGTAACTCGCTCCGATGACGGCCACGAGAACCAGCACCGGCATCAACAAACCGACAAGTGGAATCAGCAAACGCATGAGCCTGACGCCGCGTGTGATTACCGTCACATCGCCCTGCTGAAGGAGCGATGCAAAAGCTGCGAACAGAAATGATTGGCCCATCACCAGCCAGGTCGTGCGTTGTCCGATCAGATTGTCTTCGTGCTTGATCTCGGAAGCTATTGCCTCGAGCTTCCTTATGAGAAAATCTTCCGTCAATTCCAATCTCCTGCCTCTCGCGTCAGCGAGTGGATACAAA
>JAMXLL010000067.1 GCA_024281015.1 Candidatus Binataceae bacterium
CCAAGTCAGGAGGACCACCGCGGCCGTTCGCCATCATCTCGGCAACTGCGACCTCGGCCTCCGCCATCCCAGCTTCCGCCGCTCTGGCAAACCAGGCTCGCGCTTCCGCCAAGTTGCACTCCACCCCGCGACCTTCAGCCAGCATTCGGCCGTACATATATTGGGCATCTACTACGCCGTTAGCCGCGCGCCGCAACCACTGCGCGGCCCGCTCTTCGTCGCGCTCGACGCCGACGCCTCGCGCCAGGCAGACGCCGAGATTGAAAGCGGCTATCAGATCACCGGACTGTGCTGCTTGCTCGAACCACTTCGCAATAATCGCCCTGTCTCCCGCGGAACTCTCCTCTGACAGTAACAGGTTGGCCAGATCGGCTTGCGCACCTCGATTCCCTTTCTCAGCGGAGATGCGCAGCCAGTGCGCGGCCTCAACCTTATCCTGAACGACGCCGGCGCCGGTGAGATAGAGGGTTCCCAGCGCTCGGGCAGCAAGCTGATGGCCAGCTTCCGCAGCGCGACGATACCAGATCGCGGCCTCAGTATAATTTGCCGGCATCGCCCCTTTTTGCGAGTAGAGATCACCAACGAGTGCTGCTGCGTCCGGATCGCCTGCCAGCGCAGCCCGTCGAATCCACGATTCTCCGTTTTCTGTGTCCTTCTCGACGTACACTCCTGCGATGAGAGCAAGACCCCACCGGACTTGCGCCGGACGATGCCCGCGCTCGGCGGCATTGCGAAAGAGCTGCACTGCGGCAGCGGGATCGCCTGTGATGCCTGCCCCTTGTTCGGTAAGCACACCAAGAAGATAAATCGCGCTGGGTATGCCTGCGCCGGCAGCGCTGCGCAACAGTTCGGCAACCCGTGCCAGATTGTCATCGTCCGTGGATTGGCGCGCTAATGACAGCGCGTAGCCAAGGCAACCTTCGGGACAACCCGAGGACGCGGATCGTTCGTAATATCGATGGGCTTCGTCCAGATCGCGCATTGACTCTGGACCGTTGGTCAGGATGTAAGCCAGCAGCGCCTCACCTTGCGCCGACCCGGCCTGAGCGGCCTGGCGCGACCATTTCAGAGCTGTCTCGAAATCCGGCTCCGCCGGCGCGTTATCGGCGAAGAGACCGTCTGCCCCAGGGCTGCATGTCGACGCCTCGCCGCTCGAGACCTGGATGAGCCCGTTGATGGACAGCGCGCTCAGCATCAACTGAGCTTCGACTGATCCATTTGTAGCCGCCCGCTGCAGCCAACGAGCACCTTCTACCCGGCTGGCCGGCACGCCTTTCCCCTCGAGATAGAATCGCGCGATCAGGTGCTCGGCCTCAGGGAGTCCTGCTCTGGCTGCGCGGCTAAGGAGCGCAAATGCCGCAACTGCGTTGCCCTGTTCGCTCAGGCGAATAGCGCGGCGCAGGGCGGCGGTGGGCCCGCCAAGCCACATCAGCGAGCTAACCAAGGTCATCACGGATCGACCAGCTCCGCCGCCTTTTGGCCGCCTGCTGCGAATGCTCACGGCTCCCGCATCCCCTCCTGCGCCACGGGCATTAACCAGCCCAGGAAATACCTAAGCACCGTCCGTTTCCCGACCTTGATGTCGGCAGTCACCGGCATGCCAGGGGTCACGCGAAAACCGGCGGGGACGTTGTGGAGGGCCACCCGTTCGATCGCGACCCGAGCCCGATAAAAGGGTTCCAGGTTGGTCGGCGCCACCGGGAGCGCGCTCGTTGGGTTTCTCGCCTCATCCTGGGCAGTAAAGGCGTCCGGGCTTACGACCCGGACCGTGCCGATAGCCATGCCGTATTGTGAATAAGGGAAGGTATCGAACTTGATAGCAACTGGATCGCCGGGATGGACGAAGCCATTATCGCGCCCGGGAATATTCGCCTCGATCTCAAGCGGGGCATCTGCGGGAACCAGGGTAATAAACTGTTGCCCCGATTGAAGTACTGACCCGACCGACACCTTGGCCACGGACTGCACGATAGCGTCGCGTTCGCTGCGCAGCTCAACCATTTGCCGGTGCAGCTTGGCCTTGTCCAGCTGCGCTCGCACGTCGCTCGCCTTGGCGCTCACTTCAGCGAGTGTCTGGGCGACATCGGTGCGCCAGCTCTGGACGTAGGCATTGCGATCCGATTCCAGGGCTGCTCTATCGAGGCGCGCAGCCGCTGCCGTCTGTGCCGCATTCTCGAATGAGCGGCCCATCTCTGCACGATTGTCGGTGGCCGCAAGAGCACTCGCCTTACTGCCTACCTGCATCGCCAGAAGTTGGTGGTGCATGTGCTCAAGCTGCTGCGCCACCTGCAGCCGCTCTCTATAGCCAGCGGCATCGAATTGGGAACGCGAGATGACGGAGTCGAGCTCATCATGGCGGCGCGCATAATTCTCGAGCTTCGCATCGAACTCAGCTTTGCGATGAGCGTAAATCGCCGCCTGCAAGAGACGGTTACGATCCGTTCCGGCATACGTGAAAGGCTGCCCTGACGCTTCCGCCTGCAGGCGCGCTACCTCCGCCTCGAGACTTGACCGTTGTGCTTCGAGCGTGGCGACATCAGCGGCGGCAAAGGTGGGGTCTAAACGTGCGAGCAGCTGCCCCGCCTGCACCCGCTCTCCATCGCGCACGTTTATTGATCGCACGATAGCGGTATCGAGCGGCTGCACGAGGATGGTTGGCGATTGTGAAACGACCACCCCTCGTGTCGTCACCACGCGGTCGACCGGTATCAACCCGAGTATTGCGATCAGGCTGAGGACCATACTCGCGACGATCCAGACGATGCCGCGCGCTGAGCGCGGGACTGGCGCGTTGACGACCGCGCTCGAGGGCCATTGAAACTCCAGGAGCTCAGGGAATGCTAAATCGTCTGGCACCTGCGGGTGGCGCATTAATGCCAGCGTCGTGGGCCATTTCCTTTTCATGATTGGCGGCCCTGTTCTGCGTCAATCGACGCTGACAGCCTGGGCACGATCACCGCCGGGCGGGCGGTGCGGCTCTCGAGATGGCGGTTCTGCTGTGTCCAGAGCTGGCGATACACAGAGCAACGCTTGAGCAATGTGCTGTGCGGCCCGATATCGGCCACCCTGCCCTGCTCCATTACCAGGATCTGGTCACAATCGGTCAGTGAGGAGAGGCGGTGCGAAACGATGACCATCGTCCGCCCGCTGGCGATACGGAGAAGATTCGCATTGACCACGGCCTCGCTTTCGGGATCGAGCGCGCTGGTCGCTTCGTCGAGTATCATGATGCGCGGGTCATGGATGAGCGCGCGCGCAATAGCGAGCCGCTGCTTCTGTCCACCCGAGAGATTGGGTGAGCCCTCTTCAACATAGGTCTCGTAACCATTCGGCAGGCGCTCGATGAACTCCTCAGCACCAGCAAGACGCGCGGCTTGCATTGCATCGGCCAGAGTGAGGCCGGGACGGCCGGCAATGATATTGTCGCGGATTGAACCGCGGAACAGAAAATTATCCTGCAAGACTACACCTAAGCTCTGCCGCAGATGGCGCAAGTTGATCTCGCGGAGGTCGGTGCCGTCGATCTTCAGGAAGCCGCTGTAATCTCGATTGATACCCTGCAGCAGCCGCGTGATAGTGGACTTGCCGGAGCCGCTGCGCCCGACGATGCCCAGGATGGTCCCAGCGGGAACGGTAAAGCTGACTCGATCCAGAGCCGGAATCTTGGTTCCGGTGTAGGTGAAGGTAACATCCTGGAAGGTGATGCCACCCATAAACTGGGGCCGCACGCCAACCGCGGCGGCATCCAACTCAAGCGGGCGGTTGAGCACAAAACCCGCCTCACCGATCGCTGCGCCGACCTCCTCGTAGTCCTCGACCAGCCGCGCCAAGCCGACCAGCGGCTGCGCCACTCGCTGGCTTAGCATCATGAATGCGAACAGGCCTCCGACCGTGTAGCTTGACGGCCTAGTAACAGCCAGATACGTACCCATCATCATCGTGCCGAATACCATTGCCCGTTCGACCGGAGCCGCGATGGTTTGCGGCCAGTTGGCCAGCCGTTCGAACGCCAGGCGCCATTTGCCCGCCTCTGCGATCCTCTCGTCCCAGAGCGCTTTGCGTTGGGGTTCCAACGCTTGGGCCTTGACGGTTTTGATGCCGACGATGGTTTCTCCCAGGGTCGCCGCCTTCCAGGTCTCAGCGCTGGTGACTCGTGCATACATGCCTCGCAGCGGCTTCAGGTAGGCAAGAATGATGAGCGTGATCACGGCCGCGCAGCACACCACGATCCACGCCAGCGACGCGTTCAGATAAAAGAGGAAGGGGAGCAGCACGCACAGCGTCATAAGATCCAGAAAGGTCGACAGCAGCTTGCCGGTTAGAAACTCGCGCACCCGGTAAACCTGGCCTATCTGGTACATCGTCTGACCGGCTGGATGGCGCTCGAAATAATCAAGCGGGAGCCGGACGAGCCGATTGAAGACGTGCAAACTGAGCTTGGCATCCAGGCGCGCGCCCACTACTGAGATGATCAGCCGGCGCGCATATCCCAACAGCGTCTCGTAAACGAAAATGGCGGCCATTATCGCGGCCACCACCATCAAGGTCGACATACTGCTGAATTGGAGGACCTTGTTCACGGTCGTCATGACCAGGATCGGCGGAAAGATGCTAAGGATGCTGATGGTGAACGAGGCGAGGCCGATGTCGCGCAGCGACTTTCGCTCACCCAATACGAGTTGGATGAGCCAGGACAGATTGAAGGGCGCATCGCTCGGTACATGATTGCCGTTTGCGCGCAGCAGCACTGCGTCGCCCGCCCAGAACCCTGACATCCTGAGTTCATCTACAGCGATCGCTGGGGTGCCCGGCGGGGCATAGGGATTCTGGACGTAGACGACCATCTGCTGATGGTTCGCGCCCGTTAGCAGGCCGGCGTTGCCGTCCGTGAACAAGAGGACAATCGGGCCGCTTTCCTGCAAACGCAGCAAATGGCGCCAGCGGATGCGGACTGCCCGCGACCACAATCCACTGTTTTGCGCCCACGTTGACAGAGCCGCGGCGGAGGGAGTTGTTTCCCCGGGAGCGGGGCGGAACTCTTTGGGATCAAGCTCGACGCCATGATGTTGCGCCGCCCTTACCATCGCCTGCACATTGGGATGAAGCCTCGACGACGCGGAGCCGTCGGAGACGGTTGGTTGAACCGCTTGATTGCTCGACACGGAAGGCTGGGCCTCGTGGGCCGCAGCTAACGAGCGAGAACCTGCTGGTGAGTGGGTCGCGTCACAGCCGTCATTTAGATCCATCAAATCGTTGTCTAGGGCCGTTAATAAGGCACGGCCTGCCCCCTTTTTCACTCCGGCGACAAAGCACCCGCTAAGACCAACAATGACTATCTGGAGTGTCGCCTACGAACCACAATACTATACGATTCGCGCCGAGAGAAGCTTGATGAAGCTCATTTATCGCTATATATCGTAATTTAACCTGAGAGTGCGTCAGAGGGCTGAATAAGCGCTTGGTTGACCTCAGAGGACCTCGGTCATCGCTGACCGTTGGTCAGGTCTTCAGTCAGTCTGCCGTCTCCGCAAAGTGAGGCGTGTCGCTGGTAGGCTAACGTCGTCGGTTCGAGCTACAGCGCTTGTTTTGCGCCGCTAAGACGCTGGCTTGATGAGGAAATTCTCAATACCTGGATAGCGCCGAAATCGTTCAATGAGCTGGTAAGCAGCGGACTCGCACCAGCTCTGAAAGGGACGAAGCACATTGTCCCAGACTTCGACAAAAATGGCTGGTCGACAGCGCTTGATGGTCTCCTGGAGCCCCGAGAGGATCTCGAGTTCCATTCCTTCGACATCGATTTTGATGAACTCG
Source organism: Candidatus Binataceae bacterium (assembly GCA_024281015.1). Taxonomy (GTDB): domain Bacteria; phylum Desulfobacterota; class Binatia; order Binatales; family Binataceae; genus JAMXLL01. The sequence goes on from JAMXLL010000067.1 coordinate 5,812, forward strand.
ACGGGCTCGTCCGAGAGCACCGCATCTCCCTGAATCGCGCGCACTTCTCCGGCCGCGTCATCGTAGAAAACGGTGTGTCCGAGGTTATCGGGATCGGGCGTTGTTCCCTTCAAGCGCCGCGCGCGCCCGCTCAGCGCAAGGCCAAGGAAGCCCGTTTGCACATTCTTGCAATCGTTGAGTCGCAGGTTCTGGTTGAGAATCGAAATTGCCGATGGGTTAGGTTCGAAAACGATAATCTTGGATGCGTTCAGGAAGAGCGACACATATAAGGCATGATTTCCAATGTTTGCGCCGATATCCACGAAAGTTCCTTTGCCAGTGTAGTGGCGCCTGATCATTTCGAGTTCTTCGACTTCATAGAATGAGCCCTCCGCATGGAATTTCATGATCGCATCGCGACGATTGGTGACGAAGAAGCGAACCATCCGCCCATCGATGATGTTGTCAATAACGGTTCCATTAACTGGGGGTTCGCGTACCGGATGCATTGACGCGCCTTCTAAGCCGCGCTCGCCATCGCTAATGGACTCAAGCTGCACAGATGGCTTGGCTGGCGCGGTTCCTGGATGGCTGTGACTGCGCTGGTCGACTGCGGCCTCGATCAGCTCGACCCATTCGTCGATGGTATACTGCCAATCGAAGCGTTTGGCGGCTTCCTGGATGGAGTGACACTTATCCTGGTAAGCCGCCGGGTTGGCCTTGTAATAGCTGAGGGTCTGCGCGGTGAAGAATTTAAATTTGTCAGCCTCAATCGGCGCCATGATGCCGCCGCCTTCATAGGCTTTGCGCGGGAAATGTCCGACCGGAGTTCCGATCACCAGCCTGCCTGCAGCCGCGGCCTCCATGACCGGTAATTGGGCACCCTCGCTAATCGAACTCGTCACAACCGCGTCAACTGACCGATAGAATTCGGGCATGTCATGGAACGACATTTGGTTCGCCGTTGAGCCTGCAATCTTGAATTCCAGCTCAGCCTCGCGGGCCGCCGCCTCGGCGAGCTCACCTCGTTTCCATTCGATGCCGTATGTCGTCACGGACATCGAACTGGCGTAACCCACCGTCGCCAAGCGCTCCGAAATCTTGGAATAAAATTCGGCGAAGTTGATGCCCAGGGATGCCACTTTGGGAACTCTCGGGACGCCTCTCAGCAGCGATGCGCAGTATAGAAATTCGCTGACCACGCCGTAGTTCGCGAACTTGCCGAAAACCTCTACCCCTTTCTGGTCGATCAGCGTTTTTATTTCCAACTCATGGTGGGCGAGCACGATGACCCTGTCACAGGGTACACCGTAACTATCGGTCAACGTGCGAACGCCGTCCGGTGCCGTCATGAAAATGTCATAAAACGGAATAAGTTCGGCGATATAACGGGCGTGATCCTCACGCCAATTCAAGATATCGACGATGTATCCGCGGCGGTGGAGCTGTCTGCTGACATCGTAGAAGACACGCCCGTGAGACCATTGGGGATAACCATAAATCAGCACCTTCCTGGCATTGGGCTTGCCATTCGCGCGCTTTCTGATCAGCGGATGAACAAGAAAGCTTTGTATACCTTTGGTATCGAACTTCGAGTTGCCCCTGATTGGAAGCTGGTCGTCGGCCCCCTCAGTACACCACGGCTCTGAAGCTAGGAAGCATTCCCACGTGCTGCACACCTCCCTCGAAAGGCTGATGGTTCCGCTCGGCTCAGCGCAAAGGAACAACCCGTGGGCAGTGAGCGCAAACAGCCCCCTTTGCAGATGGACCAATTCGAGCGAGGTTCCGGCGGCCAGATTTGGGGCAGGTTCCGCACTCGAAGCGATCTGAGAATGCTCTGAAAGCACCGCAATCGGCTGGAGGCAATCTCCCTTGTCTTGCATCAGACGACCCTTCCGGGACGCCTCGCCCCAACTTGGCTCCGCCATAAATACGGCATTGGCGGGACTGGTCTCTACCGGTCCGTGACGCAAACAACCGGAAGCGGCTTCCACATGGAGCACAGTGCCGAACACCGTGAACAAGCGCGCGCGTGGTGCCCCCGAAATATCGGTCATGTGCCTGCCCTAACCTCCCTCCGGCGGCGGATGAAAAAGTCGAGATTGTTCTTGAGCCGCGGGCGCTGATCTTCGCTGGCCAGCTCGAGTGCTTTTTCTCCCCATTTCACTGCGAGATCCATCACGTTGAGGTGCCAGGCGCCGATCGCCCCCAGGTCGAACAGCCTGAAGCCCCAACTCGAAGCATCATCCAGATAACTCCCAGTACGGTGTGTCTTCTCGATGCCGTTGGAACAGGCCCAGAACAGATTCAACCAATCGCTCTGGCCGTGAAACTCCTCTGCCAAATCGAGCCATATCTCACGGCGATGCGGTGCCTCCGTTCGGGCCTTGTCGAGCCATGCTATCTTCTGGTCGGGTTGCATCCGTGCGAGATAGCGCATCGCCTCCGAGCGCTCCTCTCGCCAGGTACTTGAAGGCAGGGCCAGGTAGCGCTGGAATAACTCGATAGCTTGCTCCTGTCGCTTCACCCACATGTATTCGCGGCCAAGCCAAAAACAGATCTGTGCGTCTTCAGGATCTTCCCGGTGAGCCAGCTCCATCAGCGGCAGGTACTGCGCACGCGTCGGTTTGCCGAGGTCCTGGACCTCGCACATCACGATATCATCGCAGCTACGGGTCACTTCCTTTTCGCCGTTGAAAGCAAGGGCCTCATGAACGGGCCGCCTGAACCGGTATCCCCACCGGCAGTGAAAATTCTTTGCCGGCCACCACCTTAATGGGGTCGGGTCATCGACATTCGACCGATATACCACCCGGCAGAAAAGAGCGGTCGTGTCCGGCGTCCAGACAGCCTCGAGCTTTTCGCGCCACCCCGGTTCGAGAAATCTGTCCATATCCATCGTGGCACACACGTCGACGTCAGCCGGCAACAGCGCCAGCGCCGCGTTTCGCGCATCGTCGAAGCGCCACGGGCGAATGGTGATGCGATGTACCGTCACGCCCGCGCGGGTCAAGCATTCGACGGTTTCGTCGGTGCTTCCGCTATCGGCGACGATCCGGTAATCGGCATCTACCGCCGAGTTGGCCCACCGCTCTGCGTTGCCGGCTTCATTCAAGGCGATCGTGTAAACGGCGATCTTCAATTGGAGCGCCATGCGAGGCTTTTTCGCTACACCAGGCCCGCTCCTCCGCGCTTGCGAATGGCGACCAGTCCGCCCAGCAGAGTCGCTCTGTTCAGCTCGTAATGACTGTCGAAGAAGTGAATTCCGGACATCTGCCCGGCCAGTTCGCCAATTCGCATAGGATCGAAAGACTGGGCAGTACCGTGTCTTTGAATTTCGTGTAGTAGATGCTTCGTCAGGGCGATCTCGCCCGGATCCTCGCCGGGCGGCTGCCAATCCAGGTCCTCGATGAAGTACCATCCACCGCCGGCTAATAACGGAAAAAATGCGCGCAGCGTCGCCTGCTGGTCCGACGAGGCGTGGCTGCCGTCGTCAATGATGACATCGAAGGAACCGGGCTCCAGTGATTCGGCAACAGCACGAAGCTGGTCGGGCTTCGATTGATCACAGGTAATGGCTGAGAATCTCTCGTTGTTAAATCTAGAGAAATCGGTCAGGTCGACGCCGAGGACCTTGCAGAACGGAAAATATGCCTGCCACAACTCGACCGACGGCATCTCGTTCTGGTTATGTTCGGCGAGACCGCGGCACAGACCAATCTCCATGAGCCGGCGGAGCGACACTCGCCGGGCCGATAGCAGCTGATCATAAATCCTGGAATAAAAATGGCGATTTCCAGTATGGCGGTTCTTATCTGTGTTGAAGCGTTCGGAGAGGGTAGTCAAACTCGGGAGTCTCCCGAGCGGATTCGACAGTAGCGAGATAAGCGAAGCACCTTCGTCGCGCGAGCGTGCATTGGTGCGCGCATTCCATAAGTGTACACCGAACACTCGCTCGTCGTTCAGATAGTCCCCCAAGTCACTGAGCGGCCGGTCGAATTTGTCGGTCTCATTCCAATCGATGGAGTTGAACAAGACCGGGCTGAACAGCCATTTCCTCAGCTCGGCCCCGCCCTCGGACATGACATAATCCGACAGCAGCTTGGGCCCGACGTCGCCAAATTTCTTACCTCGTGATCGGAAGCAATGGTCAAGCGACGCTTCGTAAAGGGTTCTGAGATGGCGGCTGTGCGGCTTCGCGAACATGACATTGCCACAGACGAAGTGGCCGATTCCCCCGTTGCGCCATTGCAGGTTGAGGAAATAGTCGCCCCGGAACGGAAACGGGCGTAGCAGTACGACGTCGGTGTCCATCCACAGTCCGCCGTGCTCATAAAGAACGGCGTAACGAAAACTATCGCTGAAATATCTGATCTCTGAGCCAGCAACGATCCGCTCGAACATGCCGCGCGGCATTACCTCCTCCGCTGAGCGCACCTCGACGCCATGCGGCAGCAGGAAATCGAGCTTGTGCGGCGAATAGCTCCAGACCTGAACCGCATGCCCCGCGGCCCGCATCGAGGTGGTCGCGGCTATCAAGCTGTGATGCTGTGCGCGATCTGACAGCACTTCGTAAAAACAATGAATGCGAGGCAACGACGCGATGTCACCAGGCGTTAGGTACTGCGCGAGCCGCTCGTCAAAGTCCTGAGACAGTATTCGCCGTTGCGCCGGCGAGTCCGCCGCGCGCAGGAAGGGCGCCAGCTCGAGGAATTTTTCATCCGTCGATTTGGCTGAGAAAGCGGCAGCCGAATCTTCAGTGGAACGGCTTCCTGCGGCATGGTCGCCCACCGCACGAATCGGCACGTCTGGCGCGCCCGGCGCGCGTAGCTCGACCCCGCCGGAAACAAGTGGAGCACCGGACTTCAGCCGCTCAACATCGTGCAGCTGGCTTCGAACCTCTGCCGCGTCAACCGTTGCAATCCAACTTTCGCGATCACCAGTGCTGAAAGAAATGAGCAGCTGCCTGCCGTCGGGATGCCAAGCCAGACCCGCCGCAAACTCAACAGCCTTTTTTTCGAAATAGAAGGCTCGGCTTACGCTGCTCAGAACCCCCGCCTTATCGAACCATACAAATCGGTGCTGGTAAGACCGTCTTCCGGGGGAAGACCACCAGAGGACTTCGTGTATTAAGGCTAGATATCCACCATCAAATCGGATCGCCTGCGAGCCGCCCCGGAATTGCTCGGCCGCAATAGGCGGCTGCGTCTCCATGATCTTGCCTGCCTGCTCATCCACGATGCGGGTAGGGTCGCAGAGATAGATAAACCGCAGTCTGTCGCCGTCGACCAGAGGCATCCAGTTCTTTTCGTGCCGTTGCGGACCTTCCGGACGGAGCACCCGCCAACTCGTCAAGCGGCAATCATCCGGCGTGCGGTGCTCGATGCGCGCCAGGACCTGCTCGCACCATCCCTCAGAATTCAGCTCCCGAACGGTCGAGCTGCACCAGAGTTCATCGAGCCAGGCAAACAGCCGCATGTCCTCGAACCCTCTTACCAATTGATATGAGGGTTCAGGTATATCGATGGGAGGCAGAATCTCGATGGACGACTGAATCTCCAGCGCACGATCAAGCCGGAGCAGGAAATTCCGCGTGTGGATCGGAGCGCCGTTGGCCGTTTCATACTGGTTGTCGCCGGTCATGAGGTAGTTCACCGCGCGCTGAACCATCCAAATCTGCTCGCCCCAGCGTGCGACTGACGGGTTGGTGGGATGGTAGCCATCGGGCGGGATGAAACCTATCGGCCGCGCCCGGAGCGACGGCATCATGCTGCGAGCTGGCTCGAGATAAAAGAGCAAGTTGGACCGCGCGAGATCACGGCAACCGGCCGCAACGCCGCGGTTCAGAGCCAGCCAGTTGCACGCGTCATGACCGCGCTGCTTTCGCACGGGATCGGCTGCGTAATTCGCCGCTATCGAATATTCCTCGCGCAGTCCTGACTGGTAGACCATATCCTCGATAAAGAGGATATCCTGGTCGGGTCGCGGCAACGTCAGTCCGAATTCCGAAAACAACACGCTCGCGCCGTTCATTCCGCGCTCGCGATAAAAGCGTGCGATGTCGTACAGTGGCTCGGCGCGCTGGGGCCGCAGATTAAAAGCGGCCAGTGCCTCGCGGATGAATCCTCCGTCATCCTTGAGGTCCCTCAAGCACCGCGCCAACTGAAGGCGGGCATACCAGGCCTCCTCGTCCCAGCCCCCCATCGCCGCCCGTTTTGAGTAAATCTCTGCCGCCTTGGCCTTCTGTCCGGCATCGCGATAAGACTGGGCGAGATAGAACCAGTAGCGGTGATTCTCGGGCTCCCGCTCAAGCGCCTCCAAAAGTAACCGGATGTCACGCTCAAACTTGTCGACCCGGTTTGAGCCGCAGGCGTGGTCCTTGTACCACACGCCCCGCAGTTCCTTCACTCCGCCGGGCACATCGATATACTCGTGCGTGACACCCTGATAGCGCGCCCCCGTGCCGCGCCGGACCAGGCGTGTATTCCAATACGTCAACCCGGAGTTGGCCCGCTGAAGCAGCCGGTAACCTGGGGCCCCCAGCTTGCTGCGAAAGTCCCGGTCTTCGACCACCAGTTCCATATCGGCATCGTCTAGCAGGAGATAGTCGTAGGGCAGCGTAGTGGCGGCCGCATGATCGAGGGCGGCATTTCGTGCCTGCTCGAAGTTACGGAACTCGAAGCTGTGGAGCTCGCCGGGAATACCGCGCTCCGCGAAGAACGAAGCGATAAACTCCTGGCTGCCGTCGTTGGAGCCGGTATCGCCGATCACCCAGCATGCAATGTGATCGGCCACCGCTCGCAGGCAGCGATCGAGATTCGCCATCTCATTCTTGACGATCATGTTCAGGCAGAGAGTATTGGGTTTGTTTTGCAAAATATTGGCTTCGATCTGCAGAGGATTGGGTTTGTTTTGCAAAATATCAGCTCGCCAATGACTCCTGGGGACCGGAGGAGTGGATGATCATCCGAGAGATGGCGCATGCCTCAGTCTGTGGCCAGCAACTACTGTCCTGAGTTGGAAGTTCCCTGCTTAGAATATTGGGCGAGATATATCTTTGTTTGTCACTCGCAGGCGGCTGCCGCGAAGGGTCCCGCGTTCTCGCCTTATTTTTCGAGATTCCTCGCGCGCCAGACAAAACAGACGCGCGGGAATGACAGATCAGTTCGGCTCTAAAAGAGGCGATGTGTGCGAATTTCAGATTCACCACACCTGATCGTTGATTTGTGCGGAAGCCAATGGTCGCCAGGCCAGCATGCCTGCGACCATCGTTCGACGTGATCATGTCCCCCCCGGGATAG
>JAMXLL010000068.1 GCA_024281015.1 Candidatus Binataceae bacterium
CTCGTTGGTGATCTCTACTCGCAAAAAGGGGCGATGCCGGCAAATTATACTGAGGCCGCGATCTGGTATCGTCGCGCTGCGGAAGCTGGCCATCAGCTTGCTGCCCGCGCGCTGGGAACCCTCTATCTCACCGGCGCCGGCGTAGTTCAGGATAAGGTTGAGGCCGCGCACTGGCTGCGCATCTCCGCTGAGAAAGGAAATAGAGGTGCGCAAGCCGATCTGGCCAACCTGTTATTGTCGGAGGATAGTTCCGCAGGCGACCGGGCAATTATTGCGAAGTGGTTCGAGCAAGCAGCTCAGTCCGGTGATCTAATCGCCGCTTTCAATCTGGGCGTCTGCCTGGCGCGAGGCGTCGGGGTCGAGCGCGACGAAGAGCGGGCCGCGCAGTGGTTGCGGCGCGCGGCTGACGGCGTAGTAGATGCCCAATATATGTACGGCCGAATGCTGGCTGAAGGGCGTGGCGTTGAGTGCAACTTGGCGGAAGCGCGAGCCTGGTTTGCCAGAGCGGCGGAAGCTGGGATGGCGGAGGCCGAGGTCGCAGTTGCCGAGATGATGGCGAACGGCCGCGGTGGTCCTCCTGACTTGGATAGAGCGCTGGAGCTCTTCACCAAAGCGGCTGAAAAGGACCATAGCGGTGCTATGTTTGCGCTCGGAGCGCTTCATGCTGGTGGTCGCCATTTGCCAACGGACCGCGTCGCCGCCCAACGCTGGTTTCGCGCCGCCGCCGAGCGCGGTCACGGCCCGGCCCAACTAATGCTCGGCAGGTATCTCGCAAGTGGCGCCGGCGGCGAGCGCAATACGGTTGAAGCGCGCGAGTGGCTTGAGCGTGCGGCGGCGCAGGGCATCGTTGAAGCGGAATCTGACCTCGTCGGGCTCGTCGCAACCCCCGGCGCGTAAAGTCACAGCGCGAGCGCCATCTGCCTCAGCCCGGGCCACTGGCCAGCCGTTGCTGCTCGGCTTGAACAATTACTGATGCAATCTCTTTGGCTAGTTCCGCAAGGTCCGCGCTGAGTGCGGCCGCGGCGGCATCACCGCCACTTGCAGTCATTGCGTGGCTCCAATGCGACTCACGAGCAGCCAGCACTTGAACGTTCTGCGCCGTTTGCACTTGCCACCGGGCGACAAGCTCCGCTCTTTGGTTGCTATCAGCTTCGAAACGTTGAACCTGCACATGCACTATGTAGTCGAGCCTGGTTCCCGGGTACCACGGATACTGAGTTATGTTGCTGGTGCCCAACAGGTTGGTGAGATCATTGGCCAACACATGCCGGAAGTTATCAATGAGAGGCTCGGCCCAGCGAGCAGTCTCCGACAACTCGAATCCATTCGGCGACGTGCGTATAGCCAGCTCCGGGCGGTCGAGATACTCAGGCAGTTGAACCGGGCCGAGGCCGATAGCAACGGAGGCCAACTTGTACCCGCCGCTGGATTGAGTGCCATTCGAACCGGCGGTGAGCGGCGCCAACAGTATGAAACGCGTGCGATCCTGCTTCGGCTCCAGCACGGAGCACCCACTAAACAGCACGGCCCCGGCGAGGAGCACGCCAAGCATAACGAGCACCGATAAATGGCTCACGGCAGTAGGGGCGACGCGGGCCCTCTGAGGACCGCTCTGGCGAAGATGGCGGCGCGCCCGCATCTCGTCCTCTACTCTCAGGAGCGTGCGGCTCATCTACTGATTACCGTAGTAACGTCCTCGCACAATCGCGCTGGGATTGCGTTGCAGATAATCAGCCAGTTCTCTCAGCGAGTGGGCGGCGGCGCTAACATTGTCGAGTGCCTGATTGGCGCGGTAGACAAGTGGAGCGTCAGGCTGCAAGCCGGTCTGAAGCCGGTCGAGCGCCGCTTCCGCCTTCTGCACGGCAGCATCGATGTCCTGCGTCCCCTGTTCGATACTCGCCGCCATCGGCGCGACCTGGCGGTCAATGTGCTGGGTCAGCTCGCGGATGCTATTTACGGTCTCGCCGAGGCTGGTCGCGGTCCGGTTCAGGGATACGACCGCTGACCTGATGTCCGGTGAACGAGCCAGGTCGCCAAACGCGGCGATAGTCTGATTGGCGGTGCTGACCAGTTGATCGATCTGGATTTTGTCCAGCTGAGAGATAATCTTGGCGGCCGCCGATTGCGCTTGTTCGAAAGTCGTTTTGAGGGTCGGAATCTCCTGCGGCTTCGAGCCCGGAGGCAGCTCGTAGTTAACAGGCGTGCCGGGATGCAGATCCAGATCGATATAAAGAATTCCAGTGACGAAACTTTCCATCGCCAACTGTGCCCGCAATCCCAGTTGTATCGCCCGTCGAACATCGCTCTTGCTCGCCAGACCTTTGGCGCGGTCTTCATCGAGCTCAATCAGTACCGGGATCTGAATTCCCGCTGTGCCATAGGTCATACTCTGCAGGCCCATATTGAGCTGCAGCTCTACATCGGTGACCGAACCGATGGTGACTCCTTTTATTTTGACCGGGGCGCCGACTCGCAGGCCGTTGACATTGCCTCTGAATACCAGGATGAAGGGCATCCTTTTGCGGAACAAAGAGCACGATCCCAGCACCGCCACCGCGGCTATTCCGAGCGCTATCGCCCCGAGCACGAACGCTCCTACCAGTCGTGCATTTGCCCGTGTCCTCATATTCAGCGTCCATCTCCCGCAAATTCCGGCTCACCGCGAGTCAGGAACTGACGGACTCGCGGATTGTCGGTATGAGTAAGCAGTTCCTTAGGCTTGCCGCGCGCGCCGATGGTACGAGTTTCGGTATCGAGAAAAATGCAGTTGTCGCCAATCGTGAAGATGCTTGCCAGGTCATGGGTGACCACCACGACGGTTGCGCCCAGACTCGCGCGCAGCTCAAGAATCAGATCGTCCAGCATACGCGACGCCGTCGGATCGAGACCTGCGGTCGGCTCGTCAAAAAACAAGATGGCAGGGTCGAGGGCAATAGCGCGCGCCACACCCGCGCGTTTTTGCATTCCGCCGCTGATTTCGCTGGGGTAGTAGTCTTCGAACCCTTTAAGGCCAACCAGGGCCAGTTTGAGGCTGGCGAGATCGCGGATCTCAGCCGGGCTCAAGTCGGTGAACTGCGACAGCGGCAGCCCGATATTTTCCGCCAGGGTCATCGAACTCCATAGGGCATTACTTTGATAGAGCACGCCAAAGCCGCGCATCGTCACCTCTCGGGCTTGATCGCTAGCGCGCGTGAAATTCATTCCCTGGTAGATTACTTCGCCGGCGGCGGGCTCCTGCAGTCCAATCAAGTGGCGCAATAGAGTGCTTTTGCCGCTTCCCGAACCGCCCATCACGATGAAGATTTCACGCTCCGCAACGGCGAAGTCGAGATCCCGCATCACTACCTTATTGCCAAAAGCCATTGTCAGACCGCGTACTTCAATTTCAGCTATATCGCTCTGCGGAGTCTCTTGATGCTGGGATCGACTCATATGTTCGAGCAGGTTCAGAACCCGAGAATGTTGAACATGACGGCGAAGAGGCCGCATGCGACCACGATCATGACGATTGAGCTGACCACTGCGGCAGTCGCGGCATCGCCGACCGCCGAGGAGCTATCGCCGCATTGGAATCCCTGATAGCAACCCGCGATTGCGATCAGCACGCCGTAGACGATGCTTTTGACCAGACCTCCTGCCAGACTGATGAGCCATATTGCCGCAATAGTCTGCTGCCAGTAGCTGTGGAATGTAAGCCCCAGCATCGTCACCCCCACTGTCGCGCCGCCCAGGATCCCGACGAAATCGGCATAAAGACACAGCAACGGCATCATCAATACCAAGCCGATGACGCGAGGCACGACCAGGAATTCGATTGGAGAGATTCCCATTGTCGCAAGGGCGTCGATTTCCTGCGTCACCTTCATGGCCCCCAACTGTGCGGCGAATGCGGCCCCGGTCCGTCCGGACATAATCACCCCGGTCATCATCGCACCCATCTCGCGCACGGTGGCGATGGCGACGAGGTTAGCGACGTATATCGACGCGCCGAACTGCTGGAGTTGGACGGCGCCCATAAAAGCCATGATGATGCCGACCAGATAGCTGATCAGTGTAACTATGCCCAGCGCATTCGCGCCTGTAGCCTGGAGTACTTCGACCAGGTCAATCCGCCTGTAACGCGCTCGCCCCACCATCGTCGCGCCTAAGGCGAGGATCACGCTGCCAATAAAGTCGAGGTAACGGCCGAGCCCCTCCAGGCGCGCCAGTATGTTCCTGCCGGTGCGCGCCAGCAGCGATTCTGGGGCGGTGATGCGGGCCTCGCCAGACTCGGGACTCGCGGCAGCGAGATCGAGCAGCCGGTTCAAGCCATGAGGCAAACCGCTGCGCTCAAGGGTAATCCCCCGCGCGTGGCAGGCTTGCATCAGCCCGGTCAAAAAGCTGACAAGACTGCTGTCCCATTCTGCCAGCCCGGTTGCTTCAACCCTGACACGCCGGGGGGGCGACTGCGAATTGAAGCTGTCCTCCAGTTGGCTGGCATTAGGCATTCCATGGCGAATCCGCCAGACACCCGATAACCGTACCGTGAAGCAGTCCGGATTGGCGGTTTCGAGCTGTAGACCCGTGCTTTGGTTTTCCCCGCGGGGTATGGCAAACGGCGCCTGGGGATTGGCTCTCACGCCCATCGTGGTGGGTACAGGGTATCGCGGCGATTCGCTCCGACGTCTTTCATCGCCCTGAATTCGAATATATCAGCCGTGCAAACCCGACACAGCACACTCTAGCCGGCATGATTCGCATTGCCGCTGCGAGTTGCGTGGCGGCGAATTCGGCGGCACCGCCGTCAGAGAGCGTCTGCCGGGTTTGCCGGTTCGGCTGACCGATACCGGTCAGTCAGGCGAGCGCTGGAGATTACTTATTTGTGGGCGAACTTGTTCTCGCAGTTATTACCGAAGGTGAAGGAGTATAGCGACACTCCAGATGCGGAGGGGGATAGGGCGAGCGTATGCTCGCCGAACTCACGGTTGTTCACCACGTAGTACATGCGCTTGCGGTCGAGTGCGATGTAGGAATCTCCTTTTGCATCAGTGCGAACGTCAACCCCGCTGCTGTCGGGCGGCAGCGATTTGCCGTCCTGGGTCACATACAATGCTTTGGTCTGGCCGTCATCCGAGCCGGCGACCAGGTATACGGTTTTCGCCTGATAATGGAGTTCCACTGCGTCCTGCTTTAGGGCTGACGAACGTACGTGGCGGACGAACTCGTCACCGGCCTGCCAATCCCCCTGGAGCGCGAAACTGTCGATCGGCACCACCTGCGGGGCAAGGTAATGTACTTCGTGCGCTTGATCCTCCCCACCCGGGTTGGCGAGATTCGCCGCGCGGAGGAACCCGAGATAAGTTTCAGGCGTGGCGCGCCGGCATACGGAAGCATCCATGTCGGCGTTTGCGTCGCCGGGAATCGCATAGCGGGTACTGGAAAAATCCAGACCGGGCCTGGCCTCCTTCAGTAGTTTGCGTATCGCCAATTCAGTGTCTCCATAATCGCCTTCACCGATGTGCATGTAAGCGATGCGACCGTTCTTGTCGATCAAAAAATCTGCTGGCCAGGCTGCATTATGAAAGGCATTCCAGATCGCTTCGTCATTGTCGAGGACCACCGGAAAGGAGAAGCCAAAGCGCTTTACCGCATTTGCGACGTTGGCCGGATTTTTCGCGAAGGCAAACTCGGGCGTATGGACGCCGACGACGATCAGGCCGGCGGGTGCGTACAGCTCATTCCATCGCCGCAGGTATGGAAATGTGCGGATGCAATTGATGCAGGTATACTCCCAGAAATCGACGAGAACCACCTTCCCGCGCAACTGTGCCAAACTTAATGGTGGTGAATTGAACCACACCTTACCCGTCAATTCCGGCGCAGGGGTACGCGGTACCAGGTCACCGCCCAAGCTTCTTCCCGCCGGTGCCAAAGTCAGCAAGGCGGCCGCCAACGGTAGGAAAAGCCAAGCCAGACTGCGCTGCGATGGGAGCATGCCAACATTGAATTTCAACGATCGCGTAGCTGTCAATTGTGTATATGTAAGGGCGCCGATCTCCCAATTTATCAACTGGTGACCCGATTTCTGCCGGTAATCATTCATTAGCGCCTGGTTTTGCTTCCCTTGTGTCCTGCTGCTTCGCGTTAGCAGGCAGGACTCATCGTCTTAGGCTGGTTCTGGGAAGTCTAATGTGAGGAACTTGACTACACGGGGCACCGTACCTATGTTTGCCCTATAAACGCTCGAAGAGGCAAACAGTTCAGATGGCAAGTGATAACGTGAGTCACGTCACAGACTCGAACTTCGAACTTGAAGTGATGAAATCTCCGACCCCGGTCCTGGTGGATTTTTGGGCGCCCTGGTGCGGCCCATGCCGGGCGATTGCGCCCATCGTTGACGAACTGGCCAATGACTATGCTGGGCGGCTCAAAGTGGTAAAAGTGAATGTCGACGATAATCCAATGACGCCGGCGCGCTTCGGGGTCCGAGGAATTCCCAACCTTATCATTGTGAAGAACGGGCAGGTCGCAGAGCAGATTGTCGGAGCGGTACCCAAACAGCACCTGGTGCGCGCGGTGGATACTGCGATTGCTTAAGACCAGTGCCGGCAGCGAAGAGAAGGTCAGGCCAATCACTGCACGCCTGTCGGCGTGGGCTTTAAAGTGATAGCGAAGCTGCCATATACTCTTTGATAGCACCAGCCGAAGACATTCGGACCCCGCTACCGCGATGAATCAGCAGTGGTAGCGGGGTTTTTGTTTTTGTCGTTCCAGTATTGTGCGAGCTGGTTGCGCTTGTCCTGGTACGCCTGCCTTAGCTGCGGCGGTACATAGTCTACCAGTTTCTGATCGTAAGAGAGGATTCGGGGCGCGAGGGCGGAATTTTGCAATAAAGGATAATTCGCTGGCAGCAAGGCCGTCAGCAAGACAATATTGATCCCGGAGAAAACCACGCCGAGTACGGCACCTAACGCGGCACCTGCGAGCCTATCAACCAGGTTGAGATGCACGAGTGCTGCAAGCGCGATAATGCGCTGCCCGGCTATTTCGACCAGCGCGAAGACCAGTAAAAAGATCGCGATCCATCCGATGAGTTCACTACTGAACGGGGATGCTCCGAGGTGAGCCTGCACCAATGCGGCCACTTGGCTATGCCACGTCAAGGCGGCGTAGATGCCCAGGATGAATGAGAAGATCGAGGTGAGCATCCGAAGCGCGCCGTGGGCGAGCCCATGTATTATGCTGAGGACGATAATCAGTAAGAGTAAATAATCCAGCCAGTTCATTGCTGCTGCCATTAAAAGGCGATTTTAGCGCGCAATTCATTCAAGCGCAGCGGTTGGTTCCAATCCTTTAATTGCTTGAGTAGGACGCCCTCGGGTCCGATGATTCATACGTGCATAACCACCCCCACTGTTGCAATTTCTTATTTCTCGTCACTTTGTCGTCGATTTCGCTGGCTGCGGCGGGCTGTGCATCCAATTCGGGGCTGGCACGGCAAGCTGAAACCGGGCTCTATATTCGTGCGCCCGGAGTGATTGCCGCACAGAGTTTTGTACTGGTCGATTCCGCAGGAAGACCGCTGGCCGAATTGAGTTCGGCGCCGCAGGGTGGTGCCGGCCTGGTCCTGCTCGATCGGAACGGCAAGGCCCGGGCTGCGATAGTCACGACGCCCATAGGCGAACCCGGCCTTAAACTCTACGATGCCAGCGGCACCGTCAGGACGGCCGCTATCGTATCGAACGACAATAGCGCGGGCATCGTGCTCTACGATGCCGTCGGCAGGTCGCGCGCAGCCTTGACCGAAACGCCAGCCGGTGACGCAAGTCTTGTGTTATACGATCCAGCCGGCCGCCCAAGAGCTCTGCTGCCCGCCACCTCCCGAGCGTCCCGCTAGCTCGGCGGTCATTGCGTGACGATGGTCATTCGAAGCGGAACAGCGGGCTTTTTGCGGTGAAGCGCTCGTGTTCGGCGGGGCCGCGCCAAATGCTCCGCCACACGGTCCTGGGCAACTGATGATTCGGCCGGCTCCGCTTTCCCGCTCGTGAGTAAGACGCTCGGAGGGTCAGCGGCATCGGTTGGTGAACTAGCTACCGCATTGGGGGAGATGGCACGCGGCGCCGCTGGTGAACTAATCGTCGGCGGCGTGGCCACATCACCGGTGGGTTGCGGAAGCTGCGGCAAACCACCTATTGCGCTCCGGCTCTCGCTGTCGGCATTAGCGCCAGCTTCGACCAATTGCGAAAATGAGGCAGGCCTAGATGAGCGACTCGCGAACTGGGGTCGGCTATTAGGTACGGTAGAGGAACCAGCCGTACTCGAGGAGCCGCCTGTTTGGCCGTTCGAACCATGCGAACCTGCCGGGCCGGAAGTCGATGCTGCCCCGGACGATAAAGCGGTCGCCGTCCCTGAACCCGAATCGCCGGCCGCATCGGCCGCGCCCGATCCGCCCGCCGTACCGCCGGCGCCACCAGGTCCGCTACTCGTCGAAGAGGCAGGAGCGGCGTCGCTCACCGCAGTCCCACTCCCACCGCTCGCACTCGAGCTCGTCGATCCGCCACCAGCCGAATCTGCTTGCGAACCGGCGGCATCACCAAACGCAGCACCGGAAATCGATCCATTGCTACCCGCCGCCCCATCGCCACCATTCACGCCGGTGCCGCCCGTTCCCGAGCCGCTGCCGGAGCCACTCGCGCTGGCCGAGCCTGATCCGCCGGTGTCACCTACGGCGCTACCGGCCCCACCGCCGCTTGACGAGCCGGCAACCGAACCCGTCGAGGCACCGCCGGCCGCATCACCCGCTCCACCAGCTGAAGCAACCGCGCCACCGGTAGAGGAACCAGCAGTAGAAGAACCGCCGGCGCTGCCAGTTGCGCCGGCAACTGCTCCGCTTCCAGGGCCTGCACCTGAACCGCCGGCAGCCGAGCCCGTAGTCGCTCCACTTGCAGCGCTGCCTGCTGACGATGCGCCAGCCGACGCACCTCCGCTACCGCCGACCGCGCCGGCAACTGCGCCGCTTCCGGGGGCCGCGCCCGATGCGCCAGCAGTAGCCGAGCCGCCGCCACTGGATCCGCTGACGCTACCGGCGCTACCGCCGATCGCGCCGGCAACTGCGCCGC
>JAMXLL010000069.1 GCA_024281015.1 Candidatus Binataceae bacterium
CCTCGACGGCCGCACAGCAAGTGAGCTAATAAAGCAAGCGCTTGCATCCAGGTAACGGGTAGCCCACCCACCAGGTGGCAGGCCGCCCACCACACATGAGCAGCCCTGAGTCGCGCGCAAAGGAGCGAGAACAATGTCAGAGGTAACACCTTTCAAGATTCATGTTCCTGACGAGGTGCTGCGCGATCTGCGTGAGCGGTTGGCGCGTACGCGCTTGCCCGGCGAGATTCCCGGCTCAGGATGGGATTACGGAACCAATCTTTCCTATCTCGAACAAGTCGTTGAATATTGGCGCGACCGCTACGACTGGCGCAAACACGAAGCCGAACTGAACCGTTTTGCCCAGTTCAAAACCAATATTGATGGGCTCGACATCCATTTCATTCACGAGCAGGGCCGCGGCCCAGATCCGATGCCGTTGTTGCTTTCGCACGGATGGCCTGGTTCCGTCTACGAGTTCATGCAGATCATCCCGATGTTGACCGATCCCGCCGCGCACGGCGCCAAACAGGCACACTCGTTCACGGTCGTAGCGCCATCATTGCCGCGCTACGGCTTCAGTGACGCGACACGGACGAGGGCGGTAAACATCCAGGCGATTGCAGAGATCTTCCATAATCTGATGACCAAGGTGCTCGGCTACCGCCGTTACGCCGCTCAGGGTGGCGATTGGGGAGCCGGCATAACGTCGCGATTGGGTGAGGTCCATGGCGAGCATCTCTACGGGATTCACCTCAACTCGGTTTTCGTGGGTGGGCGTGGGCGCGCGGAGAGCGAACTTAGCGAAGAGGAAAAAATTTTTCTGGCCGACATGAATCGTTTCCGCCATGAGGAAAGCGGTTATCAATGGATTCAGGGCACTAAACCGCAAACCCTCGCTTACGCATTGAACGATTCGCCGGCCGGACTGGCTGCATGGATCATTGAAAAATTCCGTACCTGGAGCGACTGCAGCGGCGATGTCGAGCGCCGCTTCAGCAAAGATCAGTTGCTCACCAACGTGATGATCTACTGGGTGACGGGATCAATTAATTCCTCGACGCGGCTCTATTATGAAGCCCGGCATCACCCCTGGCGGCCTGATCCAAAAAAACGGATTGAAACGCCGACCGGCGCCGCAATTTTCCCGGCCGAGATCGTACGGCCGCCACGCCATTGGGCAGAAGCGGCCTTCAACATCCAGCGATGGACGGTGATGCCGCGCGGTGGCCATTTCGCAGCGATGGAAGAGCCTGCGCTGTTGGCCGACGACATTCGAGCATTTTTCGGCGGACTAGCAGCGAACGCAGCTTAACAGACGCAGCGAAATGATCATGCGCGATCAGGGATACGGTGCTGAACCGTATGGGGGACTCCCATAGGGGGCGTGTCCGTAAGGTGAGGCACCAAAAGGGGAATTGCCGTATGGCGAAGCATAAGGACCGTAGGGGGACCCATATTGGGGTCCATAAGGCGATGAGTAGGGACTCCCGTACTGCGAACCGGCAAACGGAGTGGAACCGAACGAGAAGCCACTGCCGCCCCCAGCAATTCCCATCCCTAGCACGCCTAACAAGGCTATCAACGGCATCATTGATGTAAGCTGCTTCGTGTACGGGCTAGCCTGCTGCGCTTTATAACTCTCCGGACCCGGATATTTGGAAGCATCGGGCGAAGACGATTCTGACGAACCCGCATTCGACGCAGGCGGAGGCACGGGATATGAACTGGTTCCCGGAGCAGTGGCGGGTTGATTTGAGGCTAACAACTCCGGCCGGATGTTGATGCGGTTATCGACCAGTGCGTCAGGATCGTGCAGAAAGCTATGCGTCTTCTTTGCCGCGTCTGTCTTGCCGAAGTCTGAGCCGACGAATCCGTAAAGCACCACCTTGCGACGCCCACTGGTTCCGCGCAGCACCTGAGCACCGACCAGCGGTAACTTGCGTTGTTTCAGATATTCCGTTAACGCCTGGCTCTCGCTCTCTACGGGAGTGTAGCCGCTGGTATCAGGATTGGTGGCGGAAGAACCCGCAGAATATGCGCGGCTCTCATCTCCCTCCGCGACCGGGTTGGTCGACGTTTGAGCAGCTGAGAACCCGATTTGCGCCATTGTCATTGAAATGGCGAACCACATCGCCAACAGGAGCTGGGTGAATCGCCGCATACTGGAATCTTACTCCTTTGCAGCCGCCGCAACATAGTCGCCACAAGAGACCGGATCCGCCAATCTCTTCCTATTACTGTTAATGATAGACACGAAAGGCCTCGATGCACGCGGCACCGGTCTCAACCGGCGAGCCGATTTCCGTTAACATGTGCTAAACACCATGGCTGGTTCGAAGGCATTTACGATGCAACCAACGATGGCCCGCGCGAATCCTATGAGGACGAGCCTTGAGTTTGGCTTACCGACAACTTTGGTTGCAGCCCTGTATGCGATAGTAGCGATGCACCTGGGCGGATGCTCGGGACAGCGAACGCCGATGGAAGTCTCCGTCACTCAGCTCGCTCCATACATCAATGCTGCTAAAGATCCGGGCTGCGCTATACCCGTGCTCGATGCGATGCCGATGGGGAGTTATACGCAGGTTGCGATTGTGGAGGTATGGGCCGATTTGAAGGACAGCAAGGATGACGTCATCCCGGCCCTAAGACGCAAGGCGTGCGAGACCGGGGCGGACGCCGTAATTGTCCTTAACAGTACCCACCAGGATGTTAAACAACTGCTGTACCAGGCCTCCCCTAACGAAGAGCTCAACGACACCACGCAACAAAACGTTTATGCCGGCCAAGGGGAATACATCAAGGAGATGGAACATACACGGCGAATCGGGGAGGCGGGGCACAATGGTCTATACGTCGACGCCGTTGCTATCACCTACAACAAGGCTGAAGACAAAGGGCCGGTTAACGGACGCGCTGCCGTGTCACCGCGCCGCAATGACTCAGCTGCTCCGCCGGGGTAAAGGTGTTTTGGCCACGCCTTACGCTAGTCCGGCCGCGTTCGGCGGTGGCCCTATTTCAGTCAGACATTCAGGAGTTCTTTTTAGGATCGGGCTTCACCGCGGCGTTGGACGTTGCGCCGCTATCGAACCGCAGTAGTTCAACCCGTTCCATTTCGGGTCCATTGGGGCCGCCTTCATAGGCAATCGTGCGAACCAGGCCGACATTCGGCGCATACCAATCTTCATAGGCGAGCTTCAAAAGCTGATGGTGCTGAGCATAGGCACCACCCTCATATTGGGCGAGGGTTTCGATTCGGATACATCCGGCATATCGCCCGCCGGGAACACTGACGGTTCTCCCCTCGACGAAGCTTCTATGACTCTGAGCGACGTCGAAGCTCCCAGGCAGCTTTCCGTATGGAAAAAGTTTATTCTGCCAAATAGTGTCCGGGCTCAGTCGCGCAGGCAAAAAATCTTCCTCGATAGAACGGCCCCAGGCGGGCGGCTCAATTCTATCCTGGATGTAATCGAGCCCTGACAGGCGAGTTAGATAGCCGTCTTTTTGAGTGTAAATGATAGGACGCAGACCGCCGCGGTCGAGATTGTAGAACTCCTGCACCACGGCCCCTTTCAACTTCAAGGCCGGGACGTATTGTTCGCCCACCACAGTATCGGTCACGACGTATTCGCGCCGCTGACTCTTACTCTGCACTCGATACATCCACATCATTTTGGGCTTGAGAGGAAAGAATGCGGCAGACGGATCCACCGGCCACGGCGCACTTTTGCAGCCGGCCGCAGTGATACTTAAAAGCCCGATCAACGCGACTATTCCCCATTTAGCGCTTCTCACCGCGTGACTCCCTTTGAAAGATCCGCAGCCTTTGTCCCCTTCGCGAGAATCGCAGGAGTCACCGTTCGTTGCAAACCGAACGCCGGCAATATAAGAATCGCGGCCACCCAAGCGCTGGCGGGCGATGCTGATAGTGACCCATTCAGACATAGCTCATTAACCGCTTAGGGCCAGTTTCCGATTAATGATTCGGGGATCTATTTTGGGAGACCTGAATGCCGCTGACACGCGGAAGCTTCCACGGGAACGCTTCTAACGAGCTGCTGTAAACAGTTCCTTTTCCTCGAGGCCTTCGCTCTTTCCTGCAGAATGCTTGCCCGCAGCTTCAATTTGAAGCACCCGGCGTGCAAAGGTTCCGGCGGCTCCCAAGCCTAATGGCAGCCGGCAAAGTATGCCTAAAATGCTGATCGCGAGGCCGGCCGCGACAATTTGGTCACGAGGCGCGAATTTAGACAGCCCGGCGACGAGAATTGCTTGCAGCGGCCCCAGGCCCTGTGGCGTTATTGGTTCATTGCTAGCGGCTTGTACGACCGGGCCCATTGCCAGCACCGCTCTGAGCGGCACGTGCGGCGCAAACGCCACAATGGAATAGTAGTAAAGGAATCCCTGGATCACGGTCATCGTAAGCCGAATTGAACAAAGCGCGAGGTATTCGCGCCAGCCCGCCTTACGAAAGGCGTGGGCGCTTGGCCGGTTATATAGCCATTTTTCCAGGCTCGTCTGAGGCCTGCCCCAGGCCCACCACAAGGCAACAAGCACAAAGAAGCCAAACGCCCCGCCCGCATACGGGAGCGCCACTCGCATTTTTGACTCCGGCGCGAGCAGCGCTGCCACTGTCACAAGGCCGGACAAGGTTAGGGCATCGATCAGTCCCGCGAACATCATCGTCCATGTCGCTGTCAACCATCTAACGCCTTTGCGGCGATTCAAAAAGACGACCAGCGCACCATCGGCAGCTAAAATATTAATTGCCTGAAGGAAGTACTGTGCCGCGGTGGCTGGCAGCAACTCTCTGAAACGGGTTTTTTTGTGAACCAAGGAAAAGAGGATCGCGAACAAAGCGGTATCGCCCAACCACCAGACAAAGAAGGAGATTACGTTAGCTGCCACGAGCATCCAGAGATTGGCACCCTTGAAGCTCGTCGCGAGCTTGTGAAAATTAAGGCCGCGGGTTACCCACCATATACACAGCAGCGCCAGCGCCCAGATGGCCGCGTCCTGAACGATCGTCGCTTTGGTGGGGCTGAGCGAACCGTACCAAGAGGAGAACTTTGCCCACTGTCGCCTAGGAACCTCAATTACGCGACGCAAGCCTGGCATAACCTGAATGAATTCCCGATAGATGGATCATAGTGATGACGCATTAATGCTGACGTACCGCACAATCGGTACCGCATATTGCGTGCCGAGGGTCCTGACGTGATGCGTTCAGCCCGGCCAATCGATCTCTTGGCCGTTTCGTGCCACCGCGGCTGGGCTCTAAGCCTACGACGCTTATACCAGCAACGGGTTCGTGCGGATTATAGTGAGCCGCTGCAGAGCATTATCTATCCTCTCCTCTGCAACATACGATTCCTGAGGTATCCTTCAATGCGATCTGTCAGCGAAGCTTGGCCGGGTGTCGGCTGGCGAGGAATGATCCAATGATGCGGTGGAGGTCTGAGGTGCCAGGTATCTGATAAGTTCTACCCGCTCGATTTCTCGCCCGTGAATACTTCCTTCGAGAGCGAGTGTCTTCACCAGGCCGACCCGCGGGGCATAATAGTCTTCATAGACCAGCCGGAGTGGTTTGCCCACTTTCGCATAGGAGCCGCCTTCGTAAACTGCGTCGGTTTCAATCCGCATGCAGCCAGAAAAATGACCGCCGGGAACTACCACGTCAGCAGGTTCAAAAAAGGTACGGTGCACTTGACGAATGTCAAACGCGCCGGGCATATGCCCAAACGGGAAAATCTGGCTCTTCCAGTTAATACCCGGCAGCAAGGTTGCCGGCATGAACTCGCCCTCCTCAGAACGTCCCCAGGCCGGCGCCATGATATCTTCTTTTGAGTAATCGAGTCCGGATAGCCGCGTCCAGTATCCATTTTTGGTGATATACACGATAGGACGCGTGCCGCCCCGATCCATGTTGTAATATTCCTCGACCACCTCTCCGGTTATATTGAGCGAGGGAACATATTTCTCCCCCAGCGCCTTATCGGTAACCACATAAGTATTATGCTGGCTCTTGCTGTTGACCCTGTAGGTCCAAACGCTTTCCGGCGCTAGGGGAAAAAAATCTCGCGCCAGGCCCGGGTTGAATTGCGCGGTCTTTTCGTGACAACCCAACATTGGCGCCGCGAACGTCAGGCTCACCAGCAGCGCAATCGTCTTCCGAACCATCTGCTCAATTCCTCCTGACCCGAGTATACCGCAGTTTCAGCCCCACAAGCTGCCATCCTGGGCTTTTCGGCTAATCAGCGGCACTTATAGCCAGAAAATTTGCGCATTATTGGCGTGTTCGCAAGGTCAAAAACGCAGAGGTGCGTCTTTACCGCACCGGGACAGGGTATTTTTCGGGGCGGCTGAGTGCCGATTAACAGGAGTGGAAACGGGGCGAGGGCTGATTATACCCTGCGCGCCCGTTTCGATAATTGAGCTCCGCGCAGTGAGAGAGGCTTATGAGGCCGCGGCCCGCAGCTCCCGCTCGCGAATCATCGACTTGCCGCCGAAGACAAACTTCGGGCGCGCCCATGACAGGTAACATGGCAGCACTATAACGCCTGCCATCATGTTAGTTGCCATCAGGAAGATCAGCAGCGTGCTCATTTCACTGTGGAACAGCAGTGGCGAGAACACCCATGGGATAATGCCACCGATCATCACGAGGAAAGTATTGAATACCGCGACGCCGGTGCTCTTAAGCGCGAGCACGATGGCATCATCAACTTCCATGCCCCCCATCACCTCGTCGCGAATGCGCGAGACCATATATATGCCATAGTCGACACCGAGGCCTATTCCGAGCGAGATAACAGGTATTGTATCGATGGTGAGACCGATGCCTCGCGCATTCATATAGATGAAAGCGCCGAAGTTCGCCAATACGCAGGCAAAGAGGAACATGAAACCGGCGACGAAGGATCGAAAGGAGATCACGCAGAACAGCCACACCACCGCCAGGACGAAAGATATATTGAGGAAATCCAATTGCTTCAAGACATCGTTCGCCGCCAGGTACAATCCGGCAATGCCCGCCAGGAAATGCACTTCGACCTTGTTTAAATTCGGGTCGGGTGCGACGCGCTGCTGGACGAATTTCGCAATCTCGGTCCGGATGTCGTTAAGCGTGCCATACGTATGGTCGCGCAACAGTACCCGGATACAGGTATCGTTGTTCGAGCGATTCGAGATAAACCGCTCCAACTCGCCCGGTGCCGAGCCGTTGAGGAACAGGAACCAGAGATTGCCGGACATCTCTAGCGATTCAGGCACGGCCAGATACTTCGGATAGCCGTAATGGAACATTTCGTTGAATGGTGCTGCTACGGTGGACCCGAACGAGACCACCTGTCCTACCTTGGGGTCGTTGAACAAGTAGGACCGCAGGTCGGTCACCATTCGCATCACGTTTGGTCCTAATACGGACTGCGGATCGGGATATGATGGCGTGGTGAGAATCACCCACCCATCTTCCAGGGGGAATTTCCGCCCCACCTCGGCGATATCCCGGTTAACTTTCGCATTGGGCTGGTAAAGGGGTGTTCCCGGGGTTGAATAACCTATCTTGGAATCGAGTCCTGAAACGATGCCGTAGATGAGGAAAATCGCCGACCCCCATAACAGTACTTTACGCAGCGCTCCCGGACGGGTCGGTATGTGCACGAACCAATCCAGACCGTCGACAACCCGCTGCATCGTCTGGCCCCTGGCCGTCTTGCGCTCTCTACGATGCTTGATCTCCGGCACCGCGAGATAGCTCATCAGGATGGGCTGAAAAATAAAAACCATCGTGAGGCTGCCGAGCAACCAAACGGTACCCGCCAATGCGATGTGCTGCAGAACCGGAATTCCGCCGAATGAGATGAAAATAATGCCGCTGACATCCGCCAGGATCGACAACAGGCCCGGCGGCAACATGAAATCAGTGGTGGCCGCGCACGCCGCTAATTTGTCGCCGAGGCGATCGAGTTCGTCGTGGTAACGCCCTTGCCATTGGATTCCATGACTCATGTCGCGCGCCGTCAGGATGAACGGAATGACCAGCATGACGGGGTCGAAATCGTAACCCATTAATCCTACGAACCCGAGCCCCCAGATGGCTGACAGCGCACCAGTCACAATCGGGGCCCACCAGCGGCTCCGCTGACTGCCGGTCGCCCACAGAATGAAAATCATTACCGCCAGGGCCGAGGCGAAGAGAATGACCAGCACAGGGGTGTAGTAGTAGCCATAGCCGCGTACCATCGGCTCGCCGGAAATGAAAATCTCGTTATTCGCGTCCTGAAATTTGTCGACGATCGCCCGCACCTGGTAGAACAATTGGCGATAGTCCAATCCGCGTTCGTTGAACGACGCAGATATCAGCGCGCTCTTGTTGTCGGCACTCACGTACTGACTGATATTGGCCCGATTCGCCATGACGTTTCTTTTGAGGGTCTGGATCCCCTCAGGCGTATTCGGGACATTCGGGAACATGAACGGCTTGATGGTGAGTGAACCGGGAGTAGTCTCAGAGAAACTGACTCGATAGGAGGCTATCGAGAGAACTTCGTTATGATCAACGCCGGGTAGACGATCAACTTCGCGCTGGATGCCTTGAATCTTGGAGAGCGTGGCATGGTTGAAAATGTCGCCACGCCGCACCTGGATCATTACAGATAACGTCTGCGCGCCACCGTATCGGTGCCATTTTTCGTAAAGCTGGACGTCAGGATGATACGACGGGAAAAAGTCGTCAAAGTTGGTGCGGATAGTGACTCTCGTACAATAGTAGATTGCCACCGCGCTGATACCCAACAATACCGCTCCGATAATGGCCCGGAAGCGGATAACGAAATCCCCAATTCGCAGCGATGTCAGTTTTACTGAACTACTTGCCATTGCTCGCCCGCATTTTGTGTCAGGAGGATGGTGCCATTCAAACCGACTGCAACGCCCTGGTTGCCCAAGAAAGCCATATCAGTCACGTCATGGAAGGTGCTTTGGGGAGCCTGCTGCCATTGACCACCAGGGTTGCGCACAAACATCTTACCACCCGTTCCGCCCCCCCATAGTTTTTTGCTGCTGGGATCCGCAGCCAGCACATACGTCCCAACCTGGTCGGGCAACTTGGCCGCTTTCCAGGTCTTGCCACCGTCGTCAGTCACCGAGAGCTCGCCCGCAAGCCCCGCCGCTACCGCGTGCTGAGGGCCGTCGAACGTAAGGGTAAAAAACGGCCCGATGGTGAAGTCTCCGGTGTTGCCTCCGGTGGCCACGGTCCAGGTTTGTCCCCCATCTTTGCTAGCTAAGATGGTAGAAAATTCCCCGGCGGCCCAGCCGGTATTCTTGTCGGTAAAGGCCACATCAAAGAGCGTGATCATCTTGGGCGATTTCGCACTTTGCCAATGAGCCCCAGCATCGGTGGTGTGCAAAAGCGTTCCGTCTGCGCCAACCGCGGCCGCCGTTTGTGGATCGACCACAGCAACTTTGAAGAGGTTCTTTGTTGTCCCCGATTGCTGTTTGGTCCAAGTCTTGCCGCCGTTGTTGCTGTACAGGATGGTGCCCTCTTCGCCAACAATCCAGCCCGCTGTGCCGTCAGGTGAAAACCGGATCGAATAGAGATCGCGGTCCTGGAACAATACCGATCCCGGCCGTTCCTTAACCGCCTGCTGAATCCACGTCTTGCCATGATCGGTGGAGGTCAGCAGCAATGCTTTTGATCCAACGACGTAGATAGTGCCGTCAGGTTTGACCGCGGTGCCGAACAACGACAGCCATGGAGGCGCCGAGCGCCTAACCTGTCCTTGGGTTGCGCTACGCGCTGAGGCAGCTGCTATGCCCAACAGCGCCACGCAAGCGCTTAGAGAGATGGCTTTTTGTACACTCGTCCGTGTGCCGTTCAATTTGTTCCTGCCTGATGGCGTTCTCGCCCCACCCGTCGTAAACGACGCGGCATGCGAGACGCGGAAAACGGGTGTCCGGCACGTCGCAAACCGGGGCTTCCCTTAATAAAGGTGCCCCGTTCGCGAATGTCGGATTCTCGACCGGCTTACAACATGGCTTGAGCGACTGTCAAGGGAATTGCTGCCGAAACAACAAGGTCTGAGCACCCATGAGACCATCTCTGCTCGGGCGAGGCTGAGCTGAAGCCTCCTTATTGGGGCTATTCCACCAATGTACATAGGCAATCCCGAACCCCGCGGTTGCGCAATGTACTCGCCAGCACGATCATAGCGTGTGATTCCGGGGGCTCTCAGCGGGGTAAACATGATGAAGAAAATCGACGTATGCCTGACCTTCGATTTTGACGCGATTTCAGTGTGGATTGGCACCTTTCACGCGCGATCCCCAAGCGCTCTTTCACGCGGCGAGTTTGGCAACGTTGGCGCCGGCAGATTACTCACAATGTTGAGAGACTGGGGGATACAGGCGACCTGGTTCGTCCCGGGGCATACCGCCGACGCATTTCCGCAGACCGTAGAGCAGATCGCGAGGGCCGGCCACGAGATCGCCCATCATGGCTATTTTCATGAAAGGCCCAAGACTGCGGAGGATGAGGCGCGCGACTTCGACCGCGCCTCGGCTGCGCTTGAGCGGATTACCGGTCAGCGGGCAGTCGGGTACCGCTCGCCGGCTGCCGGACTCATGCCAAGCACACTGGATTGCCTGCTAGAGCGGGATTTTCTTTACGACAGCAGCATGATGGGTCAGGATTTCTGCCCCTACTACTGCCGGGTTGGTGATCAAGCGCCGAGCGATGGTCCCTTCGTATGGGGTCGTCAGACCCACCTTGTGGAACTTCCATTCACTTGGGGCCTTGATGATTTTCCAATTTTTGAGCACGTGTGGACTCGCAACGGCGTCAATCCGGGACTCGCATCTCCTTCTCACGTCTATGAAATCTGGGTGGGAGACTTTGATTATTTATATGAGCGGATAGGGGAGGGTGTATTCATACTGACAATGCACCCACAAGCGATCGGGCGTGGCCACCGGCTGTTGATGCTCGAACGCCTGGTCGATCACATCCGCCGGCGCGACGGCATAACGTTCAAGACCATGGCGGAGGTAGCCAGCGAATTTCGCCGGACTCACCCCTTCGAGCCTCAGTAACGCCGGCCGGCATGCCGCCAGAGCTGACATGCTGCGAACGTTGGCGCTGCTATCTGAGAGTGTCCAGACGCAGACTGAGCTTCTGTCCCAACCAGAGCGCATTTTCAGCATGGTCCAGGTATGCGTTATCCGTTTCAGGATGCACCAGGATGGTGAGCCCGCCCCGGTTAAGCATGAGCCACGGCACGATGCGGGCGAACTGGCTTGGTTCGAACTTAACCTGGTACATTGACTGCGGATGTGGCCCGACAGGTTCATCTCGCCAACGTCCCATCACGACCTCAAAGGTCCGCTCGATAGCTGCGCGCAAGCGCGCGGCGGTGTCACGCGAACCCTCATCGTAATAGACGTGTGCATGGTAGCCATGAATCTTTGCCGCGTCAGTGAATTCCATCGTAGCCATCACCACGTCCTCTTTCGGATAGGCCGGTAACCGCTTCGCATACGGAAACAAAAAGCACAGGAGCAAGAAGTGGCTCCTGTGCTCTTCGGGTGGAGGACAGGCTGGTCCTGTCCGCCTTGGACCTAATTCAGGTCATACAGCCGAGCAGCTGTGTCGTGCACGATTTTGCGGCGCTCGGTTTCTGGTAGATTGCCGAACCGTTTTTCGACAATTTCCTGCGAGCGTGGAAATGTCGCCGCGGTGTGCGGATAATCCGACGACCACATGATGTTATCGGGACCGTAACGATGGAGAGAATCGACGAACACTGGGTCGGAAATGAACGTCGCGTAGACCTGGCGCTTGACGTAATCGCTGGCGCGCATCGGCAGCTTCATTCCTCCGACCGCGCCCAGCCGATTCTGGACCGTGTCGAGCCTGTACATGAAATAGGCCATCCAGCCGACGTCATTCTCGGCCGAGACGATCTTCAAGCGCGGGAACTTCTCCAGCACGCCGCCGTAGACCAACACCGAAATCGATCGCTCTATCTGGTGGTGCAGATTGGCCAGCGACAGCAGGAAATTGTTCTGGCGCTGGTCTGCCCCGGTGCCGCCGCGCGCAGTCAAAATATGGAGCGATAACGGCATGTTCAGATCCTGGGCGGCCGCCCAAAAGGGGTCGTAATCGGGATGGCTGTACGGGCGGTCGTTCGGCGGTTCAGCCCAAATCATTGCACCGCGCATGCCCTTTTTCGCCACGCGCTGTAACTCCTGGACCGCGCCCGGAATATCCTCGAGCGTAATAAGGCCGAGCGGAACGAGCCGCTTAAGATCATAGCTGCAATATTCACACGCCCAATCGTTGAAGGCACTGAATAGCGCTGCGCGCAACTCAGCGTCGTCGAGCCCAAACAGCGGCATCCCCATCGAGGTATAGATGACCTCTGCCTGGACACCATCGCGATCCTGATCGGCGATTCGGTATGCGGCGTCCCAAACGCTCTTGGGCGCTTCATCGAACCCTTTTTTGTTGTGCTCTGGCAGCTCCTTCGAGGGTACGCCGGCTCCGAAGAACCCCGCCACCGCCATCGGTGTGATATTCTCGCATACGAAAAATTCACCTTGTCGGCCGCCCAAGCCTTTAACCGTATGGGGAGCGCGGTCGCGGAATTTGCGGTCCACCCGCTCGGCCCACATAGTGGGCGGTTCGACAAAATGCGAATCCGCTGAAATCAGGCGGAAATCTGCCATGGACAAGCCTCCTTCGATGTTCACGCCGGGCTGGCAGCCACAGTCGTGACTTGGGATTGAATCGCTTATTCAAGAACTAATTAGCGCCGAATCACGGCGGCTGCAAACGACTGGTGCTTGCGGCCAGACTTCACGACCGGCATTCAGGAGGGTTTCACTATCTTGCAGGTAATAGGTTGGCGGTCGGAACAGCCATAAGCAATCGGCCGAACGAATTATGTTGTGAGGGTCGTAATGGGCACAGACACATACTTGGGAATTCGCTTCTGCGTCTGGAACGCCCAACGAGGTTGGTTCTGGTTGATCGTGAATCGGCGTGGTGATGCCGGCGTAGTCGGCGCTGCAGCTAAGGAGGCGGACGCTATACGCGAGGCCCGCTTGTCGATCGAAGAGATGGCCTCGAAGGCCAAGCTCACGTACGCGAGCAAACTAGAGTCTCTCTCTTAATCCGTGAGCTCTTAGGTATCCCCGAAAATTTTAGGAGATGTCTTCGTCAAGCAGGCGAGCTACGACAGTTCCTTAAGAATACTCAACTCACCTTACTTGCCCGATGCCCGAGAATCCGCCTGCTCCCGAGGGTTTATAAACCCCATCAGGCCAGAAAAACTACTCGTCCATCACTGGTTGCGCAAAAACTGAGCTGTCAGTTTCGTGCGAGAGCAAGGATAAACCGGCAGACTCTCCCGGCAAGTTAAGGCGGCCAACCGGCCGCCCGTATTCATGAACTGGTTTACTCAAATGAGTCCGCACAAAAGGCGTCTCAGAGCTTGACAGGTGGAATGTGGCGAGATCCGTCTGGCCAACTGAATAATGTCGTCGCCAAGCCCGTCTGGCACTGTAGGAGGACAAAACCAAATCACTGACAGACGGAATCTTTCTGGAGGCATCGTGAGCGAAGACAACCTGGCTGGCAATGGAGATAGCATCGAAGGTTCAGCTTCTGCCTGGTTCACTACCCTAATTGGCGTCGTGGTCATTGTACTCGGAGTGGTGGTAACGCTGGTCGCCTACAGAATAGAGCGGCACAATTACTTATCGGCAGGAGCCGATAACTGGGGGAAAGTTTTCATCCGGAGCAGCCCCGTCATCGAGCAGCAGTTAGGGAGCGTTCGAAACGTAAAGTCTATCGAGGAGAAGCACGTTTCGGGACGGCGTGCGGGTTGGTATGTTGATTATGATGTTACCGGCCGGCGTGGCGCTGGCGTTGTGGAGATGAGATTGAAACCAAGTGAATACGCCGGGTGGAACGTTCCCTTGGCGGAGCTTAAGGAAGGCAGGAGCAGGACGATAAACCTACGCTGACGACCTGCAACTGCAAAGAGCGACAAGGGCAGTCGTGGCGCCCAGACTGCCCTGCACTCGACCCGGTTTGGATTCCGCGCTCTACTCTGCGTCCAAACTTGTCTAAGCCGCCTGCCGCGCGGATACTGGTCAGCGATGGCTGTGCGCCGCAACATGAGCGGATTTCCGTGGCGCCTGGTGGTGCTTGGCCCACTGGCCCTCATCCTTTTCGCGCTCGCGATGTATTTCTACAACAACCTACAGCCGGAAATCGGTCTGACGCTGCTTGGGTTTGCCTTCGCGGTGCCGATGGTATGGGTGGTACTCGCTGCGCGCGAAGCAGAAAACGCGGAATCGCCGGTGCGGCAATTCGTACCGCGTTTAACCACGGTTCTGGTGCTCGGGTCAGCCTTTCTTGCTTTCATGATGCGAGATAAATATCCGCGTATCTCTATCATCGAAGCGGCTTTTATTATCTTTTACATAACCGCAGGCGCGGTTGCCTTGAGGATCTTCAACGCCAAACCCCGGCGTCCAACGCTGACGGCCCTCAGCGGTGGTAACCAGACTCCCCGCCAACGGCGCGAGGCCAGGCCAGGGAAGTAACGCAATACAGGAAGCATCAGGGGAGCCGCGACGGCCGACGAGCCTCCAAGGAGCCTTCAATATGACTAGTGTGGTTGACGGCGATAGCCATTTTATGGAGCCGTTGGATTTATACGAACGTTACATCGATCCGTCCTTGAGAGATCGCACGGTTCGGATGGCTCAGGATCCAGCCACCGGCCGCCGGGCGCTTCTAGTCGATAACAAACCGATGAAGCTGCGCGATGTTGAGGAAGTTCTGGGTTTGTTGGTTGGTTACGGCCAGAAGGAAACCGGACGGACACTTAACAATTTCGACCGGTACATCGCTTACAGCTCGGAATGGCAGGATATGGACGCGCGCGTACGCTTCATGAACAGCGAAGGAATCAGCGCCCAGGTCATTTATCCGAGTATCGGCATTATTTGGGAAGGCGAAGTAGATGATCCAGCATTAGCCGATGCGCTATGCCGCGCTTACAATCGGTGGGCGTTCGAGCTGGTGAGCAGCCACCGCAATCGGCTTTTCCCCGCCGCCCATATCTCCATGCGCGATCCCGATCTTGCAGTCGAGGAAATGCGACGCGTCGCTGCTCAGGGGGCGCGGACTGCCTTTGTTGCTGCGATGCCGATCAAGGGAAAGAGTTTCGGACATCCGGACTTCGATAAGGTCTGGGCTGCGGCCGAAGAATTGGACCTGGCGATAGGGCTACATCTCGTCTCGCATCGTCATTACACGGGCAGCGACTTCTATCATGACCCCAAGCCCGGGCTGATGTACTTCTCGATGAATCTCATCCAGGATCCACGGCAGGCGTTGACCACGATGGTGGTGGACGGAGTATTCGAAAGATTCCCCGGCATGCGCATCGCAACTATCGAGGCGATGGTCGGTTGGGTTGGGGAATGGCTGGAGCGAGTCGATTATCGATACCGCTACATGGGCCATACCTCGCAGATGAAACGACCGCTTGCTGAGTATTTTGCCCGCAATATTTGGATCAGCGGCGATCCCGAAGAGCGAATGTTCAAACACATCGTTCAGTTTGCGGGTGACGATAAGTTCTTTATCGGCTCTGACTATCCGCATGCTGAGGGCTTCGTACATCCGGTCGAAAAGGCTCGCCAGCACCTCGAGGGGCTTCCGGCCGCTTCAGTGGAAAAAATCTTGTCTAAAAACGCCCGCGATTTTTACCACATTTGATACCCGCATATGGCGGAGATATCAGAATTGCGCCTACCGGCGGGTTTGGGTTCAGCCGCCGCCGTTTAGTGCTCTGGAAAAGGCGGGCTACAGCTCCAAAACGAACCCGTCGGCGTGGTGGAAATCGGGCTTACCCGGCGCGTGTCGGAGCGCCCAGTAGGAGAGCGTTCCGTCTTGAGATTCAATTACCGCCGCGAGCCCAACGCGCAGCCGTGACTCGGCCTGTGCCGATGGCAGGTCTCTCGGAACGATGGGGATTCGGATGTCGAGCTCGAGCCGATCGTGTGTGGCCTTTACCTCAATCTTTGGCGCCTGCGATGGAAGTCGGGGTTCGGCGGGGTCCAGCTCGCGATAACCACAAAAGGCGTAAGCACGCCATTCGCCAGAGGGTGCGAAGTTGAATTCTTCGTAAGCCTTTCGACCCTCAATCGCGATAAAGGCTTCGAAGCACGTATGTCGCCATAGCTCGAGACGATCTGTCGATGCTCCGCTCGGCAAAGGAAAAATGCGCTGGACGTCTCCATCGAGCTGAAACTTCAAGGCGATTTCAGAACCTGCCCGGCCAACCTGCACCCGGATAGCGTGAACGTCCTGACATGGGGTCGATTCATGCCGGCGGAGTTCGAGCAACATGTTAGCTGGCTTTGGCCTCTCTCAAGGGGCACCGATGGTCGTTGGGGTTCTTATAGCCGCCATACCAGCATAGTTCGAAAGCTGTTACATGGCTCGTATTTTTCGCGTCGAATAATTCGGCCAGCTGAATCGTCGATTCAAGAGAAGCGACAACGTCGAACGCTTCTGGTCCGGTTGTAAGCTCCTCCCTGCAACCGGATAGCTGTCCGATGCCAGACGGACGGCACCACTGGCGGGCGTTGGGGAGACTCCCCCCTCCCAAGACGCCCGCCTATTTCAACTCTCCACCAATCGGCGAGGATTTACGGCGTCCAAAGGCATTTAGAAGCAACAGTGCACGTCGCCAGAGACGTTCAGCACTCTTAGCTGCAGATAGTTGCCGTCTTGGCTACTAACGCGAAGCTGCTGTTGACAATGTGCCGGGTTGGGGATGCTATTGGTTTGACAGTTCAAAATCCACCTTTATAGTGTTCGTCGGAAGGCTGAAATGGAACGGCAGGCCCGGCGTGAGCAGGTACTGCGGCATGCCAAGCGGATTTTCGCGCGCAAAGGTTATCATCGCACCAATATCGCCGACATCATTGCACGGGCGCGAATAGCCCGCGGCACCTTTTATCTCTACTTTGAAAACAAAAGGGATCTTTTCGAGGAACTGCTGGAACAGGTACTCGGCGAATTGAGGCTGCGCATCCAACGCCTGCGAATCGGGCCTGCGGAGCCCGAACCGGTGGAGCAATTGCGAAACAATCTCAAACGTGTCCTGAATTTTCTCCTCGCTGAGCGCGAATTAACTGATATTCTGCTTCATCATGCAACGGGATTCGATCCTGAAATCGACAACCGGATTGGTGAATTCTACGAACGTGTAGCCGATCAGATTCAACGATCGCTGGACCTAGGTATCCAAATGCAGCTGGTGCGTGACTGTGATAGCCGCGCTGCCGCTTACTGTATCGTCGGTGGTATCAAGGAAGTCGTCGGCCAGGCCTCCCGTCATCGGCGTCGCGACATCGGCATACTGGCCGAGGAGATTCTGCAATTCGGCTTGCGCGGGGTTGCGCGGCCCGAATTGCTGGCCGGTCTCCCGCATAAGGCGGACGTCGCGGGGCGGTCTCTTCCCCGCAACTAGACTGACATGTCAGTATCACGAGCGCGCAGAGCGCGCGGTCAAGCGTCCGACCGGCTAAAACGACCCTCGGCAAAGGCTGTTTCACATTTGGTCAGCGGCGTGGCTTTTTACGATGTAGATGGGACTCTGGTCGACTTGAACCTGGTTCATGCGGCATTGTTTCTGCTGGCAAACATCGGCGAATGGGGTGGACGGCTCAAATATTTGCTCGGCTTCGCTGCCAGGTTACCACGGCTCTACCGGGCCGAGCAGCGAGATCGACGCTTACTCAACGAGGTGCTGTTCGAAGCATTCAAGGGTGTTTCTCGCGATCGCCTTGAGATTCTTGGCGACGAATATTGCGAACGAGTGCTGCTGACCCATCTGTACCCGCAGGCGCGGGAGATGATCGAAGCTAATCGCGACGCCGGCCTGGATGCGGTGCTGGTCACTGGCTCGCCCGACTTCATAATTGCGCCGCTGGCCAGGCGGCTGAATATTCGCGATTTTGCTGCCAACCGGCTCGTCTTCAACAATGGCCTGGCCACCGGGCGCTTGCACGCGCCGATCATGGCAGGTGAGGACAAGGCGGAGTGGTGTGAGTCTTACGTTGCTTCCCGCGGGTTGTCTCTCGACTCCTGCTGGGGCTACGCCGATTCGTATTACGACCTGCCGTTTCTGGCAGCGATGGGTCACGCCGTCGCGGTCAATCCAGACCGCCGGCTGGTAGCCGCAGCGCGCATTCGCCAATGGCCTGTCGTGTCCTTTACCAGACCGCAGACCACACGCGGCCGGGCCGGACTCGATTGGCAAAGCTTCACCGGCGCGGCGGGAGGAAACTGAATGGCACGGCCGGAGGCGAAGCTCAGAGAACTCAAAACAGCGGAACTACGGCATGAAGTTGAGTCGCGGCGCGAATTGGTCGTGGCCGTCAATCGCCGCTCGCAGCCACGCCTGATCCCTTATGGTGAGGATTTCCTGGTGGAGAAGCTGCCGGCCGGCACCCGCGTCATCTATCCGCCTCCGCCGCTCGAGGCGTTGCCCGATCCCGATACTGCTATCCGTTACGCGCTGCTGCATCCGCTTAATGCCGATCCCCTGTTCGCGCAGCTCAATCCCAACCTTCGTGTAACTATTGCGATCGATGATATCAGCCTGCCGCTGCCACCTATGCGGCGTCCCGACATCCGCGAGCGGCTGCTCAACGCTGTGCTGCAGACACTTGCAGATTACGGTGTAGATGACGTGCACCTGATTATCGCCACCTCGCTTCATCGCCGCATGACCGAAAGTGAGATTCGCCGAACGGTGGGTGATCGGGCGTTCAAACAGTTCTGGCCTGAGCGACTCTACAACTTCGATGCAGAGAACCGGGCGGAGATCGTGATGTTGGGCAAAACCGATCACGGCGAGGAGGTCTGGTTGTCGCGGCGGGCCGCCGAATCGGACCTGCTGATCTACCTCAATATCAACCTGGTGCCGATGGACGGCGGTCATAAGTCAGTGGCAGTAGGCCTCGCGCCGTACCAGAGCTTGCGCCATCACCACAATCCGGCGACCATGCGTCAATCCCACTCATACATGGATCCGGGCAATTCAGCGCTGCACCGTTCCGCCGACCGGATGGGCAAGTTGCTCAACCAACAACTGAACGTGTTTTCCATCGAAACCGCGGTCAATACCCGGATGTACGGGCCGATGCTCGATTTTCTGCATAAAAACGAAGACCGTTTCAGCGACTGGGATCGTCTGCGCTTGAAGGGGTTTCGCTGGACGCTCGGTACAATGTCCAGTGACTTGCGGCGGCAGGCGCTACATCAGTACGCAGCGCCTTACGGAATGACCGGTGTATGGGCGGGTGAAACTGAGAGCGTCCATCGCCAGGCGCTCGCGCGGGTGTTTCAGCAATATGCCGTGCCGGTCAAGGGACAATCGGACATTTTGATCGTTGGCGTGCCCTACATCTGTCCCTACAACGTCAATTCCATCATGAATCCGGTGCTCGTGCAGTGCACTGGCCTCGGCTACCTTTTCAATATGTACCGCAACAAGCCACTGGTTAAGCCCGGCGGTACGATGATCATCTGTCATCCACTGCGCGACGAATTCCACCCCGAGCACCATCCGAGCTACATCGAGTTTTTTCATCGCTGTCTGAGCGAAACCGGCGATTCGCTCAAACTGGAAAAGCAGTTCGAGTCTGAATTTGCCCGTAATCCCACCTATATTCACATGTATCGCTACGGTCACGCTTATCATGGAGTGCATCCTTTCTACATGTGGTATTGGGGCGAGCCGGGGCGACAGCATTGCGCCCGTGTAATTGCTGCCGGTTGTGAGGAACCGGAGGTTGCGACGCGGCTCGGCTGGGAATCGGCAGACACGCTCGACGAGGCACTGGCAATGGCCGCGTCGCCCTATGGACACTCGGCCACAATTACGTATCTCCATCTGCCACCACTGGTAATTGCCGATGTCGAATAATCACCGAGACGACCCTCCGGCTCCATTGCCCGGCATAGAGCCGCTGCCGCCATTGGCCGAGATTTTCGCTGGGCGGAGCATTTTGCTGACAGGTGCGACCGGCTTTCTCGGCAAAGTTCTGCTTTACCTGCTCCTGCGCCATCATCCGGAACTAAAGCGGCTGTACTTACTAATCCGCGGTGATAGCAGGTCAAGCTTGAATCGTTATGGCCGCGAAATTCTCGACTCGCCGGTGATGGGCCCCTTGCGGCAGGAGCTGGGACAACAGTTTGACAGCTACCTCGAACAACATGTCGTGGTAGTGCCGGGCGATATCAGCAATCCCGATTTGGTCAACGGCGCGGCCGGCCGGCTCGATGGTCCGCTGGATGTCGTGATCCATTGCGCGGGTCTGGTGAATTTCGAAGCATCGCTTGAAAAAGGGCTTACCATCAATGTAATTGGCGTCAGGCACGTCATCGATTTTTGCCGCAAGCGGAGTGCCGCGCTCGTTCACATTTCAACTTGCTACGTCGCCGGGGCGGCCGATGGGCATCGTTTCGAGGATGAGCTGCCGCTCGATTGGTGTCCCGCCGGCCAGCCGAAATTCAGTGTTCAGCGCGAAATCAAAGACGCACTGGCAGCTTGCGAGCGGGTCGAAGCTGAATCGCGCGACCAGTCGCGCCGGGCTCAATTCGCGCCGCAGGTGGAGCAGGATGGAGCAGCCGACAGCCGCGAGCTTGCCTACGAGAGCCGCCGCAAACAGTGGGTTGAAGAGCGGTTAAAGGAAACCGGCCGCCAGCGCGCGCTCGGCTGGGGCTGGCCCAATACTTATAGTTACAGTAAGAGCCTGGGTGAGCAATTGGTGCTGGCCGCGCGTGATCTGCCTGCCACGGTCGTGCGGCCGTCAGTGATCGAAAGCGCGCTCAAGGATCCTCTGCCCGGTTGGAACCAGGGGGTAAACACCAGCGCTCCGCTGACCTATCTTTCGGGCCGCGGCTTTCGCTTTTATCCAGCGCGTCCCCGGCTGGTACTGGATGTTATTCCGGTCGATCTCGCTGCTCACGCCATCATACCCATAACCGGGGCGCTGCTGGCCGGCCGTTGCCAGCCGGTTTATCAGCTTTGTACATCTGACGTAAATCCATTGCCGATGCGGCGGCTGGTAGAATTGACTGCGCTCAGCAATCGCCAGGAGCACCGACGCGCCGGTGACGGACCGCTGGGCAAACTAGCGCCGCATCTCGAGCCGGTGGTCGTCAGCCAGAGTGCCTATGATCTGGTAAGCAGGACCTTTCCCGCGATTCTGAAGCAAGCTGGTGCGGTAACGAAACTCCTGGCCGACAAGCATTCTGTGGCGCGGAACCTCGAACAGCATATCATGCGAATTGCTGAAACCACCGAGCTGGCGCGCTCGCTGGTAGAGGTGTATCGGCCTTACATCCAGGAGTTGGCTTACACCTTCCACGGCCGCAACGTGCGGGAATTATATCGGGCGCTAGCTAGCCATGACGTTGCGCAGCATCCATTCCAGCCGGAGAAGATAGACTGGAATGACTACTGGATAAACATTCATTTGCCCGGACTGCGCCGGCACATCTTTCCCCAGCTTGAGTTGCATACGCGCAGCCGAGGCCGTCCGCTGCTGCGGCATAAGACCTTGATAGAGTTGCTGGAACGGGCAGCCGAACGCTTCGGCTCGCGGGTAGCGCTGGAAGGCCGCAAACCCTCGGGTCAACGCAGCTCGCTTTCATATCGTGAACTGCGCGATGGAGCCCAACGCGCCGGTCTACTCCTTGCCGCGAAAGGCATCAAGCCAGGCGATCGCGTACTGCTGGTGAGCGAAAATTCGCCTGATTGGATAGTGGCGTACTTCAGTATCCTGTACGCGGGCGCGGTAGCGGTTCCGCTCGACCACCTGATTTCCCCTGACGAGCTTGCGGCGATTTGCCATATCGCAGAACCACGCGCAGCGCTGGCCTCGGCCGCTTGTGCTAATCGGCTAGGCGATGCTGTACGGCAGACTAACCCGAACCTCATTGAACTCGAACTTGGCGAACTTCGCAGACCGTTTCTGCTGCGCGGCAGACCGCAAGCCGCGCCGGGCGCTGAACGCAAAACGCTCGCCTCAATAGTCTTCACTTCCGGTACGACGGGCACACCCAAGGGGGTGATGCTAACGCACGGCAATTTTACCGCAGAGGTAATGATGCTCGGGCGCGTGTTTGCCCTCGATGCGAGCGATGTAGTTTTGTCGCTCCTGCCGTTGCACCATACATTCGAATTCACATGCGGGATGTTGCTGCCGTTGGCGAGCGGCGCCCGTATCGTGTACCCGCTCGGCCTGGAACCGTCAAATCTTTCACGTACGCTGGCCGACGTACGCCCAACCGCACTGATAGGTGTGCCCGCGCTATGGGAGGCGATTCACCGGCGAATTCTTGATCAGGTGGAAGCCGGTGGCCCATTTTATATAGCTGCCTTCGACCGGCTGCGCGACTTCAATCGCCAGCTTGACAGCAATTATCACCTTAACCTCGGCTCGCTCGTTTTTCGTCCGGCGCATACTGCTCTTGGCGGACGGTTGAAATTGGCAGTGAGCGGCGGTGCTGCGCTGGCCCCGCGCGTCGTACAGTTTTTCAATGACATTGGTATCAGGCTGCTCGAGGGGTACGGCCTGACTGAATCAGCACCAGTCCTGAGCGTCGCCAGACCGGATGAACCGGTGGTGGGCGGTTCGGTTGGCAAACCGCTGGCTGGAGTGGAAGTCAGGCTTAATAAGCAGGCGGATAGCACGCTCGGTGAGATAGTTGTACGCGGCCCGAATATCATGAGCGGCTATTTCCGTAATCCAGCGGCCACCGGAGAAGTGCTTAAAGACGGCTGGCTGCACACCGGAGACCTCGGCCGGTTCGACGACCAGGGCCGTCTTTACATTGTCGGCCGGGCCAAGGAGGTCATCGTTGATTCCGGCGGCAATAATATTTACATAGACGAACTCGAAGAGGTTTACGGCCGCTCACATTTTGTCAAGGAGATCGCAGTTGTCGGACTTAAGGCCGGGAAAGGCGAGCAGACTGCTGCCTTAGTGGTGCCCGCCTACGCTCGCGGCGAAAGCCGCCGGACGGTCGAGGATCGGCTGCGGGATCATTTCGAACAAGTAGCCGCCAGCCTCAGCCCGCACAAACGTATCCGGATCTTGCGCTTTACTGATTCGGAGCTGCCGCGTACGCGTACACGTAAAATAAAACGTGCGGAAGTCATCGCGAGACTGCAGCGGATGCTCGGCAGCCACGCCGGTGAACGCGCCACAGCCGGCAGTGACATTGAGCCGTGGCTGCTGCATGCCTTGGCGCAAGTGGCCAGCGATGTGGACGCGATATCTCCGGCGACTCGACTGATCGAAGATTTGGGACTGGACTCTCTTGCCTTGGCGGAGCTCGGCGAGGAGATCGCGACAAAGTCGGGCAGAGAGCTAAGTCCGGAACAACTGTCGACGCTCAGTACGGTGGAGGACCTGCAGCGCGCTATCAGCGATGGGAGAAATCGCCCGCGGCTGCCATCATACGCACAATTTGCGCGGCCCTACGTTGTCGAATTACCGGGCCCGATGCAGCGTTTCGGCCAATTCGTGGCGCGCCGTTCCCTGGCAGCGTTGTTCGATCGCGTGCTAAGACCGCGCATCATGGGACGTGGAAATGTACCCGCAAACCGCAATTTGCTGGTCGTGGCGAATCATTCCAGTCACGTAGATTTTGCCCTGGTAAGTTATGCCCTGGGTGCCATTGGGCGCGAACTCAGAGTGCTGGCGGCGAAGGATTATTTCTTCAACAATGCCATCCGCCGCTTCATCGCCACCAATTTCACCCAGCTGATTCCGTTCGACCGCGAACGCGCCCAGCTTGAATCGCTCGACCAGGCGCTGGCCGAAATAGCGGCTGGACACAGCGTACTGATGTTTCCCGAAGGGACCCGCTCGCCGGACGGAGCAATTCGCGATTTTAAGAGCGGGGTAGGTTACCTGGCTCTTAACAGCGGATCCGACGTTCTCCCGATACGAATTGACGGTACCCATGCCGTTTTGGGCAAAGGTAGCCTTATGCCCAGGCGCGCTTCGGTCGAACTCAGAATCGGGACCGTAATCACCAACACAGATCTCCATTTGCTCGTCCGCGACGTTGCGGGCGCTGGTGCCTACCGCAAAATTGCAGATCACTTACGGGCAACAGTAATGGGCTTGTCGGAACCCGGCGTTCGGCCTAAACAGGCGGAAGTGGCTCAAAGAGCAGAAAAAGCTGCCACCCGCTCTGCAACCCATAAAGCAGCGAGCCGCAGAAGGAACGCGCGCGGCCGGATGTGAGAAACCTTCCGGCCGAGCCTAAAACAACAGTCCTCAGGAGGAGCGTTCGACAGAATGACCCGGAGTCCAGTCGCTGTCTTTTTTGCGTAGCAGTCCGGCCGCCAGCAAGCCTGCACCGACGATCGCCGGCAGGATCACCAGCATAAACGGCGGGACGGCGCCTCTCACCAGGAAAAAGGCCATCATAGCCGCTATCGCGAGTAGCATCGCTCCACACAAAGTCGCATACCCGGCAAGTTTGTCTTCGTTCATGTTTAGCCCCTCCGAACTGCTAGCAAGTGGAGCAATATAGGGGCCACTGTGATGACTAACAGATACTTGCGATTAGCCTTGAGTTGTGCGATGGGGGCGGCAATTTTTGGTCATGCTGACGAACATACTGGTGCACACACAGTCACCCGCGCGCCGAGTTGCCATGCAGATAGCGACGGCCGGCTTTGAGCCGCACCGTCGCGGCGCCTCCCTGCCCCATCAAAGGCGGCCAGCGACCTGCGTAGCAAAGTAGGTCAGAATCAGGTCGGCGCCGGCACGCTTGATGGCTGTCAGCACTTCCATGGTCGCGCGTTCTTCGTCGAGCCAGCCGTTGATCCCGGCAGCGCGGATCATCGAGTATTCGCCCGAGACGTTATACGCGGCGACCGGCACGTTGAATTCGTGCCTGGCCCGGTAAATCAGGTCGAGATAGGGCAGGGCAGGCTTGACCATGACGATGTCGGCCCCTTCTTCGAGGTCGAGTGCGATTTCGCGCATCGCCTCGTCACCATTGGGCGGGTCCATCTGGTAGGAGCGTCGATCGCCGAATTGAGGGGTTGATTCTGCGGCTTCCCGAAACGGCCCATAAAAGGCTGAGGCGAACTTGGCCGAATACGCGAGGATCGGGATATGGCTGAAGTTCTCGTTGTCCAGCGCAGTTCGGACCGCAGCCACCCGCCCATCCATCATGTCGGACGGCGCCACCATATCGGCACCGGCCCGCACGTGCGAGAGCGCTTCGCGAACCAGCAGTTCGAGTGTCGCGTCGTTGTCGACGTCATCTCCCGCAATTACTCCGCAGTGGCCGTGGTCGGTGTACTCGCACAAGCAGACATCTGTGATTACGGCGAGGCCGGGTACATGCTCCTTGACCTCGCGAATCGCGCATTGCACCGGGCCATTGTCGTCCCAGGCTTCGGAGCCATGTGCATCCTTGTGCTGGGGAATGCCGAACAAAATAATGGCGGGGACGCCGGTGGCATAAGTCTCTCGGGCCTCGCGTAGGACATTATCGACAGACATCTGAGCCACGCCGGGCATGGCTGCAACCTGCTTTTTAATGTGCCGTCCTGGGCAGACGAAGTAGGGTTGAATGAGATCGTCGGGAGTGAGGCGCGTCTCGCGTACCATTCGGCGCAACGTTTCGTTACGACGTAGCCGCCGTGGCCGATTTATCGGGAATGCCATTAGCCTTCACCTACAGCTAAGATCTGCTCTATCCGTTTCGATCTGATGCGCGCACCGCCTTATTGCTACACGCGCAGTACGGGTGGGTGATGAAAAGAATGCGACGCACGTGAATTAAGCTTGCTATTGCTGAACCATTCCTCTTCATATCAATTCGGCCCGTCCGGTCGGAAGTAACGTAAGATCGCCTGGAACAAGCCATCGGCAGTGTATTTCTGAGAAGTCACTACTACTTCGAAGCCGCAACTCCGCGCTGTCTCGGCGGTAATCGGCCCGATTACTGCTGCTTTGAGCCCGGCAATTGGCATTTTAAGCATTGCCTGAAAATTAATGACCGTGCTGGAGCTGGTGAAGGTGACGAGGTCGATGG
>JAMXLL010000070.1 GCA_024281015.1 Candidatus Binataceae bacterium
CCTTTGGGGCCTCTGCTCAATATGTTCCCGGCGGCTATGGCTATTACGCCTTCGGACCATATCGGCATCAAGCCGCTGCGCGGTTCTACCAATGCGAACACTTTAACTGCGCCTCGGGTTGCTGTCCTATCGGCTCGAGCTTCTACCCGGGCGGTTACTGCGGCTGGCATGTCGTCGGCTGGCGCGGCTGGTAGAAATTCCAATCGGCTCATTCGAGGCGGCTTCATGCGAGCGTAATTAGGCCGCCAGAGCGCCTATCGGCACGCTCCGAGGCGCAAATGTCGTCAAGTTAATTGATTTCGCCGAGCGGCGGGGCGACGAGGGGATCGTTCGAGACAATTGAGGCGTACGCGGCTAATTGGACAGCATCGCCGTCCGCACGGCGTCCTGCCTTCGCACGCTCATCCAGAACTTTGGATTTTCTGGAGACTGGATTCGCATCCAATGATAGCGACCGTACGTCTGGGCCACCAGGCGGATATCGTCATGCAGATTGTCAAGCACCAAATCCGCTTCCTTTAGACGTACGACCAGAACGAGGTGATGATCACCTGACGCAAGGACGACCTCGGAC
The DNA here is from genome assembly GCA_024281015.1 of Candidatus Binataceae bacterium. Lineage (GTDB taxonomy): Bacteria > Desulfobacterota > Binatia > Binatales > Binataceae > JAMXLL01. The sequence continues at coordinate 575 of JAMXLL010000070.1, forward strand.
AGCAACAATGCCCGAGAGGGCCAGCCGCGTGCTAGGAGCTCATGTCGCTTGGTCACTGCGTAGTCCTTGCAGTCGCCGGTCGACGGCGAAATTACCCACTCTTCGGTTACTCCATTGCCAGGCGTCGCCTCGGCAAAAATGCTGCCGTTCACTTGGCGATTGACTGTCTTGAGCTCATCCCACCGTTCAGGTGTTAGCACCAGGTTGCGACGGCGGAAATCAATCGTGTGGACCTTGCAATCGTCCGGATAACGCAGGCAGAACCGGGAATGTCCGATTGGGGGCAGCGTCGCCGCCACCTGAAAATCGATTAGGTGAACCGGCGATTTCGGCGAGGCTAGTGCAACCGCTGTGGTCGCACGCCCGGGCAAAGGCTTGCCAAGCACAGAAGCCTCGGGGAAGCGCGCCGCCACGATCCGCGATGGCCAAAGCTCGGGATGGAATACGGCTGCATCAAGGGCCGGCGAAAGCTCAGGAAAGCGCAGCGTCACATTCTGAGATGGCGAAAGGTTGGGAAATCGGAGTGCGACTTTCTGGGAAGGCGAAAGGTCGGGCGAGCGGAACGCAACTGCGTGCCAATCGTCCGGCCAGCAAGCGATAATGCCAACAATAAGGATGGAAAGCTGCAGACCGCGCTTTGACGCCAGATTGCGCGGCATGCGTAAGTTCTGCCTAATCACCGGGGGGACCCAGTCCATTTCATTGCAAAAGGCCTAATTTCTGATTAACGGCAGGATTATTGGGCGTACGGCTCGTTACTGACCGCGTTGAAGCGCACGAGGGTGATACGGTCGCGGCGAGCAGTGCTTGCGCGGTTCTCAAAAATCGCCGAATTTAATGACGTGGCTTTGGCAAATTGCAGGGCACGAAATGGCAAAGCAAGGCCGTTTGATGGCACGCAATATCCTTGCGTCTGGGAGTATCACTATTGCAACAAATTCAAGCGAAGCAATTCGATCGTTCTATTTCGCTGCTGCACAAATCAACTTGATTCACCGCGACAGCGTTTTCTCAAAATGGATGAGCGTTTGATTCTGGGCGAAAAGCCTAACGGTAAATGCGCATGAGTGTGCTGGTCACCGGCGGAGCTGGCTATATCGGCAGCCACATGGTTCTTGAGCTCCTCGATGCGGGAGAGCGGGTTATTATTCTCGACGATCTTTCGACGGGCTTTCGATGGGTGGTTCCGGAAGGCGTGCCGCTGATCGTTGGTGATACCGGCGATCAGACGTTAGTTTCTCGTTTAATCCGTGAATATGGCATTCAAGCCGTTATTCATTTTGCTGGGTCCCTTATTGTGCCGGACTCAGTGCGTGACCCGCTGGCTTATTACCGAAATAACACCGTCAACTCCTGTGCGCTCATTGAAAGCGCGGTCAGCTGCGGTGTGAAGCAGTTTATCTTCTCTTCTACCTGCGCGGTGTACGGCACTCCGACAAAGATTCCGGTAGCAGAGGATGCGCCTACTCTGCCCGTTTCGCCGTATGGCTCCTCGAAGCGGATGTCCGAAATCATCCTGCAGGACGCGGGCCGTGCGCACGGGCTCGATTACGTGATCTTACGCTATTTCAATGTTGCCGGCGCCGATCCCAAGGGCCGCGCCGGCCAGTCAACCAAAGCCGCTACTCAATTGATCAAAGTTGCTGTCGAAGCTGCTTTGGGACGAAGAACGCATGTTGAGATTTTCGGCAATGATTACCCAACTCCGGACGGCACCTGCATTCGTGACTACATTCATGTCACTGATCTTGCTCGCGCGCATTTGGACGCGTTGCGCTATTTGCGCTCGGGCGGGCGCTCAGTGACGCTCAATTGCGGCTATGGACGAGGTTTCTCGGTCTTGGAGGTCCTGGACACAGTTAAACGGGTCTCTGGCGTCGACTTCAAAGTAACGATGACGACGCGCCGACCAGGCGATCCGATCTGCATTGTTGCCGCGACCGACTTCATCCGCCAAACGCTCGACTGGCAACCGCAATTTGATGATCTTTCGACCGTCGTAGCCCACGCCTTGAGGTGGGAACGTGCACTGGGCCATGAGTCGGCGAGACTGGACCTCGACAGTCGGCGCGGAACCGCGTGAGTTCAATTGACTCTGGGTAGCACTTGGTCGGTACGTGACTGCAGTAAACGTTTCGACTCTTGATGCGGCCATTGGGTTCGCGCGAAATTATTAGGATTTTTCGACATAGAACCTTCGGTTCGCCCCGACGGTTCCCAAAAATGTATCTGCGCGTGACAGCTAAATGAGAACGACCTTCTCGGACGACAAAGAAATTCTTGCCCGCTACCGCTCCCGTTATCGCGGTCAAGATTGGATGTTCTATTTTCTCGATCGCTTGTTGGGGCTTTTTGTTCGCTCAAGGAAAAGTTCGGTTACAAAAACTCCACAGCGCATCTTGGTCGCCAATGCGGGACATCTTGGCGACGTTATTATTTCAACAGCGGTGCTCCCTGTCTTGAAAGATGCGTTCCCCAACGCAAAAATTGATTTCATAACGGGAACTCATTCCCGCGACGCTATCGAGGGACATCCTCTTTTAAACCACATTATTTTTTTCGATCATTGGCGTACCACGCGAGTCAAGCAATCGTTTTTCGGGAAAATCGCTCGTTATTACGCGCGACTTCCTTCCATCACCCGAGCCTTGAGCGCGGAGCGTTACGATATCGCGTTAGATCTTCGTTCCTGGCATCCAAATTACATTCTTTTGTTCTGGCTTGCCGGAATTCCCGTGCGTGCAGGATATGGCCGAGTCGGCTATGGGCCGACACTGACGCATCGCCTGGCGTTCAAATATGACCGTCGCCACGAGAAGGAGCATCAACTCGACGTGTTACGCGAATTGGGCGTGAGCGAGAAGAGTATCGCGCTCGCTAAGCCCTGTCTCGGGCTCATTCCGGCGGAAGCTCAATCGAGAGCCGATATATTAACCGGCTTCACGCATCAAACAGCGCGGTATCATGTTCTGCATCCTATCTCGAGCACGCCGAAGCGCGATTGGACGCTTGAGGGATGGATCCAGCTTGCGCAGCGCCTGGTTAGGAGCGGTATAACGCCAGTGATTACAGGATCGGGCGAACGCGACGCCGCCTTGGCGCAAGCAATTTGCGAAGGCGAGCCCAAGGCGATCTCGATAGTCAATAAGACATCGTGGGTTGAATTGATAGCCGTTTTGAAACGTGCGGAGGTCGTGTATAGCGTCGAGACTTCT
>JAMXLL010000071.1 GCA_024281015.1 Candidatus Binataceae bacterium
CGGGACAACCCACTGCCTCGACCACATTGGCGAATCGGTCAGTGCGCCGTCGCCCGAGGAGCTCACGGATCTTCGTGGTGTACGTTCGATTAGCGAGTCAGTAATGTTGAGGTAGACAGATAAGATCCGAAGCGTTTCGTCATCATCCTCACCTATGACGCGGCTGTAGCCATAAAGGTCGGCGCACAGGACCCGGTTAGCTTTCGTTCCAATATTCAAGCTCTCTTCGAAGCTGCCGTAGCCAGAGCGGATGAGTGCTGACTGCTCAATTCATCGAGTAGCACTTTGGCCTCTTTGAGATCGGCGGTATCGAAGCCTTGGGTAAACCAGTTGCACATTTCGTTCAGCATCGTGCAGGCTTCACCGCGGCGGTCGTTGGCGAGCAACCGGGCAAGGCTCATAGTGGTACGCAACTCCCATGCTTTCGCATCCATGCTGCGAGCCACAGCTATCGATTCCCGGTAGTCGCCTTCAGCCTCACCGGTTTGCCCGATAGCTAGTCGCAATTCGCCCCGCAACCTGAGTGTTTCTGGACGGTACACCAGTTCCTCGGGGTTGATATCCAGTGCGTCTTCAATGCTCTTCAATGCATCGTCGAGCTCACCTGTCCGGTATTGCGCAGCTGCCAGCGCGGTCACGCAGGAAGTTATAGCGATGCGACTACCCATTTCGTGAAGCTCAGCTAAGCCCCGCCTGATAAGCTCAGCCGAACTCTCAATCTCCCCGAGGACGCAGCGTAAATATGCTGCCACATTTGGGAACTTATGTTTCTCGCAAAGCTCGAGGCCTCGCGTTGCGAGTCTGTGGGCCTGCGGCCCGTCTCTCATCAACATGTGAAGGAGCGCTGCATACCAGTCTGAGTGGGCTATTTCTTGAGGATTGGCGCTGTTCACTTGCGCCATCAGTTTAGAAACGCGTGCCCTGGCTATTTGGGGATGGCCAAGCACCCAGGCGTTCAGCGCTGCGGCACCGTAAGCAGCGATCGGTCCTCCGTTCGGATCCTGTCGAAACCGGCGGTCGTCAAAAAACTCAACACCTCGTGAGAGATGCTTTTCTGCATCTGACAGATTTCCAGAATGGTAGCAGGTTCCCACTTCGAGCATGTGCAGATAGGCAAGCGTGGTTGAATTCCGTTCGATGTGGGCGAGCCCCAGTGCCTGGTCGGCTATAGCACCAGCAACGCGAAGCTCTCCTCCGATATAAGCGTGAAGGCAGCGCGTCGTCATCGACCCAATTAGCTGTTTTAGATTGCCGCTGGTTCTGGCTAGCACCTCCAGTCTTTCAGTCGCAGCAACCGTTTCCGGCGCTGTCCAACCAAGCGTGAGATGAAGTATCGCAACGAGGGATTGCCTGAATCTCAGTTCGCGCGCGTCGCGCTCCGGTGATTCCGGCAGGAGATTCAGCAGACTAAGTGCCTGCCGGTAACAATCCTCGGCTTCGTGGAACGCGTTGCGCGCCTCCATGGCTTTACCTGCTAGTGACCATTCGGCAACTGCCGGCTCAAGCTCACCAGCCTCGGTCCAATGACGGGCGAGCACTTCAGGCTGCGCCTGTTTTATTTCGGGAAACTTCTCGGCAATTGTGTGCGCCACCAGCCGGTGGAGTTCCTTGCGCCGGCTCTTGAGCAGCGCCTCGTAGGCGGTATCACGGATCAGAGAGTGCTTAAACTGAAAAACTGTATCAGGCGATAACCCACTAAAGTAAAGCAGGTCTGCGTCGGTTAATTTGCGCAACTCACTGTCGAGTTCTGATTCGCTCCCTGGGTACAGCGTACGAAGCAATCCGTAAGAAAACTCCCCGCCAATGACAGCGCCGAGCTGGAGCAGGCTCTTCGCTGAGCCGAGTCGGTCCAGCCGCGCCATCAGCGTGTCATGCAGTGTCACCGGAATCGCCCGTGCACTGAGCTTGAGGCTGCCGCTCTCGAGCACCGCCTTCGTCAACTCTTCGACGAATAGCGGAACGCCGCCGGCACGTTCGAGAACGGCTTCGATGCTCTCGCGGCCGAGGGCATTGCGCGCCGCAACCCGAGCCATGATTTCGCGCGCGTGATGCGGACTCAGGCGGTCCAGGGTGATCTGGGTGTGATGAGATCGCATTGGCCATTGAGGCTGAAACTCCGGCCGAGCCGTGTACAGCAGCATCAGCGGCGCCGTCGCCCCTTGTTCTGCCAGTAATTGCTGGGCATCAAGCGTCGATGGGTCGAGCCAATGGAGATCCTCGACCACCATCACCACCGGCTGAAGTCTGGCTGCTCCAAGCGTCCATGCGCCCAACGCCGCGAGCAGCCGGCGCCGTTTTTCTTCCGGCGTCAATTTGCTCTGCGGATAGCGTTCGCTCACCGGAAGTTGCAGCAGCTCACCGATGAGGGGTGCGGCTTCTTCGACTTTCAGCCCTGCTGATGCCAGCGCGCGCTCCAACCGCTCGAACTGCTCTTCGTGGCCTCCTTTCTGTAATGCGCACGTCGCAGACTCCTCAGCTCGGCTCCGCTGTGCCTCGCCTAGTGTCTGTAAATCCAACCAGCGCGAGAGCATTTGGCTAACCGCATGGAACGGGGTGTTCTCGAAGAACTGCTCACCCGCGCTCTCCATCCAGATATGCGGGGTGTCGCGGATGCATTGATGAAACTCGGCCACCAGGCGCGATTTCCCGATTCCTGCCTCGCCAATCACCAGCACCACCTGCCCTTCGCCCTGGCGTGCGCGTTCCCATTTCTTGGTTAAAAAGCTGAGTTCCTCATCCCGTCCGACAAACGGAGTGAGGTCTCGCACCGCCATCCGGCTCCGCACTCCCGTTGGCCGCACCACCCGGTAAAGCTCCACTGATGCTGCCATACCTTTGAGGTGTTGCGCGCCTGACTGTTCGACCACGAACAAGCCGGAGAGCAGCCGATGAGTCGCCGCGGTTATCAGCACGGTATTTGGAGCAGCCGCCGTCTGCACCCGGGCAGCGGTGTTAGGAGTTTCCCCGAACACATCGGTGCCTTTGCCCGCACCCGCGCCGACCACTACCGGGCCTGAATCGATGCCGACCCTTACTGAGATCTGCGGCTCCGTCGACTGTTGGTTGAGTTTCACGAGCGCTTCAAGGATCGCCAAGCCGGCGCGGGCGGCGCGCTCTGCGTCATTTTCGTGAGCTTCCGGCCATCCGAAATAAGCCATCACGCCATCGCCGAGGTACTTGGCAACGTAACCGCCATAACGGGTGATCGCCTCAGTCGCGGTTCGATGGTAGCTTGCCATGAGCTCGCGCCATTCTTCCGGATCGAGGCGAGCCGCAAGTTCAGTCGAGCCCACCAGATCACAAAATAGAACGGTCAGATGGCGTCGCTCGCCGATTAATGAAAGTGGTCGCGCGCTCTTCTCAATAGTCGGCCCGGCGGCGTTTTCCAGGGCTGCGCCACATGAGTCACAGAATCTAGCAGTCTCGCGATTATCAGCAGCACATTCTGAACAGCGCATTAACAGGCTCCGCTCAGCGTGGTGAGGCGCGACTTCGCGAGGTGGCCGTCAGCCTTCGAGAAGCCGGCGCTGATTTTTCATTCGATGCTGAAAAGCAACACAATAAATGGGCCAATATGGAATTGAATGGAAATAGATGGTTATGAAAATCTACTCTCGGCTACTTCTCAGAACGTGCAACGATTGAATAGCACCTGCTAAGCGCCGCTAGCAGCGCTATTCACGGGACACGACACTGCCGTCAGTAAAGCCTTAGCGACTCAATTCATCCAGCAGCGTTTTGGCATCCTTCAAATCCGCAGTGTCGAAGCCTTCCGTGAACCAGTTGTAAATTTCGGCGATAATGGCGCGCGCTGCTGCGCGCTTATCCTGCGATGCGAGCAGCCGCGCGAGGCTCATGGTAGCGCGGAGCTCATACGCTTTGGCGCCCAGCTTTTGGGCGAGCGTAATCGCCTCGCGGAAATCAGCCTCGGCCAGATCTGTCTCCCCTTGGTCAAGCCGCAGGTCGCCGCGAAGACTGAAAATCTCGGGGCGGTATAGGATTTGATCAGGATGTTGCCGGATCGCTTGCTGGACGGTCGCCAGGGCGTCCAGGGTGGCGCCCTTCCGCTGCAATGCCGCCGCTGCATACGCAGTATAGCTGCTAAGGGCAAGTGTCGTTCCCAGGTCAAGCAACTCAGCAATGCCCCGGCGAATCAGCGCCATGCCCTCCTCGACGTGTCCCAGCCGGACTCGTGCATTGCCAATACAAATTCGGGCGAGTGTCGCGATCCATGGGAATTGATGCCGCTCCGATAGTTCCAGTGCCCGTGCTGCCAAACTCTCGGCTTGATCATATTCCCGCAGGCGAGTCCGCAGGCTCGCGGCAAAAAATGTCTTCGCCACTGTCCCGTACGCGTTGGTTTTGAGTCCCATCATGCGGGCCTCGCGCGCGCGGGCTTCATCGGCTCGGCCGAGTGTCCAGGCGTTCCAACCCGCCACACCAAAGGCTGTAACGGCCCAAATCGGCTGCCGCATGAGGTTCGGGTCCTCAAAACACTTGAGCGCGCCCATGAAATGCTTTTCAACCCCGGCGAGATCGCCGGGAAAATAACGCGCATATACCTGGAGAGTGTGTGCGTCTCCGATACTGAGGGAACTCCCTTCCCGCAGGGCGAGCTCAAGAGACCGGTCAGCAAGCGTAACAGCGGCTTCGAGGTTTCCGGAGGCGGCATACGCGAACCCTTGCGAGATCACCAAATCGACCAGTTGCTTAAGGCTGCCGCTTTTCTCGGCGAGAGCTGCAGCATGTTCGACCGCCTGGATGGATTCAGGCGCCGAAAATCCTGCGGTGAACATCAGGGGCGGAAGAATTGATCGCGCCAGCTCCAGTTCCCGAACATCGCGCTCGGGCGATTCGGGCAGCCGCTTCAGGAGTTCGATGGCCTGTCCATAACTTTCCCGTGCTTCCGCAAATGCGTTCCGCACCTGCGCCGCTTTGCCAGCCCTTTGCCATTCGGCGATCGCAGATTCGGTCTCGCCCGCCTCGGTCCAATGGCGGGCGAGCATTTCGGGATTCGCTTCCTTGAGTGCCGGGAATTTCTCATCGATGGTGCGGGCCAGCTGGCGATGGAGTTCCCTGCGCCGGCTTTTGAGTAACGCTTCGTAAGCCGTGTCCCGAATCAGGGTGTGCTTAAATTCGTAAGCCGCTTCCGGAGGGATGCCATGCTCGTAGAGGAGTTCCGCGCCGGTGAGTTTACGAAGCGCCGCCTGAAGTTGCGCTTCGCCCATCGGATGGATCGCCTGCAACAATTGATATGAAAATTCACGGCCGATTACCGCACCCACCTGGATCACTTCCTTGGCTGTGCCCACTCGATCGAGCCGCGCCATCAGCGAATCATGAAGTGTCGCCGGAATTTCGCGGACCGTGCCGCCGCTCTCCAGCATCGCCCGAGTCAGTTCCTCGACGAACAACGGGACCCCGCCGGTGCGTTCGATGACCACTTCTACACTCTCACTGGCGAGGGCATTGCGCGCTGCTACCAAGGCCACCATCTGCCGCACGTCGTGCGCGCTCAACCGGTTGAGCGTGATTTGCACATGATGCGCCCGCATCGGCCAATGCGGTCGAAATTCGGGACGAGCGGTATAGAGCAGCATCAGCGGCGCCATCGCCCCCTGCTCAGCCAGCAGTTGCTGCAATTCGAGCGTCGAAGGATCGAGCCAATGCAGGTCCTCCGTCACGATAACCACCGGCTGTAGCCGCGCCGCCCCGAAGAGCCATCTCATCAGAACTGCAAAGAGGCGGCGGCGCTTTTGCTCGGGCACCAACGTTGAAGCGGCATAGGGCTCGGCCACCGGCAATTGCAACAGCTCGGCGACCAGCGGCACTGCCTCTTCCAGGTTAAGTCCCGCCAACGCCAGCGCCCTTTCCAGCCGCGCCACCTTATCGCTTCTACTCGCGCCGCCCTGCAGTTGCAGCCACTGCGAGAGCATTTCAGTCACTGCATGAAACGGGGAATTTTCGAAGAACTGTTCGCCCGCACTCTCCATCCAGATGTGCGGAGCATCGCGGATGCGCTCGCGAAACTCGGTGACCAGGCGCGACTTGCCAATACCAGCCTCACCCACCACCAACGCGAGCTGCCCCTCGCCATTGCGTGCACGCTGCCAGCGACTGAGCAGCAGCCGCAACTCCTCTTCTCGAGCGACAAACGGCGTTAGGCCGTGCCCTGCAGCGAACCTCCTGCGCACCCCGGTCGGCCGCACCACTTGGAACAACTCGACGGATGCCGCGACTCCTTTGAGCTCCAGTGGCGCGAGTGCCTCGACCAAAAACAATCCTGAGACCAACCGATGTGTAGCCGTAGTTATCATCACCGTGCCGGAAGCAGCTGCCGCTTGCACCCGCGCGGCGATATTTGGGGCTTCGCCGAACACCTCTGCCTGCTTGCCCACGACGACCGCACCTGAATGGATACCGACCCTCGCAGCCAGTTTTGCAGCATGTAGGGGGTTCTCGTTGAGCCGCGATATGGATTCCAGAATAGCCAGGCCCGCGCGCACCGCACGCTCGGCATCGTTCTCGTGAGCCTCTGGCCAACCGAAGTACGCCATCACGCCGTCGCCGAGATATTGGGCGACGTGACCGCCGAACCGGCTTATCGCTTCGGTTGCGGCATGATGATACGTAGCGACAACCTCTCGCCACTCCTCGGGATCGAGACGAGCGGCTATCTCTGTAGAGCCCACGAGATCGCAAAAGAGCACGGTCAGGTGCCGGCGCTCACCGTGCGGAGGATCCACGGGAGCGTTCGGATCTCTACTAGCGGCGTGACCAAGGGGTCCGCCACACGAGTCGCAGAATCTCGCAGTCTCTCGATTATCAGCGCCGCATATTGAACAACGCATATCTCCCCTTAGCGACTAAACGCTGATGCTCATCGAGCAGCGCCTCGGCGTCTTTCAAGTCAGGGGTATCGAAGCCTTCGTTGAACCAGTTGTAGATTTCATGCAATTGAAACTTTCGTCGGTCTCTTCCGCAAACCCGCCGCGCAGCCAAAAGTCACGCTTGCCCCTGTGAGGGCTGGAATCAGACCTTCGGGCGCTTTTTGAATGGCGGCCATCCAATGGATCGAAACCTCACAGGGGTGGGCGTTGAAAGCCCCCCGTTTGCTGTTCGAGGACCTTGGCGATAGCCAGCACAGTTTCTTCTCCGAAGGCCCTCCCCACGATCTGCACCCCGATTGGTAAACCGTCTTTGTCCTTTCCAGCGGGCACTACGGCAGCCGGCAGCGCGGCGCAGTTTACCCATAGCGCGGGCCAATTGGCTTCGAAGAGCGGACATTTGCTCCCGTCAATCTCCACCTCCAATGCGCCATGCTCGAAAGCGGTAACACAGAACGGCGCACAAATTATTATCGGATACTGCTCCATGAAGTGCGCCAGCTCGATCCGGAAGATGTCACGCTGGACTGCAATTCCGAACAATTCTGCAGCGGACTTGCTGGGCGCCGGTTGAAACAGGAACTGCCGCAGGCGCGGGCGCGACAGCTTGACCCTGTCGCCCATCGCCTCGTTCAAAGCCTGCCCGCCGTCAGCGCTGGCGTACAGCGCCCATAACTCAGCGGCTCGCCGAATCGGCGGCGTCGCCTCATCCACTTCAATTCCAGCCCGTTGCAAGCCCTGGGCGGCACTCTCGACGGCGGTGCGGATTTCGCTACTTACCGGCACCCCGCCGCCATCGACGAACACTGCACACCTGATCTTCTTTTTGTCTACTGTTGCCGGTCGCGCCTCATTGCTCGGGACGGTATAGGGTGAACTGGGGTCTGGCCCGCGCAAGATGTTGTAGGCGAGCGTGAGATCATCGATATAGCGGGCCATCGGCCCGATGGTCGCCATACTGCCAACCGGCGGCGGTCCGGGGACGAAGGGATCAAATGGCCCAAACAGGTGCCCGCTACCAGGAATTGTTCCCCATGTGGGCTTCAGACCGACAACTCCGGAGAAATGTGCCGGTACCCGGATCGAACCGCCATAGTCGGAGCCCAGCCCCAGTGCGCAAAACCCTGCCGCCAGCGCCGCCGCCTCACCACCACTCGAACCGCCGGGCACCCGCGCTGTATTCCAGGGATTGTTGGTCGCGCCGAACACCGGGTTTTCGCAGTCATAGTCCATTGCCATCTCGGGGACATTGGTCTTCCCGATGATCACCGCCCCGGCTTGGCGATAACGCGCAACCGTCGGAGCATCACGGTCCGGGACGTTATGCTCGAGAATTTTCATTCCGTCAGTCGAGCGCAGACCCTCGGTCGAAATGCATTCCTTGATTGTGATCGGCAGGCCCTCAAGGGGCCGTACTTCAGTGTTAGCACGCAGGCGCCGGTCGGCCTCTGCTGCTTCCTTGAGCGCGCGCCCTTCGCACAGCGTAACCACCGCATTGAGACGCGGATTGAGCTTGCCGATGCGCTCGTAAAAGCTGCGAGTCAGTTCAACGGATGAGATCTCCCGAGCCCTTAACTTCGAGAGCAGTTCGTGGGCGGGAGCGAAACACAATTCGTCGGCCAGCGCCATGTTACTTTGCCTCCCTGTCGCGGCTACTATCACGGAGAGCAAACTATTGCACGCACGGAAAGCCGGACATCAACGCGAGAGAATGCGTTCGATTGTTCAAAGTGTAGATGGGCGACGCCTGATTGTTCCCGATCAAATAATCGTGGACGACGGGTCGGTGCGCTCGGTTATCAGTGGGAGGTCGGGTGAGCTACCAACGGCGGGAGCGTGCGAGCGACGATCCTCGATGAAAGTGAAGCCTCGGCAGTTGCCACAGAAGTCTTCAACTGGTTCGTTCGTGCACCAGATCCTGGACAGGTGACAATGAGCGGTGAGTCGCAACTTCGGCAGAAGCGGCCCGCTCGATTATCGCTGCCATAATTAGAACACTGCATATTATTCGCGAGGAGCGACAGCTTTTAGGTGCGCACCTCGCAGACTCGTTTGCTCGGCTCCACTTCGTTCCGCCTAGTGCAGCTCGTCGAGCAAAGCCTTAGCATCTCTCAGGTCGGCGGTGTCGAACCCCTCGGTGAACCAGTTGTAGATTTCGGCGAGCATCGTACGCGCCTCGTCGCGCCGCTGTTGTTGCGTGAGTAAACGAGCGAGGCTGGTTGTCGCTCTCAGCTCATAAGATTTTGCGTTCATTGCCCGCGCGCCTTC
>JAMXLL010000072.1 GCA_024281015.1 Candidatus Binataceae bacterium
AGAACGGCCGTTGGCTAATAAGGCCGGACTGTGAAACGGCCGTCAGCCGCCGGCATTACCGTGGTGATACGCTGGTACTGGAGACCGAATTTGAGATGCCGGGTGGCGACCGTGTCGCGGTTATCGACTTTATGCCGATCAACGAACATGGTGGGCGCGTTGACCTGTTCCGGTTGGTCGAGGGCCGTCGCGGGCGGGTACCGATGCGGATGGAGATCGTCTTTCGTTTCGATTACGGCCGCATCGTGCCGTGGGTGCGGCGCCGGCCTTACGGATTGAGCGCCATTGCTGGCCCTGACGCTATGCAACTGCGGTCTCGCGTCCGCATGGAGGGCGAGGATTTCACGACGGTCGCCAATTTCACGATCAATGCCGGCGAAATGGTGCCTTTCAGCCTGACCTGGTACCCCTCGCATTTGCCGGAAAGCGGTACCCGTCATCCGCAAAAAGCTCTGCAGGAGACTCAGCAATGGTGGGAGAACTGGTCGGCGCGCTGCACCGCCGGCAGCAGGTGGCGCGATGCTATCATCCGCAGCCTGATCACGCTCAAAGCGCTAATTTACAGCCCAACCGGCGGCATCGTCGCTGCGCCGACCACCTCGCTCCCGGAGTGCCTCGGCGGGGTGCGCAACTGGGATTATAGGTTTTGTTGGTTGCGCGATGCGACGTTTACACTTTTTGCACTATTATCATCGGGCTATACCGAAGAAGCCTGCCAATGGCGAGATTGGTTGCTGCGCGCGATCGCCGGCCAGCCGCACGAACTCCAGACGATGTACAGCATCATGGGGGACCGGCGCCTGACCGAAATGGAGTTGAGTTGGCTGCCGGGTTATGAAGGCAGCAGTCCGGTGCGCATCGGCAACGCCGCGCATAGCCAGTTCCAGCTCGACGTGTATGGGGAGGTATTCGATGCGTTCGATCTGGCGGAGCGCCACGGGGTAGCCGCCGGCGAAGATGCATGGCGAGTGCAGCAATTGCTGATGGACTTTCTCGAGTCGCAATGGCACCAGCCCGACGAAGGTATTTGGGAAGTGCGCGGCCCCCGACGCCAATTTACCCATTCCAAGGTGATGGCGTGGGTGGGCGCCGATCGCGCCGTAAAGGCGGTCGAACGTTCGGGCTTGCCGGGCCCGCTCGACCGTTGGCGCGCGCTGCGCGCCGCCATCCATGCCGACGTCTGCCGGCACGGCTTCAATGCCACACGTCAAACGTTCGTTCAGTATTATGGCGCTGATGAGCTCGATGCCGCGACCTTGTTGATCCCGCTCGTTGGTTTCCTCCCGCCTAATGACTCGCGCGTCGTGGGCACGCTCGAAGCAATTGCCCGCGAGCTTTCGGTGGACGGCCTGATCAAGCGCTACTCGACCAGGTCAGACGGCGTGGACGGACTCCCTGCCGGCGAGGGCGCGTTCCTGCCCTGCACATTCTGGTACGCCGATAACCTGGTGCTGATGGGCAGATATAGTGAGGCGCGCGAGATTTTCGAGCGAGTTCTGAGTTTGCGCAATGATGTTGGTCTGATGGCTGAAGAATACGATCCCCATTCCGGCCGCCATCTCGGCAATTTTCCGCAGGCCTTCAGCCATGTTTTCTTAATCAACACGGCACAAAATCTTACCCGCTCCGAGGGACCGGCCCACGCACGCGCGCGTACTGCTTCGATATCGCCTCAGCCTCGACATTACGCGCCAACCGACGCGCCAGCGAAACAGTAGGCTGGAACATAACAATTTCTGTCATGCACGATATAATTCGCGATTGAACGGAGACGCGGCGCGCTGCTCATAGCGGGTGCCCTGAGCGAAGCCGCTATGCGAGCGGAAAGGTCATCGAGTGTATCGACAGGCTGGACATGCAGGAGAATAGAGATGGCAGAGGAATCCGCTATCGTTGACGAAAGAAACCGCTGGCGCCTCGAGACCCCCGGCCATCAAGGTTGGGAGCACACGGCGCGTCCGCGAGATCCAGGCAAGTATCTGATGGTCTCGGCTGATTGCCATTGCAATGAGCCGGGCGGTCTTTGGTGGCAACGAATCGATAAGAAGTTCCAGCAGCGCTTGCCGCACGTCGAAGTGGACGAACGCGGTGAGAAGTGGATGGTGGTTGAAGGCTACCAGCGGTCGCGAATGCGCGCCCGCAACATTGCCGATGCGCCCAAAGGCGGCGAGGATCGCTTACGGGGCGAGGCCGGCCGCACTCCCGAGGACCGCATACGCGACCATGCCCGTGATGGGATTGACGCCGAGATTCTGTTTCCCAACAAAGGTCTCTCGATGTGGGCGACGCACGATGTCGAATTTGGCGCCGCACAATGCCGGGTCTGGAACGATTGGGCCTGGGAGACCTTCGGGCCCTACAACGAATTCATGTCGCCCATTGCGGCAATTATGACCGCCGATGTCGATGTTGCCATTGAGGAAATCAGGCGAGTGGCGAAGCTGGGATTTCGCGGCGTCAACCTGCCATGTAAGCCGATTTGGGGGGCGCACGACGCCCGTCATCCCAATTACAATCTATCCCAATACGATCCCATGTGGGCTTTAATTCAGGAGTGCGATCTCCCTATTACCTTCCATATCTCGACTGGAATGGATCCTCGCGCCGCGCGCAAGGATGGCGGCGCGGTAATCAACTACGTAACCCATGCATGTCCTACCGTGATCGAGCCAATGTCGTGCTTGTGTGCATCGGGAGTGCTTGAGCGGTTCCCGCGCCTCCGTTTTGCACTCATCGAATGCGGCATCGGCTGGGTGCCATGGGCGCTCGACGCGATGGATGAAGCGTATCGCAAACATCACCTGTGGGCCTATCCAAAACTCAAGCAATTGCCTAGTGAGTATTTCCGTGACCATGGTGCAGCATCATTCCAGGAAGACCCTGCCGGGCTACGGCTGGCTGAGGCTTATAATCTCGTCGATAATTTCCTGTGGGCCAACGACTATCCGCACGCCGAAGGCTCATGGCCTCACTCGGCCGAAGCAATTGAGCGCCAAATGCAACTTCTCACCCATGACAGCCGCGCCCGAATCCTCGGGCTTAACACAGCAAAGATGTTCAGGTTCGATGTTGAAAAGCTACTCGCTCGCCGGCAGTCCGGTTAGCACAGCCGTCGCATAAATGGGCCTGTCGCTGCCTGTTGCGGGAAATCAGTTCAGCTATTGCCCCGGCGCGAATTGATGATTTCGCGGATTCTGGGAGCGATGGCGCTGAGCGGCGTGCCGGTCGGGAAAACCGCCGCCGCGCCGATTTTCTCCAGCGCTTCGACATCGCGTGGTGGAATCGTACCTCCCACCACTACGGCAATTTCATCGACGCAGC
>JAMXLL010000073.1 GCA_024281015.1 Candidatus Binataceae bacterium
GACCGTCCCACGGCTCCATCATGCAGGAATGGAACTGATAGAACGCCCGTTTGCCATCATCCATCAATGGATCGTTCTGCCACGCTTCCGGGATCATCATCATCATGGCATGGGGCAGTGAGCGCCCGGTGCGCACCAGCAGTTCCAGGCAATTATCGAACGTCGCGGAGTCGCTGCCGTTGGCCTCGATAATCGGCTGGATTTTTTTGATATCGTCGCCGAACAGCGGGGAAGCGAACTGCTTTTCTCTCGCGTGCATCCAATTGATATTGCCGCGCAGCGTGTTGATCTCGCCGTTATGGCACAGGAAGCGGTACGGATGAGCGCGGTCCCAGCTTGGGAAAGTGTTGGTGGAAAAACGCTGATGGACCATCGCCAGCGCTGTTTCAACTGCAGGGTCGAGCAGGTCGGGATAGAACCTGGGAATCTGATGTGAGATCAGCTGTCCTTTATAGACGATGGTCACGCTGGAAAGGCTGCAAATGTAAAACAACTCGCCTTCATCCAGCCGAACCCTGGCAGCCTCATTGGTAACACGTTTGCGGATGACGTAGAGCTTGCGTTCCAGCGCGGCCTCGTCGTCGATGGCCGGGTTCTTACCGATGAAGACCTGACGAATCGCGGGCAATCCCTGCCGGGCAATTACACCGCATTGGCTGTCATCTACCGGTACCGTCCGCCAGCCCAACACTGATTGTCCCTCGTCGCGGATGACTTGTTCAAAGATGGCTTCGCACGCCTCGCGCTTGCGCGTGTCAAGCGGCATGAATACCATGCCGATTCCATATTGGCCGGGGGCGGGCAACTCGAAGCCGAGTTTGGCGGCCTCACGCGCGAAAAATGCGTGTGGAACCTGCATCAGCAGGCCGGCTCCATCCCCCGTCAGGGGGTCGCATCCGCAGGCTCCGCGGTGGGTCAGATTGTCGAGCACCTGCAGGCCCTTGAGCACGATATCGTGTGATCTGCGACCGTTGATATTGACCACGAACCCCACCCCGCAGGCGTCGTGTTCGTGCTGGGGGTCGTATAGACCCTGTGCTTTGGGGATTGCGCGGAAGACCTGCATGGTCATGCCTTTCTTGGATCAGCGTTAAGATTTTTCGCGCTGGCGTGGCGATGGCGTTTGCCGTTGCCCGCTTCGTGCGGTGATTCCAATTGATCGACGTAGATTTGCGTGCGCTCAGTATGGGTCGAGAGAACGACCATGGTTTCAGTCCTGATGACCCCCTCTATCATGCGGATGGTGCGGATAAGACTTTCCAGGCTCGCAGTGTTATGCGTTTTGACCTTGAGCAGGACCGTATGCTCACCGGTCACATGATGGCATTCGAGAATATCGTCAAGTTGTTCGACGGTCTCCTCGAACACGCCAATCGTACGCGGGTCACCGATCGAAACGCCAATGAAGGAAGTTACGTCTTTGCCTAATTTCCTCGCCTCCACCCTTGCGTGATAACCCGTGATTACGCCGATATCCTCGAGTTTCTTGACGCGCTCGATAACTGATGGTGCCGAGAGTCCAACCTGTTCGGCAAGTTTGGTTAGCGCGATCCGGCCATGTTCCTGAAGAGTATTCAGGATCTGCAGATCGATGCTATCGGGCTCAAATGTTTCATGCCCCGTCTTCATAAAACCAAGACCTCGGCGCGGTCGCTGCCGGAGTCACTCTCATTTCGGCCGCTGGTCCGCGACGGTGCTGGGCATGAGATAAAAACAGCGGCTGATTGAAACAGAGGGGCCAAAATAGCGGGGGAAGACCCCGCGAGTCAAGGGATTCTAAGGCGAATCAAGAAAAAAGAAGATGTTTTCGACGACAATCTGGAGGCATCGCCCGTTTTTACTAAGGTCAGACGCTCCTTACGCCTTAGGAAAGCTGATTCTGGCTGCTTGAAAACCGGGCAAGCGGGAAAATTCTGAGCAGTTGCCTCTTCGGTGAGCAACAATCTCCCGCGCAAGCTTCTTATTGGCCGCCTCGCCAACCTCAAACCACGCCGAGTGACCATAGCCTGCAGGCATTTAGTTTCCCGCCGCCCGAGATTGCTCATCGTAATTCCGCCAAATCAAGGCTCACGGAATTGCAGTACTTGGACATAATGCAAGTACGAATTGCGTGAAGCTATGTCGGGGCGTCGCAGCCAGGGTTGTGATTGTCGTTCAATGGTTTTGAGCAGTAGCCTCTATCAGCGACAGATCCGGCGCCTGTGATCCCCATGGCTGGGCCACGACCGCGGAGATCGAATTCTTGGGTGAGCCGTTGACTACCCGGGCGGTCCACACCACATACACAAAGCTTTGATGGGATGCGTCCCAGAACCGGCTGACATGCAGCTGCTTGAATAATATCGAGCGTTTCTCGGTGAAGGCGTCCTCACCGTTTTTGAAAGCTGCCTTAACCTTGATGGGTCCTGTCTGGCGCACAGCGACCGAGGCGTCGGACGTATCCTCCGCCAGCCCTAGTCCGCCTTTGACGCCGCCTGTCTGCGACTTGCTTATGAATACCGTGATGCCGTCAATTTTGGGATCGTCGTAAGACTCGATGACGATTCTATGATCCGGTCCGATCAGCTTGAACTCGGTATTGACCGAGCCAACGATGTGCCGCTCGTGATCACATGAGACAAATGCCGCGGGAGAACCCATCATCAGGACTGCGAGAAGACGGGTCGTCCACTGTATCTTCGAACCCTGTGTCATGACGTTAGCTGCCTCTAAATTTGAGATACGGCGCCGCCCACTTTGATATTATGAGCCACGAGCCTCAGCCGCACGTGATAACACCAGGCCGGTGCTCTCCGGACCAAAGTTAACCATCAGTCAAATACCGCGCGCGAAGCGCGCGGCCGAAGTGCCCGCTATCTTGCCGAAGACCGCACCTGACATTAGCCCGGTACCGCCCGGATAATTGAAATAAAAAAGGCCTCCTACCAGTTCACCGGCCGCATAGAGACCCGGCACCGGCAATCCGTCAGTGTTAATGACGCTCCCATTGTCATCAATCCTGAGCCCACCAAAGGTGAACGTGATGCCGCACGTCACTGCATACGCCTCGAATGGTGGCGACTCCAACTTATTTGCCCAATTCGATTTATTGAGAGCCAAGCCGCGTGTGCATCGTCCATCCTTGACATTGGGATTAAACGGCACTTCGGTGCGGACGGCGGCATTATAGGTTTGGACTTCTTCCACAAAACCTTGGGCGTCGACGTCTTCGAGCTTGCCTGCCAGCTCTTCCAGGGTCAGCGCGGTGACTTTGGTGACGCGCTTGATGCGGTATTCGTCGCGCAACAGAGGGGCGACTTTATGATCAAAGATCTGCCAGGCGAATTGCCCGGGCTGTTCGAGAATCGCACGTCCGTATTTGGCATAGGTGTAATTGCGAAAGTCGGCGCCTTCATCGACGAAACGGCGGCCGCGGGCATTCACCATGATTCCGAAGGGGTAGCTATGCTTCTGGAAGCCATCTCCGACGCTCAGCTCGCCGAATTCGGGTGCGTTGCGGTCCCAGCCCACGGCGTGGCATCCCGACCAATTGCCGTAAGGCATCGCGCCAATGTCCAGTGCCATACGGATACCGTCGCCGGTGTTGAACCGTGTTCCACGCACTTTTGCCAGATCCCATCCGGGACCGAGATACCGCGTGCGCCATTCCGCATTCGCTTCGAACCCTCCGCTCGCCAGTACCACGGCTTTGGCGGTAAACCTTTCAGTGTGCCCCTGCCTGCGGGCAATGACCCCCTGAACCCCCTGGTCATCAGCGATCAAGTCGAGGGCGCGGGTTTGATATGACACGTCGACCCCGTTCTGCGACGCGATGGCGTACAGTGCATCGACCAAGCCGGGACCGCCACCCCATGCCTCAACGGTCAAGCCGCCCCAGAACTTGAAGCGTCCTTCAACCTTGAAGGCCTGACGGCCATAAATCGGGGCAAAACGCACTCCCCGGCCGCGCATCCAAAGCATCGTCTCAAGGCTGCGCGTAACAAGCGTCTCAGCCAGTTGCGGATTAGTGCGGTATTGAGTGACGCGGCACAGGTCGTCGTAAAACTGGTCCTGGGTATAGGTGCCGAAGTCGGTATTGGCGCGCTCCTCGTCGGTAAGGTCGGGCATCAACCGGGCCAAATCCTCGAACCCGTCATATGCGACCCGCATTCCGCCGGCAGTAAAGCGAGAGTTCCCGCCCCGCTCTGCATACGGGGCTGCCTCGAGCACCAGTACGCGCGCCCCCTCTTCCCGGGCGGCCAGCGCTGCGCAGAATGCCGCGTTCCCGCCGCCAACCACGATAACGTCGCAGGCGTTCATTGTGTGCTTCCAAACTTCGCTGCGGCTTCGGAAAAGCTCATTTCTCGTGCAGGTCGGTGGGTATGAGGCTGCGCAAGATCGATTCATCGAGCGCTTCGTAATCGTGGTAGCCGATCGCCTCGTAAAGTTGCGCCCGTGTCTGCATGTGATCCAGCATACTTTCCGCGCTACCCTCCCGCACGAGCGTTGCGTACAAGTCCGTCATTGCCTTCGCCGCAACGCGCAACGAGGATACCGGCCAAATCACCATTTTGTAACCGAACTGTTCGAACTGCCGGGCGCTAAAATATGGGGTGCGGCCGAACTCCGTCATGTTCGCGAGCAGCGGAACAGACATCTCACGCGCGAAGCTGCGGAACATTTCCGCGCTGGTCAGGGCTTCGGGAAAAATAGCGTCGGCGCCGGCCTCGATATAAAGCCGGGCACGCTTGAGCGCGCCATCGAAGCCCTCGACCCCGGCTGCGTCAGTGCGCGCGATGATCTGCAAATGGCGCCTGGCACGCTTCGCGGCGCTGACTTTCGCCGCCATCTCTTCAGGTGCAACCAGCCGCTTGTCATTGAGGTGACCACACTTTTTCGGCAGCATCTGATCTTCGAGCTGGAGAGCGGCGGCGCCCGCGTCTTCCAATTCGCGCACCGTCCGCATCACATTGAGCACTCCGCCGAAACCGGTGTCGGCATCGACCAATAGCGGCAAGCCTGTGGCACGCACAATCGCGCGGGTGAACAGGCAGAGTTCCTCCAGCCCGAGGAGTCCAAGATCGGCAAGGCCCAGACTGGCGCTAAGGGCACCGCCTGAGAGATAGAGCGCCTTGAAGCCGGCCTGCTTGGCAAGCAGTGCAGCGAGCGCATTATGCGCACCGGGAATCTGAACAATACCTGGTGCCGTCCACAGTTCCGCGAGGCGGGTCCCGGCAGATGCGGCGTTGCTATTATCGTGGCAAAGCCAAATCATCGTTTCACTACGATGCGCGTTCGCGATGCTCAAGGAGGAACGCCAAAACTGCGCGATTGAACTTCTCGGGCTGTTCGATGTTGCTCAGATGGCCTGCGCCTTCGATCACGGTCAGTTGCGCGCCCGAGATTCGCTCGGCTATCTGGCGCGACAATGCCGGCGGAGTGAGCCGATCTTCATCGCCGACCACGACGTGGGTTGGAACCGCGATCTTCTCCAGCTCGAATCGGCGTCCGTATGCCGCGGTAGCGGCAAGAGTTTTGAGGTACGACTGCTTGTGCAGGGCCGCCATGCTGGCCACCAGGCGGTCGAACGAGCCGGGGCGCGCCGTTTGGCCGATCAGGCTCTGAGCAACGGCTGGCGCTATGTCCTTCGGCTCTTTGCCGGCCAACAGGGGTTCCTGGCGCAGTCGGACAAACTCCCGGCGCTGTTCGGGTGATAAGTGACCGAAACCCGGCAGTGAATCGCAAAGCGTAAGCGTCGCGACCCGCTCCGGGTGGCGCGAATAGAAATCCATCGCGATCACTCCGCCCATTGAAAGCCCGACGAGATGGGCTCTCGACGCGCGAAAGTAATCGAGTACACGGAGCAAGTCGCCGGCGAAATCGCCAAAATCGAGTGGTCCTTCGTAATCATCGCTAGCGCCGTAACCGCGGGCATCCCACGCAACAGCATGGAAATCAGCTGCGAACGCGGGAAGCTGATCGTGCCAGTTGGTGCGATTACCACCGATGCCATGCATCATCAGAAGGAGCGGTCCGGTGCCAGCGCTGTCCACCGCGATTCGGGGCGGCCCGGGGATGTGGTCAGTCATCCATGCTGCCATTATGCTGCTCCTTTGGTGCGATCAGCGGTGGTCACTTGTTTCGCTTCGGCTCCGTCCAGGCTGGCCTCACCCGCGGAATCTCATTGTCTTTTCGTTATTGCATAATGACGCCGCCATCCGGATGCAGGATTGAGCCGCTGAAGAAGCTGCCTTCCTCGCTGGCGAGGAAGAGCGCGGTGTTGGCGACGTCTTCGGGCTTGCCGATGCGCTTCAAAGGTGTTCGGTTGATCATCCGCTCGAAACGCGGGTCTTTTTGCATCCCCTTAGTCATCGGGGTGTCGATAACACCCGGTCCGATCGCGTTAGCTGTAATGTTGTAGCGCCCCAGTTCGAGCGCCATACACTTCATCAGCATCCAGACGCCGGCCTTGCTGACGCAATAATCACCGGATCCCCTAAGCGCTACCTTCGCAGCCCCAGAAGAGATTGCGATGATGCGCCCGCCGCGGCCCTGCTTGATCATCTCGCGTGCTACGGCTGAGCAGGTAAGAAAGACGCCGTCGAGATTAATGCTCATGACTTTGCGCCATTCCTCGAACGGCAGCTCGTTGAGAAATTTGGACTCGACCTCGCCCTCTCCATAATTCGCTGACGAGACGCCCGCCGCCGCCAACACGATATCGATGCCGCCGAGTTCGCGAACTGCGCGATCGACCATCGCTTGCACTTGCGACGGATTACTAACATCAACTGAAACCGCGAGCGCCTTGCGGCCCAGCTTACGGACCTGGTTTGCGGTATCTTCCGCGGCTGCCGCCTGGCGGTCAGCGATGCAAACGTTCGCTCCCTCCTGGGCGAAACGCAACGCCGAAGCGCGCCCGATGCCGCTGGCAGCACCCGTTATGAGGGCATTCTTCCCGTCCAGTCTGAGACTCATAACATTGCTCCTTTACCTGATACGTAGCACGCGGCGAGCATCGTTGTCGCCTCAGCCGCCCTCGAGCTGAGCCACTGATCCGACCACTCAATAATACGGCACAGGCAGCCTCTCATCAGAGCGAGGCCGATTGCTGTTTAACTCGACGCACCGAATTCAGCGGCATCCTCGACCGACACATCTGCGCGCGCGATCTTCGACGGCACGGAATGATGCGTGGAGCGCCGGAAGCAAAGCGCTACGAAACAAATACGACTCATCCAGTCAATCCGGGTAAAACAGGTTAGTTGGCGTAAATTTCCATTATCCGGCGCAGTAGCGCTAGCGCTTCCGGCTTGGGCCGCTGGAAGGAATTACGGCCGATGATGGAGCCGAAACCACCGCCAGCGTGAATCGCCTCGACTTCCTCCAGCAATCGCTGGTCTTGTTCGCGGGCACCACCCGAGAAAATCACGATACGCCGGCCGTCGAAGCAGCTTTGCACTACATGACGAACCCGTGCGGCGAGTGGCTCCAGCGGGATACGGGCGGCGTCATAGGCGGCCTTGGCTTCAGGCTGTTCAATATGCGACGAGGGCAGCTTCACCTTTATGATGTGGGCGCCGAGTTGCGCCGCAATCTGGGCTGCATAGGCAACCACGTCGAGCGCGGTCTCACCTTCTTTGCTTAGCCCCGAGCCCCGCGGATACGACCAGACGATGACGGCCAGACCGTGTGCCTTGGCTTCTTCGGCAATCTCGCGAAGCTGCTCGTACATTTCCTGGCGGTACGCGGAACCCGGATAGATCGTGAAGCCCACCGCTGAGCATCCCAAGCGGAGCGCGTCGCGTACGCTGCCGGTGACCGCAGGCATCGGGTCGTGCTCGTCAAGTAGTAAGTCATGATTGTTCAACTTGAGGATAAGCGGTATTTCTCCGGCGTGCTCGGCGGCTCCAGCCTCAATAAACCCTAGCGGCGCGGCGTAGCCGTTACAGCCCGCATCCAGCGCCAGCGCAAAATGGTACAAGGGGTTATAGGCGGGTGGATTGGGCGCGAAACTTCGCGCGGGTCCATGCTCGAAACCCTGATCTACGGGTAAGATCACCAGCTTTCCAGTACCCGCCAGGCGGCCGTGGTTGAGAAAGCGGGCGAGGTTGGCTCTAACTCCGGGATTTTCCGCAACGTAATAACTGAGGATCTCTCGCACGCGCGGGCTCATCATCACGGCTGTATGCTCCTTGAGCGGGCCTTCTATGCGTACTGCGCGGAATAGTGGTGCGGCATTGCTACTGCTTCACGATTGTGGGTTCTTCGGGATCATCGAAGCCGCGAGGTGAGCCGCACCAAGCAAGGCGGTCTCTTCGTTGAGCGAGACCCGCACCGGCATCCGTTGTAGAATTTCGTTCAAGCGCCCCTTATTCAGAAAGGCGCTCATGAAGCCGCCGCGTTGCAAGAACGGCAGAATTTTTGGCGCGATTCCGCCGCCAACGTACACGCCACCGAACGAGAGAAACTTCAGTGCCAGATTCGACGCTTCTGCCCCATAAATTTCGGTGAAGAGCTCCAGCGCCTTGACGCAACGCTGGTCCTGTCCTGCCAGCGCCACCTCACTGATCACGGCGGATGCATCATGGGCGGTGAGCCGTTGCTTCAGCCACTGAGGCTCGGGTTGCTGTAAATCGTCCAGCAAGAACCGGTAGATGTTGTGCAAACCGGGACCCGAAAGCGTGCGCTCGTAACTCACGTGGCCGAATTCGTGCTCGAGGAACTGAAGCAGCGTCACTTGTTGAACACCGCGCGGGGCAAAATCGCAATGCCCGCCTTCGGTGGCCACCGCACTCCACCCGGAACCCGCGGCAATCAGACCTGCTTCGCCCAAGCCGGTTCCCGCGGCGATCACGGCAATGTTCGCCGGCGGCTGAGCGCTGTCGCCTTTATGCAATTCCACTGTTTCCGAAGGCTGGAGATAAAGCATCCCATAAGCGGTTGCTGCCAGGTCGTTGATGAGCCGAACCGCAGCGCCCCGCAGAGCGACGGAAACCGATTGCTCGCTTAACTCCCATGCGATGTTCGTCGGGCGAGCGAGACCACCGGTCACCGGCCCGGGAACTCCCAGGCAGGAGACCGAGACTTTTTCCTGATCCGCGATGAAATCCCGCAATACTACTTCGAGGGTCGAGAACTGCTGTGTGGGGTAAATATGATCCCGCACGCGCGACAGGCCCTTATCTCCGATACGATAGAGCCCGAGATGGGTCTTGGTTGCCCCGATGTCGCCAGCCAGAATGATCACAGATTACGCCAGGTGCGGCCGTCACGCGCAATCATCACTGCCGCCTCAGTCGGTCCCGAGGAGCCCGCCGGATACAGGAATGGTTCGCTGCCGGAAACCTCCCAAGAATCCAAAATATTCTGGATAAAGCGCCATGCCGCCTCTACCGTATCGCGTCGCATAAAGAGGGTTTGGTCGCCCGTGATAACGTCGCGAAGCAAGGTTTCGTATGCTTCGGGTGAGGCGATTGAACTATGAAAATCCACTTTGACCGGCCCTAAACGCAGCGGCGACCCGGGTTGCTTGCCAACGATATTGAGCGACAGGCCTTCATCGGGTTGGATACGAATCGACAGCACGTTGGCGGGCAGCGGAGGTGCCGGCCGAGAGTTGTACAAGATCCGGGGGACACGTTTGAACTGGATGGCGATTTCGCTCGCACGGTTGGTCATCCGTTTGCCGGTTCGTAGGTAGAACGGTACGCCGGCCCATCGCCAGTTCTCGATATAGCATTTGAGCGCGACAAACGTTTCAGTATTGGAGTCCGAAGGAATATGCTCTTCGGCGCGATAGGCTGCCACTTTTTCGCCGTTTACCAACCCCTGCTCGTACTGGCCGCGTACAACGGATTTTCCCACGTCGGCCGGTTCAAACGGTCGCAGCGAGAGTAACACGTCCAGTTTGGCGTCGCGTACTGCGTCAGGATGGGTTGAACGAGGCGCCTCCATAGCGATCATACAAAGCACCTGCAGCAAATGGCTTTGTACCATATCGCGAAGAGCGCCAGCTTTATCGTAATACGCTGCGCGAGTGCCCACACCTTCCTGCTCCGCGACCGTGATCTGCACATGGTCGACGAAGCGTGAGGTCCAAATCGGCTCGAAAATCGAATTGGCAAATCTGAGCACCATGAGATTCTCGACGGTTTCCTTGCCGAGATAATGGTCGATCCGAAAGACCTGGTTCTCGGCAAAATACTTCGAGAGCTGATTGTTGATCTCGGCAGCGCTTGCCAGATCATGGCCGATCGGCTTTTCGATTACGACGCGAGTAAAACCTCGATTACCGTCTGCCTGGCCGATTAATCCAGCCTGAGTCAAACCAGCCGAACATCGCTCGATGAACTGCGGCGGAACGGCGAAATAAAATACACGGTTACCGCCAGTACCGGTTTCGCTCTCGATATCCCCAAGCCGCTGCTTCAATTTCTGATAATCGGCTGTTTCGGTGAAACTACCCGAGAGGAAATGAAGCAGCGGAGCGAACTTGTCCCAACCGGCCTCGGTCAGAGCGCGACGCGAGAACGACTCGATACCATCGCGCGCGAACTGCCGGTATTTTTCGTCGTCCAGCGGTTCGAGCGAAAAACCAAGAATCGCGAATTTCGGCCCAAGCGCTCCATCCAGGGTCAGGTTGTACAGCGCCGGCAGCAGTTTCTTATGGCTCAAATCGCCGGCACCGCCCAGGATCACGAGCGTACAGGCAACCTCTCGCGGCAGCGGATGAACCAAGCCAGCCAGACGAGCTGCATTGTGAGTTAAAACCGTGGCCATCGAGATAGTCTACTCGCGATTCTCGATGACGGCATGATCGCCGAATAGCGGCTCGACCATATTCATCCGTATTTTGTTCAGAGCGACGAAACCTGGTTCCATGTTGTGTTCAATCAGTTTGTTAAGCCAGGGCCAGCGCGATATCCCGTCCTGAGCTGACCCGCCTCGTGCAAACTTCCGCCACTGGCGAACTCTGCGCTCGTCGCCTGATCAGCCGGCTTGCGGATGTCGGCAGATGTACGGCAAGTATGCGGTCCGATTGACCTCGGCAGACGTTTCGGCTCCTTTTTGGCCGACGGTCGCGAGCGGAAGGCGAGTCTGCCTTTACTTCGGCGCGCTCATTATTTCAGATTGGACTCGGCGAAATCCCAGTTAATGAGGTTCCAGAAAGCCTCGACGTACTTCGCGCGCGCGTTTCGGTAGTCGATATAGTACGCATGCTCCCAAACGTCGCAGGTCAAAATCGCACGCTTGTTGTGGGCGATAGGATTGTCGGCGTCATGGCCGCCTTCTATGGCCAGCGAGCCGTCAGCGTTTTGCACCAGCCAAGCCCATCCGCTACCAAAATGAGTCACTGCGGTGTCGGTAAACTTTTTCTTGAAGCTCTCGAAATCGCCGCAGGATTTTTTTATCGCATCTCCCATCCGCCCACGCGGCTCACCGCCACCGTTCGGTCGCAAGCAATTCCAGTAGAAACTGTGGTTGTAATGTTGGGCAGCGTTATTGAAAACCGGACCCTGACCTGCTTCCTTGATGATTTCTTCGAGGCCCATCTTCTCGAATTTGCCGCCCTTGACGAGATTGTTAAGGTTGGTGACGTAGGTAGCGTGGTGCTTGCCGTGATGGAACTCCAGGGTCTCCTTCGAAATGTGGGGGGCGAGTGCGTCAAGCGCGTAAGGGAGATTAGGCAATTCAAAGGCCATTGGGGGATACCGTCCTTTTTGAGAGGTTCAGAGAACACGCAAGCTTAGGCTGGCGTGCGTGCGACTTGGCTTCAGCAGAATTCTAACGCTCGCCTTAAGACCCTTGCAAGTTTGTCGTTCGGGGTTGTCATTAACATTGGACATGTCCGTCGATGTCCGGCGTCATAACCTTTTTAGGATGACCGCTGGCTACGCTAGTGCCGCGCTATGCAGAGCGGCGGGGCGGGGGGGGTCGGACGCGGTCACGCCCTTTACAACGCGCCATTCGCTCAGCGAAGGTCCCGGCACTTTTTGGACGCCGAAGATAAGCCCAAAGCGGGCTGAGGACGGCAGCAAGAGGTTGAGCAGGTTCATCTGGCTCGCTTGTTAACCCAAACTTATTTCAGTCTCATATTAGATGTTGGCCATGCATAGTCGTTGATTCCTGGCACAAATAGCGGAGGCGCCAAATATCCATGTTGCCCGATTCGCAGACGCAACTTACACCGTTCAACGGCTGAGTGCTGTGTACGAGCAATCGCGCCATCAAAAGAATGACGCAGCGCGCGGCGAGTTTCGAAGCAGGCTCGAATATGCCGCGCGGCTAGACGGACGGCGGGCTACAATACTCGCATTCGATCATTAGTCGTCGTCGAATACATTCCGGTAGTCCAGTTTGAGACGGGGATCCTGTGTTTCCTTGCGCAGGAAGCAATTGCCGATAGCGAGCGCTTCTATCTCGGTGCCCATCAAACAGCGGAATGCATCTTCAGGCGTGCATACGATCGGCTCGCCTCGAACGTTGAAACTGGTGTTAACCAGAACTGGACATCCCGTGACCGTTTTGAAGGCGCTGAGCAACGCATGGTAACGCGGGTTGGTCTCGCGATGTACAGTCTGGATGCGGGCGGAGTAATCCACGTGGGTTACCGCCGGTATCTCCGAGCGCAGCGCGTTGAGTTTTTCGATTCCGCTGAGCGCATCCTCCACAGCAGTAAGCGGCCGCCGCCGCTTTTTACTCACACCAGCGACGAGCAGCATGTAGGGGCTGTCAACGTCGAGGTCGAACCAGTCCGGCACGTCCTCACGCAACACCGATGGCGCAAACGGACGAAATGATTCGCGATACTTGACCTTAAGATTGAGCGTTTTCTGCATGGTGGGCGAGCGAGGATCGCCCAGAATAGATCGGGAGCCGAGCGCCCGCGGACCGAATTCCATTCTGCCCTGGAACCATCCGAGTGCCTTTTCCCCTGTCAGGGCGTGAATGCACGCGCCGATGAGAGTCTCATCGTCGCAAACTTCAAAACGCGCCCCTACCGAACGGAGGCGAGTCTCAACATCTTTTTGCTCAAATGCCGGGCCTAGATAGGAACCGGCCATCTGGTCCAAACCATCTAGCTGGCGAGGCTGGTCGAGGAAAAGATGATAGGCCGCGAGCGCGGCACCCAGCGCGCCGCCGGCGTCACCCGCGGCCGGTTGGATCCAGACGTTTTTGAAGCGCCCATCCCGCAGCACCTTACCGTTTGCAACGCAATTAAGAGCAACGCCGCCCGCGAGGGCGAGGTTTTTCATTCCGGTTTCGGTCGCGAGCGAGCGCGTAAGACGCAGCAGCGCCTCTTCGGTTACTGCCTGGATAGAAGCGGCGAGATCCATTTCGCGCTGCCTGATACCATCGTCTGGATTTCGCGGTGGTCCTCCAAATAACTCATCGAATTTCTTGTTGGTCATTTGCAGGCCCACACAATAATCGAAGTAACTAAGATCCAGTCGGAACGAACCATCCTCTTTCAAATCAATCAGCTTTTCGAGGATCAGATCGCGGTACTTGGGTACGCCATATGGCGCGAGTCCCATGACCTTGTACTCGCCCGAATTAACCTTGAAGCCGGTGTAATAGGTGAATGCGGAGTACAACAGACCCAGCGAATGAGGGAAGTGGATTTCCTTAATGATTTCAAGGCACCGGTCTTTGCCGAGCGCCGTCGACGAGGTCGTCCATTCTCCTACTCCATCCAGTGTCAAGATCGCGGCTTCCTTGAAGGGTGATGCAAAGAAAGCGCTGGCCGCATGGCTTTGATGATGCTCTGCGAATAGCAGTCTGTTGTTAAGGTCAACTCCGTTGCCGAGGCTCTTGAGTTCCCGCCTTAGCAGCCGCTTCTGGAACAGCTTTTCACGGAGCCAGAGCGGCATCGCCATGTGAAAGGACTTAAACCCGCGTGGCGCGAAGCACAAGTAAGTTTCCAGCAATCGCTCAAATTTGAGGAACGGCTTTTCGTAGAAAACTACGTAGTCCAGCTCGTCGGACCGGACTCGCCCTTCTCGAAGACAGTAAGTTATCGCTTGCTGCGGGAAGCGCGCATCGTGCTTTTTGCGGCTACAGCGTTCCTCCTGGGCTGCGGCTACGATTCTGCCGTCTTCGATCAGCGCCGCCGCGCTGTCATGCTAGAAGGCTGAAATACCAAGTATCCGCATTAGTTTTTCTCTAGAAGAGCGTGTAGATTAAAGGCGCTACTGCGCCGCCTTAACTCAAAACAGCAGTGAAGCGAATATCAAGAGGTGCAGCACCACAGGTAACAGCCAGAATTTCTGGCGTCATCACTTAAAAAGACGCTCTTGATAGGTCCACAAGTTCCGCCGGTTAGCCTCAGAATTGTCCTTCATTAAATAGGGATGACTCCCGGTGGTAATCCATCCATCTAAGCCGCTGCCGTGCAGCCCGGGACAGCGTCAGATCGCTTCGTCCGGCATGCACCCACACGGCGCAAACCTGCTTTGTGACGATGATCGGGTGAGGAAGAAAACTTTCGGCCGCATATGTCCTTAGAGCACCGCCGATGCGCTCGATAGGCGAACGGACTATCTTGCGGACTTTTACCCGAGAAGGGACTCTGAGCCGGTTTAGACCGAACTTATAAATCCCGCCGGCCACTGAGCGCGCTGGAAAGCGTCGCCGCGTCACTGTATTCGAGGTCGCCGCCGGCCGGCAGGCCCCGAGCCAGTCGCGTTGCTCTCATCCCGAGCGGCTTGAGGATTTTGGCGAGATAGAGCGCAGTAGCTTCGCCTTCAACGGTCGCATTGGTCGCGATAATCACCTCTCGCACTGCGCCCGGATTCTCCAGCCGACTAAGTAATTCACTAATCTTGATATCGTCTGGCCCTATCCCGTCCAGCGGGGAGATCGCACCGTGCAGCACATGGTAGAGCCCGTTGTAGCTGCGGGCGCGCTCGATCGCCATCAGGTCGGCGGGCCCTTCCACTACACAGATAAGCTCACGGTCCCGAGCAGAATCGCTACAAACCGGGCAACGGGGGGTATCGGACAATCCCAGGCATTCGGTGCACAAGCCGACCCGCTCCTTCATTTCGAGCAATGCTTCAGCCAGAGCGATCACTTGATCACGCGGCCGATTCAGCAGGTTGAATGCGAGCCGTGAGGCGGTCTTTTCGCCAATACCCGGCAAGCGCGACAACTCCTTGACGAGCCGCGTCATCGCTGGAGGCAAACCATCGCTGCGCTTGAGGCTTTCGGCCATTTTTCAGCGACCTACATGATGCATACCTGGCACGGTCCGGCCGCTCGGGTCGACGCGCTTCTGCTGAGAGCTTCCGTCCATGCTACCCGCGGCCACCGAACAACCCGGGAATGTTGAGCGCTCCGCCAAACGGTGAAAGCTTGCTCATCTCAGAGCTAAACAGATCCTGGGCGCGCCGTAGGGCGTCGTTAACTGCGACGATGATGAGGTCCTGCAACATGTCTTTATCATTGGCAGCAAGCAGGGTGGGCTCAATCTCAACACTGCGCAGCCGCATCGAGCCGTCAGCCGTTACCCGGACCATTCCGCCCCCGGCTTCAGCCTGAACCGTCTTTGCCGCAATCTCCTCCTGCATCTGCTTGAATTTTTCCTGCATTGCCTGAGCTTGTTGCAACAAGGACGAAAGATCGAATTGTGCCACGAGAATACTCCTGCTAATTCGGCCGCAGCCGACGCGCTGATTATTTCTTACCGCCAGATACTGCGCGGCTATCCCGCTGCATAGCGCTGGTTTTGAGTTCGACCAGGCGTGCGTCGAATTCGTCGAAGAGCCGCCGCACTACTGGATCAGCGTAAAGTTTCTGTCGGGGGTCTGACTGAGGCTGCACCACGGCGGCTGCGGGCGGCGCGAAGGCGTCTCCCTTCGCAGCGCGTTCCAGCGGGGGCTTGACCTCCGGTGCAGCAAGCGGTGCGGGTTGAACCGCGCCCTCCGCTGCCGAAGCACCACTATCCTGCGTCTCAGATACGGGCGTAGCGCTCGCGCCATTCGCGGCCATTTCGATCCTTATCCGGCGTCCATACAGCTCTGACGCCAAATCTGAGATCACATTGCGGTTGTCAGCCAAATAGCGGACGTAAATATCGCTACGCGGTGTTATCGTCAACAGGTCGCCATCGATCTTCAGAGAGGCGCCCTGCTCCATAAACCCCGCCAGCGCTGCGCGCCGGCTGCGAATAAAGTCTCTCAGTTCAGGCAGCTCTCCTCCGCCTGTAACCAGCGCCGGTTCATGGGTCCCCGTAGTCGGTGCCGCAGACCGGCGCGGGGCATCGGCCTTTACATCACCTTCGAACCGAATCCGGCGCATTGGCGCTGACTCAGTTTCAAGCTGATTGGACGATGGCACTTCTCCCATCGACGGGGAACTCTCCGATGCCGCCTCTTGCCCAGAACGCATTTTGCGGGTGGGGACGGATTGAACCTCCGGGGATAGAGCGCTGGAGGACCGGCTGCCGCTATCATCGCCGCCAGAGCTGCGGCCCTCGGCCTGAGCGCCGGCAATCGCGCGCATCAGTTCGTCCGCATCGAGCACCGGCGCGAGAGTCGCCATTCGGATCATAGTCATTTCGAGCATCAGGTCAGGGTAAGAAGAGCGTGCCAACTGCTCCTGCGCGTCAGCCATCAGGTGAAACAACCGCATCAGGTCGCGGGCGCTTGCACGGTTCGCGAGACGCTCCAGCTCGGTTGCTTCCTGGTCAGGAATATCCGCCAACAGGGCTTTCGGACTGTTGGCGGCGGGCAATTTCGCGACAGCGAGATTGCGCACCATTTCCAAGAGGTCCCGTCCGAGCGACTCGAGATTGGCGCCACGTTGGTTGAGCTCGCGGACAGCACGCAGAGCGGTAGCGGGATCCTTGTCGAGAATAGCTCCCAACATGTCGAAAATACGACTGCGGCTGGCAACACCGAGAATGGCAGCTAATTCACTCTCATCGATATGCCCGCCAAGCGAAGCGATCGCAGTTTCCAACATCCGCTCGGCGTCGCGCATGCTGCCACTCGCCTCGCGCGCCAGCAAGGCTACGGCGCTGGCGTCGATTTCGACGCCTTCGCGTACGGCCAGCTCGTGCAGCCGCGTGCGAATCACGGCGAAGGGTATCCGCCGGAAGTCATAGCGTTGGAGCCGCGAGAGAATCGTTTCGGGCATTTTCTGCGGTTCCGTAGTTGCCAGGATAAACTTGACGTGCGCGGGAGGCTCTTCAAGCGTTTTCAGTAGAGCATTGAAGGCCTGATCGGTGAGCTGGTGGGCTTCATCGATAATGTAGATCTTGAAACGATCGCGAGCCGGCCGGTAGCCAAGATTTTCGATGATGGCGCGCGCGTCGTCGATTTTGCGGTAAGTTGCGCCGTCGATCTCAACGACATCGAGCGCGCTGCCGGCACGGATCTCCTGGCAGGCCGCGCAATTGCCGCACGGCTCTGCAGTGGGCCCCTCAACACAGTCCAGGCAGCGCGCCAAAATTCGTGCAGCCGTGGTCTTGCCGACGCCTCGAATCCCGGTAAACAGAAAGGCATGCGCTATCCGGCCGGTTTTGAGTGCCTGTTCCAGGGTGCGCGTTACGTGTTCCTGCCCGACCAGGTCGTTGAACCTCTCCGGGCGCCATTTGCGCGCCAATACCAGATGGGATGAAGAAGGCGCAGCCATTAGAAGAAGACGATAAACGGCATCGAGGATCTCAAAACGAACGCACCGACGGGCGTCTGCTCCCTTATCGCAATGCTCACTGCTCAGCCCTTTGTGTCCTATGATGCCCGCCGAATGATAGCCAGGCGTACCTGCGGCACAGGAAATTGGCCGGTACCGTTGCTTCCTTCCGGACCTGGCGGGGTTCGCGGCGTTTCCTTGCGCAGGACCCGGCTATCAACGGCGGGCAATGTGGATCGATTTGTCAGCGCTCCAGGCTATATATCTTTGCCGGTGAAGCACCAAGCCGCTCGGCATAAATTAACATATCCCCGCCGCATCGTGCTTAGAGATGTACACCAGCTACTCGGAATTATTCTAATCTTTCCGCTCGAGCAGAGCGACCGTGTCTTTCAAGCCCGACTCTGATAGTGGCGTGAGCAAACTCCGGTTGGTATCAATAAGAATGGAAAGCGACCTCCGAATCGGTCTCATCCAGATGGCTTGCGAGCGCGAGCCCACCCGTAACCTGGAGAAAGCAGGTGCTCGAATTGAGCAGGCGGCGGCTGACGGGGCGCAAATCGTCTGTCTGCAGGAACTTTACCGCTCGTGGTATCCCTGCCAATCTGAGGATAACAGCCAATTCGATCTAGCGGAGACAATTCCAGGTCCAACCAGCGAAGCGCTGGGTAAGATCGCTGCAGCGCGCAAGATAACGATCATTGCTCCTATCTTCGAGCATCGGGCGCCGGGCATTTATCACAATTCTGCGTTAGTGCTGGATGCATCGGGCGATGTAACGGGCCATTACCGCAAGATGCACATTCCGGACGATCCCGGTTACTACGAGAAGTTCTACTTCACCCCGGGCGACCGCGATTTTACCAGCCATCGCGCCGGGTCAGCCCAGGCAGGGGTGCTGATCTGCTGGGATCAGTGGTTTCCCGAGGCGGCACGGCTGACTGCAATGGCTGGCGCCCAGGTGCTCTTCTATCCTACCGCGATAGGATGGACGACTGAGATGTCCGCTCATACCCGCAAGCAAACTCACGACGGATGGGAAACGATCCAGCGTTCACACGCAATTGCCAATGGCGTTTTCGTCGCGGCCGTTAACCGCGTCGGTACAGAGGGCGAGATCGAATTCTGGGGCGGCTCATTCGTGTGCGATCCGTTTGGCCAAGTGATAGCGCGGGCGAGCCATGCAAAGGAAGAAACGCTGCTCGTTGATTGTGACCTGGCGCGAATTGAGCACACCCGGCGCAACTGGCCTTTTCTGCGCGATCGCCGCATCGATGCATACGCTGATATGACCCGTCGCTTTCGGACCTAAGCGGGATGCTAATGCGCATTCCCCAGTTATCCGATTACCGCATGCCCGCAGAATGGGCACCGCACCTCGCGACATATCTGGTTTGGCCCCACAACCTTGACACCTGGCCGGGCAAATTCGATCCAGTGCCGCCAATTTTTGCGCAAATCGCGGCGACCCTTGCGCATTTCGAGCCGGTCCGGATCCTGGTCCGCGATACACTTGTGATTCAGGATGTGATGGCCATGATCAGGGCATGCGGCGGGGTGGGTGGCGAACCGCTCAGGACCGATCGGATCGAGTTGCTGCCGATCGTCACTAATGATTCATGGATTCGCGATTATGGTCCAATTTTTCTCAATCGTATCGCTCCGGGCAACGACGGTCCGAGGCAGATAGCAGTAGATTGGCGATTCAACTGTTGGGGCGGCAAATACGGAGCGTGTAACCTGGACGACGCGGTGCCGCGCCGGCTCGCCGAACACTATGGGTACGAAGCGGTTGATGCAGATATGGTGTTGGAAGGCGGTTCCATCGACGTCAACGGTGCCGGTACCTTGCTTACAACCGAGTCCTGCCTGCTGAACCAAAATCGAAATCCATCAATGGGTCGCGGCGATATTGAACTAAAGCTCCGCAGTTTTCTGGGCGTTGAACAAGTGTTGTGGCTCGGCGAAGGCATTGCCGGCGACGATACCGACGGCCATGTAGACGACGTTGCGCGCTTCACTGGCGTCAACACGATCGCCGCCGTGATCGAGCAAGATCCGGCCGACGTTAATTACGCACCGCTGCAAGACAACCTGGCGCGGCTGCACGCGATGCGCAATCGTGATGGCAACCCGTTCAGAATTGTGACCCTGCCGATGCCGTCACCATTGCATACAAACCAGGTGCGCCTGCCGGCCTCATACGCAAATTTCTATATCACCAACGGCGCCGTCCTGATGCCCTCCTTCGGATGCGCCGCCGATGAGGTGGCACAGGCTACTCTGGCACATCTATTCCCCGATCGCTGTGTAATCGCGATTCCGTCGGCAGATTTAGTCTGGGGTCTCGGCGCGATCCACTGCCTGACTCAGCAACACCCGTTACCCGCTTAGCCGACATATGAGCGCCGCCGCGGCGGCGTGGCCTGCGAGCCTCAGTATTGCGGGTCCGCCAGGACCAGGCTCGAAAATCACTCTGGATCGCGGTCTGGCACTGACCTATTCGACAGTACCAGACCGATGTTTCGCGCGGCTACTTGGATGCGCCGATTTGCGCGCCGGCCTGCTCCGCCGGAAGCTTGAACGCCGGGTCGTTGTGCAGGACCGGCAGCACCTTCTCAGCGAACAGCTTGTAGCTCCGTTCCAGTTTTGGATACGGCAGCCCTCCAAAGGCAAAAGTGCCAATCACATGCTCCAGAGGAACGGTTTCGTGTACGTAACGCAGCTTCTCCAGGACCTGTGCGGGAGTGCCCTCGGCATGCAGGCTGCGATAGAACTCGACCGCCTTCGCTTTAGCTTCAACATCAGCCTGGAGCTTGGAATAGGTCTTAGCCATTTTGGCGTAGAACTCGTAACCCTTTACTCCTTTGAGATGGCCGTCGGAGAAGTGGTAGTGGCGATCTATCGAGTCCCACATCGCCTCCATATGGACGCTGGCCAAGTCGTGGGCCTCGCTAGTGTCGTCGGCTACCAGCACGTTAAGCAGTCCGATGGGAGCCCGGGGGCGGAAATTATTCGCCAGGGAGGTTTCGACGTAACGACGGTAATCGGCGGCAGTATCTTCCCAACTGCGCTGTGCAATGATCAGAACGCCAAATCCCATTTTGGCGAAGATTTCGGCGGACTCGGGGCTGACCGCCGATGCGTAAAAGCGCGTCTCCGGGTGGGATATCGGCCGAGGTCGGATCTGGATATCAGGAATCTTGTAGTACTTGCCGTCGAAGGAGAAGCTCTCCTGGGTTAGTCCCTTGCGGATGATGAGCGCACTTTCGATAAAGCGGTCGCGTGCTTCCTCCATGTTAACTCGGAAGCCATTGTATTCGACGGTTGCGGCGCCGCGGCCAAAACCAAAAATTGTGCGTCCGCCGGACAGCAGATCGAGTAGCGCGATATTTTCGGCAATTTCTACTGGATCGTGCCAGGGCAGCACGATCACTGCGGTGCCGAGCTGAACCCGCTTGGTACGGCCGGCGACGTAGGACAGTAGCTGCGTCGGATTGGGCGACATCACGTAGCCAGTGAAATGATGATCGAGGGCCCAGACGGAATCGAAGCCCAAACCCTCAGCCATCTCCATTAGCGACAACTCGTCCTGATAGGTTTCCTGGTCCGGCTTGCCGCCAAAACTGGTCAATTGCAGCGTCATTCCAACCTTCATGTGCATCTCCTTGGCGGATTCGAATTAGTAGGCGGCCTGTGCTCGATGGCTGCTGTCCCATAAATCCGCTTTGCCGGGGCGACTATACCATCGAAGCGGCGCGTCGGTTCATATAGAGGCCATACGCGAGTGCAGCCCTGGTTTGCAAGCTTCCCGACATTTGCCTCAAAGGGACTGGAAGGCGCGGTTCAACAACTCGTATTGCTCCTTGGTCAGACGCCATCCGGACGCGCCGCAGTTTTCGGCGACTCGCCCCGCACTGTTGGATTTGGGAATGGTTATCACCGACGGCCTCCAGATACACCAGTTCAGGGCAACCTGCGCCATCGTTTTTGATGTCTGGGCCGCGACAAATTCCAGGGCCTGCTGACCCTGCGGATTCCGTGGATATTGCGAATGGCGCGCGAGTCTGCCGTCATCTAGCGGCGTGTAGGCGATTATCGTAATCCCATTGGCTTCACAATACGGGATGAGTTGTGCCTCAATCTCGCGCCGGTTGAGATTGTAGAGGACCTGGTTGGAAACAATCGGATGATGGGTCATCGCCAGCCGAGCCTGGTGCAATTCCTCGACTGAGAAGTTGCTGACGCCCAGGTATCTCACCATCCCGCGGTCAACCAGCGTCTCCATCGCGCGCATGGTTTCCTGGATTGGGACGAAGTTGCCGGGCCAATGGATTTGGTAGAGATCGATGTAATTTGTGCGCAACCGCTGCAAACTCGCTTCGGCGGCATGCATTACTTCGTCATACCTGAGATGTTGGCCGGAGACCTTGGTGGCGATAAAGAGTCGCTCGCGCATACCGCTGACCGCCTGACCGACCACATCTTCGGTGCCATAAACTTCGGCGGTGTCGATAAGCGAGGCCCCCATCGCGATTCCCGCGCGCAGCGGCTCGACACCTCCGCTGTACCGCCAAACCCCAATACCGATTTCAGGTACTCTCACCCCGGTTCTGCCTAATTCTTTGAGTTCCATCAGTAAATCCGTAGTGTCGTTGGCAAGTTGAATTCCTTTTAAAGTGTTGCGCGTCTTGAGCACCCTTTGAAGGATAATCTAATAGAGCACTGAGGGCAGGTAAGCGCCCGCCGGCTCGTTGTAGAGGCCGGTCGTCATCAGAGTCATTTGATGCACCAGGCGTAATAGCTCGCCGTTGCGGGTCGGCACGAGAAGACCGCCTCCGTCAATTTCCGTGGCCGCCGCGGGTGATAACTGTGATCGCAATTTCGACCGATGGAAAATCCCACGGGAAATTGTGCTGACTGGAAATGGACTTGAAAGCCTCGAAGTCGATAACTCCGCAGGCGGCAGCGTCCTCAACGCTTCCTTGTCTTACTACGAGATTCACGGGCAAACGCCGTTTAAGCCCCAATTAAGTGTCGTTTTATACCATAATGGAAGCGGCACTGGATTCTCATAGTCGGCCAGAACTGTTGTCGTTTGCCACCCTGATTGTGATAAACGATATTAGGTAGCCTTCACTCGAACTCAGGAGGGACTCAACCATGGCAGAACTGCAGGTGATTTCCGCAGACTCCCATATGATGGAGCCGGCGGACTTATGGCAGACCCGTCTCGACCACAAATTTCGCGACCACGCCCCGAAAGTCGTTCAGAACGAGCGGGGCTCCGGTTACCTGTTCGTTGCCCCCGGCGTTCGGCCGTTTCCTGTGGCCGGCGGCTTCGGCATCGGCAAGAGCGGCGAGGAACTTAAACAACATCTGCAAAAGGGCTACGAAGCGGCACGGCCCAGCGGATGGGACCCCGCTGAACGGCTGAAAGACCAGGATGTCGACGGCGTCAAGGCCGAGGTGATTTACACCACGCTGGGGATGCCCCTGTTCGGACTCGATGATGACGAGCTGCGCCGCGCATGCTTCGGCGTTTACAACGATTGGGTGGCCGAATTCGGCTCATACTGCCCAGCGCGACTCCATCCTATTGCGCTTATCTCGCTCGACGATATTCCGCTCGCGGTCAAAGAATTGGAACGCTGCGCCAAAATGGGCCTTAAGGGCGCAATGATCTGGGGCGTGCCGCCCGACGACAAGCCTTATTACAATGAATTGTATGATCCGTTCTGGGCAGCGGCTCAAGAATTGAAAATGCCGCTCTCGCTGCACGTCATCACGCAGCGCAATCAGAAGAGCCGCCGGGATAGGGAAAAGTCCCAGGGCGATGACAAACCGCGCGAGGACAAGGGACCGATCGTGTTCGGCGGGGTGAAGATGCTGATTGGCACGATGCAGCCCATATACGAAGTGCAACGAACCCTTTCCGGTTTCATTTTCGGCAAAGTGTTCGAGCGCTTCCCCGGGTTGCGCATCGTCTCGGCGGAAAATGACACCGGTTGGATTGCTCATTTCATGTACCGGATGGACCACTTCTACGGTAAATTCGGCACCATGCGCGAGGAGACCAAGCTGCAGATGCTGCCCTCTGAGTACGTACGGCGCAATATCTGGGCGACTTTCCAGGATGACGCTATCGGCCCGATGACATACAGGTTTTTTGGCGAGAACAATTACATGTGGGCGTCGGATTTTCCGCACACCGACTCGACCTGGCCCAACTCGCTGAAAGTAATCAGGCAGGATTTCGAGGGCGTACCCGCGGACGTGACCCGCAAAATTGTGTTCGACAATGCGGCCGCGCTCTACAACATTCAGCTCAATTGAGCGTGAGCAACGCGAACGGTCATCCTTTAGCGAGTCTGCGAGTGACGGCTCTCGTTCAAGAACAAGCGCCAAAGCTGCATTAACCGATGCCAAGTCGGGATACTGTTATCGAGACATATCCCAGACGCAGGAGGAATTATTTCGATGACGGCACAGCAAGTAATCTCGGCCGACTCTCACATGATGGAGCCGGCAGATCTATGGGTCGAGCGGGTTGACACAAAGTTCAAGGAAAACGCTCCCCGCGTGGTCAAGAATGAAGGCAAGGGTGGCTGGGTATTTATCGCACCTGGCCTCCCTCCGTTCCCGGTAGCCGGGGGCTTCGCAGCTGGCCGCAGCGGCGAGGAACTCAAGGAGTTCATGAAGAAGGGACAGGACGAGGGCTACATCACTGCGCGGCCCAGCGGATGGGATCCCGTCGAGCGCATTAAGGATCAGGACATTGATGGCGTCCGGGCCGAAGTCCTGTATACCACGCTCGGCATGTCTCTGTTTGGTTTGCACGATCCGGACCTACAACGGGCCTGCTTCAAGGCTTATAACGATTGGCTGGCGGAATTCTGCTCGCACAACCCCAATCGTTTGATCGGCACCGCGCTGATTTCGCTGGAGGACATTGGCGAGGGGATTAAAGAGCTACAGCGTGCAGCCAAAATCGGGCTGCGTGGGGCGATGATTTGGGGAGCCCCGCCGCGGGAAAAGCCTTATACCTCTAAGGAGTACGATCCCTTCTGGGCCTGCGCGCAGGATCTTGAAATGCCGCTCTCGCTGCATGTCATCACCGGCAAAAAAGCCCCGAAATCCGAGGATGAGCAGAAAAAGGTTCGGGCTGCCCGCGATCAGTCCTTCGTACGCGGGTACATGAATCTCATTCACGAAGTACAACGGTCGCTGACGGATATCATCTTCAGCGGCGTGATGATGCGCTTCCCGAAAATCAAGATCGTGTCTGCTGAGAACGATACCGGATGGATTGGCCACTACATGTACCGAATGGATCACGCATTCGAGAAATTTGGCGCGTTGATGTCAGAGCCGCTCGATATGAAGCCCTCGGAATATGTCCGGCGCAACATGTGGGCGACCTTCCAGGATGATCCAATCGGTCCGATGCTCTTCAATTATTTTGGCGAAGACAACTTCATGTGGGCG
Organism: Candidatus Binataceae bacterium; assembly: GCA_024281015.1. Classification (GTDB taxonomy): domain Bacteria; phylum Desulfobacterota; class Binatia; order Binatales; family Binataceae; genus JAMXLL01. The sequence goes on from JAMXLL010000073.1 coordinate 25,111, forward strand.
TCCGACTTCCCGCACACGGATTCCACTTGGCCGAATTCGCTTAAAGTAATCGAGCAGGACTTCAAGGGAGTGCCGGAGCCGGTGACTCATAAGATTATTTGCGAGAATGCGGCGAAGCTTTATCACATCAATCTCAACTGATCGTGAGTATCGGCGAGCCATGCCTCAGCCAGGCTGCAGCCCATGCATACGGCTGTGAGTGACCTGAGGTTCACAGGAAGTAGGCGAAGCGCAGGGTTCACCCAAATCCAGATGATTTCCTGCGCGTTCCCTTGCCTCCGGCTATAGCTAATTCCGGCCAGAAAACAAAAGGGACAAGCAGTTATGGCGTATGACCTCTTGATTAAAAACGGTACTGTTGTGGACGGCACAGGCGCGGCTCGTGTTCGTGCCGATATCGCGATCGCCGGAGATCGCATCGCCGAGATCGGTAAAATCACCGAGGGCGCGAACCGGGTAATTGACGCCTCGGACCTGATCGTTGCTCCCGGCTTTATCGACCCGCACACCCATTATGATGCCCAAATCTGTTGGGACCCCCTGATCAGTTGCACATCCTGGCACGGCATTACCTCGGTCGTAATGGGTAACTGCGGGGTAGGCGTGGCACCCTGCAAGCCGGAATCCCGCGAGATCGCTGCCTGGGACCTGACTAATGTCGAGGCGATTCCCTACGAATCGCTCAACAAAGGCATTACCTGGGATTGGGAGACCTTCCCTCAATTTCTCGATGCGGCCCAGAAGCGCGGCACTGCCATCAACTTGGGCTTTCTCGCCCCGCTCACTCCTTTTCGCCATTACGTGATGGGCAAGGAGTCAATGGAGCGCGCAGCCACACCGGAGGAAACCAATCAGGTCGCCCGCCTGCTGAGTGAAGCGATGGCAGCCGGTGCGATGGGCTTTTCAACCACCACTCTCAAGCAGCATATCGGCTTTCACGGTACCCCGCTCGCCTGCCGTTTAGCCAGCAAAGACGAGTTGAAGACCTACGCGAGTGTCTTGAAGCAGCACCGCAAGGGCGCCATCGAGGTTGCGTTAACGAAAAAAATTGCAACTGTCTCCGATGACGAGTACGAACTGCTCGACATGTTGCTTACCGAGAGTGGGCGGCCGGTAACCTGGTTGGCGATGGCGTCTACCCCGCGCCACCCTGAGCGTGCCCTGCAGACCCTGCAACGGTGCGAACCATTGATCAAACGCGGTGGCATCCCGCAAGTGCTTTGCAAGCCCTTCGTCTCACAGCTCGACCTGCGTAATCCGTTTACCTTTGCTGACAATGAAGCGTGGAACCACGTATTCAATCAACCGGCTGAGGAACAAAAGCGGATTTACTCTGATCCGGAATTCCGACGGTCATTCCGAGAAAGCCTGAAGCGGCCGCATTTATTCACCGGGCGCTGGCATCGTGTCGAGATCCTCGAGGCTGAAAGCCCCGCCTTGAAGCAATATGAAGGTAAAACTGTCGAGGAAGTGGCGGAGATGCGCGGGGCCGACCCGCTGGACACCTTCCTTGACCTTCCGGTCGAAGACGACCTCAAGCTGCAGTACACGATGCAGCAGTATCACGAAGAAGGTATTCAGCAGTTGATCACCGACCCGCGCACGATGATCGGGCTTAGCGATGGCGGCGCCCACGTTGATATGCTTTGCGATGCGGGCTACGCGACGTATTTGCTCGGCAACTGGGTCCGTAAGCGGGAAGCGATCACACTCGAGTTTGCGATCAAGCGCCTAACCTCTGAGCCGGCGGCCTTCTTCGGGATCCCCCAACGGGGCCAATTGAAGAAGGGCTGGAAAGCCGACGTGGCTATCTTTGATTTCAGCACCGTGAACTCGGCGCGACGTGCCACGATGCAGTATGATCTGCCGGGAGGCGGACGCCGGCTCGTAATGCCCGCTGAGGGAATCGAATACACTGTTGTTAACGGCAAAGTGTCGTACGAGCACGGCCGTCAGAGCGGGACACTGGCGGGTGAGGTGATTCGTTCGGTGCCCGCCTGAATTTATTCTGAAGCAGCGAGGCGATACAGGGCCGAAACGAAGTTTCGGCCCTGTTCGTTGCGGTTACCCGCAACCATGGCGCTGGGCTGAACCTGGCATGACAGACCGGTTCCAGCTTCGCGCTTGCCGCGAAGCCGTCCGAGATGCCTCACCGCCTGGCTTTCGCTGCACCGTTTGCGATGAGGAGAGGAGCCGCGACCTCGTGGAAGCTGTAGAGCCTCGCGTGGAAGGCGGCAGATGGCTAGCTCCTCGACGACTTGTCTAATCGTTGTTGATTGATCAGTCTACTCGCGTCGGCAGATGGACTATGCCAGTTGCCAGCACGGATAATTCTCCGTCCTGGTTAGTCGCTTGTTGCGAAATTTCGGCGTAGTGTCCGCCATCCTGCTTGAACGTTCGCTTCACCTCGCCATTGATGTAGAGCGTATCGCCGACCGGGTTATGGCGGCGAATCTTAACCTCCAGCCGCCGCAGAAAGCCGCCATCGCCCATCCAGTTGGTCAGGTGATGCGACATCCAGGAACATCGCTCCGGACCATAATCGTAGGCCGCCGGGGTGCCGACCAGGGTTGCCAGATCGTCCTCCCAATGCACGCGTTCGGGAACGTCGGGAATACCGAATTTGTTCGGAATGCCGAGACCCGGATGCTTTTGCAGTTGTTTCCACGCCAATTTGTTGGCGCGGATGTACAGCCCACCCCAACCTTGAGCAAAGGCGATGAAGCCTGTGATCGTCATCGGACCTTTTACCATCGTTGGCAGCTTGTCACCGGCCTTGACTTCTTCGATATAGCGTGGTGTGGCGCCGCGAACCTGCTCTGCCTCGTAATAGGCAAAAATCCTGGCTAGATCATCGCGCGTGTAGTGCACCTGGCCCTTCTTTTTTACGCCTTCGTATTTGGTGCCACGCTCGCGCGCAGTATCTCGCTCAGTGCGGAAGCACCAGCTGTCCCCCTCCGCAACCAATTCACGATTCTGGTTGTAGAATTCGCAGCGATAGATTTGTTGTATCGAGCGGCCGGCGAAACGAGTTTGGTGCTCGACGAGATCCTTGAGCCAGGCGCGCGTGGTGAATTGGTCGCCCAGCATCATCGGCTTGTGCCAGGTTACATCAATGCCCGCAAACATGGCGTGGACTCCGGCCAAGCCGCCGACGTAACCGCTAAAGGAGCGGTTCAGTGGAAATATGAACGATGGTGGAGCGAGCAGCCGGCCATAATCGGTGTCCGCTGCATACGACGGTTCACACCACAATGGATTATCATCACCAATTCCGTGAGCCCAATGCCGAATATTGTCGCGCGAGGCTTCGTAACACCAGGGCTCTAATGAGTCTTCGATGGGAACGTTAATCAGCTTGCGCAATTCAGCGATGCTCTGCTCGGTTATGAGTGAAAAACGCTGCGCGTTTTCGGGCATGGGCTACACCCTCCATGTGTTGGTGCCAAAACAAGTCTCCGTCACCAGGACATCCAGCATGTTGCCGGTCCTGTGCATTCGCTGAAGCCTAATCGCGCGGCTTAGCCCACTGCGGCGCACCTGTGACGCCCCGTGACGGGAGATTCGATTGTAGCGCCTCAGATATGTCGAAGCGAAAAAGTGAAGTGGCCAGGGGCACTCAGCATCTTCACTTTTCCGCTTCGATTCGGAGCTGGCTCAGGATTTAGCCAAAGCGAGCGGCCGCGCTTCCGTATTCATCTTCTGCGGTCCGGACCTGCCGTCATCGGCCAGAGTCAGGCACTCTCTTAACATTTTGCCATAACTTTGAGTTAAGTGGGCGGCGCGAGCGAACTCCGGCCTGGACATCAGCAATGCGTGAAGTTCGGGCAGCCTATAGAAGGGTACACTCGGAAAGAAGTGGTGCTCAATGTGATAATTGACGTTCTTGGGCGCGATGAACAAGCGAGCCAACGGTCCGGCGTATGTAGTCCGCGTTTGTGTATAAACACCGGGTTCGGGTTGGATCGCGAAATGCTCAGCGATACTGCGTATGCGCATGATTAGAACGAGCCAGGTAAAAAATGGAACTATCCAGTATAGGATGAGCGCCAGTCCCCAACCGGACGCAACCAGCCCGCCAACCACGACAATGTAGAAGGCCAGCCGTATACGAACGAATGATTTGCTGGGAACCTGCGCCGCAGACGATAGTGATGAGGCGAGACGGATCAGCTTGATTCCGCCAATTCCAATGAGATCGCGCAGAAAAATGCCGAGCAGGCTTCGGGCGGTTTGGGGAAATTGCCATTCGTTGACGTCTTTTTTCCGCACCCAATCGGGATCACTTTCCGTATTGACGTAGTTATGGTGCGCGAGGTGGTTCTCACGATACGATTTCATCGTGACCAGATGAGGCCACGCCAGAAACAATTCGGTCACCCAGTCATTAACCCGCCGATTCCGATACAGCCGATAGTGTGTTCCGTCATGCATCAGGATTAACAGCGCATGCTGCCTGGCGCCGATGAACGCAACGCTGACCAGGTATAGCAGAGGATTCCAGAAGCGGTGGCAAACAATGGCCGCCAGAAACACCGCCGTCCATTCCAAAGTTATGTGACAAGTGCTGATGACAGGATTCACGGTGGAGAGCGAGTGCAGTTGTTCTTTGCTCAGTTTGATCGGCGTGCGGAAATAGTTGTGCTCGCAGCTCTGTTGTGATTGTCCTGGTTGGTAGTTGGTGTTCATTGTTTAGCTGGCCCCCCAGCCCCTAAATTGTCTGAACGTGGTTAGAGATCGGCTATCCGCGCCCTCATCAGATGGACGCGCTGATAGTATCGGCGTGCTCAATACCGGCAGGAATACGCCGGCGAAGATTGGTCCGAACTGATGGGCGGCGCATCGGCGGGCGAGCGAAATTCTTTAACTCGAAAATGCGTGCGTCGTCAGAATATTGCACGCAGGTCTGCGACAAAGCGTTCATCGCGTGGTTGAACGCTTCTCCCTGGAGCATCACCGGCTGGACAAGCAACTTTTCCCCCTCGGCGTTTTCGACAAACGGGTGAGGAACGAGCGGGCCGGCGGGAACGAATCCCATCAACTCATAGAAGCCTGCGTGAGCACACGCCGTATCGCCCGCAGCCAGGTAAGCAAGGACCGCCTGTATTCCGAGCAGGCGCATCGGCACGGCGAGTCCCACCCATGCGATCATTCCGGCGCCGCTGGAGAGAGACCAATGATCGCTACACTCGACTACGGTTTCCGGGGGAAGATGCGAAAGATCGGGCTTGTCACAGCTTTGCGGGAATGATCGCAGATCGTGCATCGCCACGCCTGCCAACATTTCGTCGGCTGGCGCACTCTCATTTTGAAACAATCCATAAAGCCGGGAACATTCGAGCCGCCGGCGATTAATTATCTGAGACTGACTATTTTCTCGAAAGGTACCGCCGTGTTCGGCGCGGGCGTGGTCGAGCCGAGTGAGAAACACACTGCGCTCGATGTGGGTAGTGAGTAGACGAAGCTGCATGGAAAAAATGTCCTCCGACCATTATCAGTTGCAGATGTTGTTCCCCGAAAATTTCTGTGCCAGAGGGAGGACTGCGTGAATGTGCGACGCTCGCGCAACCAGCGGAATGCCGCAGTGTTCGCGGACGTTGTCGCCACATGCGGCGAGCTTAGCGGATTTAGCAGGCTCTTACGATTAATTTACCTATGACGGGCTTATCTTCTGTAAATTTTGCTTACAAATAGTTAGACTGTTATGACTTGCAGCGGGCGACAGTGAGCTGTTTTAAGCGTTAAGTCTCTTTCTTGAGGGGCCAAAAAAAGGCTTGCTCGCCGATGGTTAACTGCGGTAGGCTGCCAGTGCGGGCAGATCCCGTAGGAAAAATGGCCTCATCGAGACGTCGCACACGTGCTGATGCGCACGGACGTAGTTCCGGGTTTGAAGGTCTCGTAGATGGACTCTCGAGCGTCGCGAAGGGGACGCGACAAGACAAAGTGGCGAGTCCAGCGAACCTTAAGTCCGAGATTACTGGAATTATACAGAGGGACTATGGCCAAGCTCTGCGCCAATGCCTCAGCCGTTGGGAAGTTAAACAGATCGCAAACGAGGGCAAGGCTCGGGTGTGGCCCGGTTTGAACCGCCAGCCTGTCACCCTGGTGTCACCCAACGAGTTTGTGCGCCGATGGTCGGGTTCCGGTGTGGATTTCAAATTCGCGAGCTTGCCGTCCAAGGAGGGGCTGTCACTACTTGGATTTTATGTCAACAAGGTCGATCAGGTCCGGACGCGGCCTTTAATTTTCGTTAATACGGCGCATCACCCCGCAGTGGTCGGGCTGGCTCTTGATCACGAGATGGGACATCATTTGACTTCTCAGATCTTCGGGGCTGGTGAAGAGACCCATCTCCTGTCGCAGACTGCATATGAAGAGCATCTGACCGAACCTTCCGAACTAGCCGCTGATACGCTCGTGAGCCTCGCCACTTGTCCGGCGCCTATAGCCCGGACAGTTTTTGGCAGCGGAAGCCGCGCCTCGCGCGCCGATGGTTCTAACGAATTGTCGGAAGCCGCGTTCGCGCGACTTTTAGAACACGCGTCTAAAATGGGGCTACGGCTCGACTGTATTCGAGGAGTTAATAGGAGATTGCAGGCGCTTGCGGCGCTCGTCCATTATGCGAAGCTCCGGCGGGCGTTATTGGACGAGTACAATACATGAAACAGATGAACAAACTTGGGGAATTTCTGAAGACTCGCAGGGAAGCTCTGGGACTAACGCAGCGCTCGCTGGCCCAGAAGTTGGGAGTCGAAGCGAGCCATGTCGCCTTTATCGAGAGCGGCCGCCGTAAGCCGTCGCTGAAATTGGTGGCACGGCTCGCCGATACGTTAGGATTGGACCGCCAAGAGCTGCTCGTCTTAGCCCACCCTGAGGCTAAGGCTTTGCTCACCGCGAATCAAACCGAATCTCCCAAAAAGGCCACGCCCTCCTGGCAGCGCTTCATCAAGGACCACGCACTTTTGGCACGTTATCACGTGACCAAACGCGAGCTTCAGGTGCTGGAGCATCTCAGCCTGCTGGGAACTGCCTTGACCGCCAAGGAGTTCCTGGCGATTCTGACGCTGATCCGGGACATCCCCGAGAGCAAGTAAGCCCTCGTCACTCAGCTTGGCGGTGGACACCACACCCCAATTCAGCCTAGCGAGCGGAACCATACGCGGCTGCACTAAATAGGTAGAGCCGCTGGCTGTGCCTTTCGATTCCCAACCGGGCTATGCCTCTGGTTCGGTCTTTGACGCCATGGATCGGGCGCACCGCCAAAATTCGGACGCCTCCACCCTTCAATAAATAACCCAGCGAGCGGCTACCAGGCCGGATCTTCCCGCCGCTGGCGAAAGCGAGCGGCATTGATCTAGGGCAGCCTGTCGCCGTCTTGAGCTTCCGCCGATTTGTAATCGACACAAGACGAAGCACTCCCAATCGTGCTAAATGAATGGCCTGAGGCGGAGCGCGCGTCCTAAAAGGAAGCACTCCAGCGCTGCCGAAGAGGGCCGCTCGGAACATTTCCGCCGGCTGAGAGCCATAATGTGCTATTCCGGAGCCGGTTGAATCGGCTTCGCTACTTAGGGAGGTCCGGGCGATGGAATATCGTTCATTCGGCCAAACCGGCATTCAAACATCGGCGATCGGAGTTGGCTGTTGGGAAATCGGAGGTGGCTACGGGAGCATCGAAGAAGCCGACTTTATCAAGGCCGTAAATCGCGCACTTGATGTGGGTATCAATTGTTTTGATACCGCTGAGGCATATGGTTTCGGAGCCTCAGAGAGATCGCTTGCCAAAGCGCTCGGTGGACGGCGCAAAGAGGCGGTCATCACCACCAAGTTCGGCGTAGGCTATCCGGAAGCGCAAAATTTTCGGGACGGCAGCCGCAAACGCGTGATGGAGTCAATTGAGAAGAGCCTTGGGAACCTTGACACTGATTACGTCGACATCTATCTCGTGCATTGGCCCGATCGCAACACTCCCTTCGAGGAGACGATGCTTGCGCTTGATGACCTGGTGAAGCAGGGCAAAGTACGCGCGGTGGGCCTTTCCAACTTCCGCCTCGAGGAAATCAAAGCCTGCATGAGCACTCGCCGTATCGACGTCGTGCAATATTGCTGGAACATGTTCGACCGTCGGATGGAGAGTGAGATCTTCCCGTACTGCCGCGCGCATAATATCGGCGTGATGGCGTACGGGTCGCTGGCCTATGGGATGCTCACGGGCACGTTTACCGAGGAGATGACCTTCGATAAGGGTGACTGGCGTTCGAAGCGGGGACAATTAGCCAATCTCAACCTCTTCCAGCATCTGTTCGGTCCCGAATATTACCTCAAAAATCTCAGGGCAGTCGCCGAGCTGAAAAGCATTGCGCAGCGTTACGGCAAAAGCTTGCCGCAGTTGGCGTTGCGATGGACATTGTCGAATCCGGTGGTAAGCACTGCGCTGGTAGGATGCCGCAATCCCCGCGAGGTCGAGGACAATGTCGGTGCTATCGGATGGTCAATTTCAGACGCCGATATGCAGGAAATCGATGCAGCCTTTGCAAAACATGGTGCAGTTACGACGCCGTCGGTTTGGCTCGAAACGGAATAAGTGTTGGCAGGTAGGGAAGTAGCATGAAGATTGGCTTTTTTGCGATCGGTATCGGCAATCTTGCCCGGCCGGAGTTGCTCGCCACTGCCGCGGCAAATGCCGAGCGGTTGAATTTTGCGACGGTCTGGGCGCCTGAGCACGTGGTTTTCCTGGAGCGGTTTTCGTCGCGTTATCCTTATTCGCGCGGTGAGAACCTGCCAATCCCGACTGATCTGCCATTACTGAACCCGTTCATCGCACTAACCTACGCGGCTGCTCGCACCACCCGTATCCGGCTCGCGACGGGGATTTGTTTGGTTCCCGAATACAATCCACTTCTCCTGGCAAAGATTTGCGCGAGTGTGGATTATCTAA
>JAMXLL010000074.1 GCA_024281015.1 Candidatus Binataceae bacterium
ATATTGTTCATTCCCTTCATACCCACCGCATCGGCACAGATTCATGCCCTGCTGTTCGGTCACTGGGTGGACTGGATCGGAGTATCTCACCACTCCGCGGGCACACGTATGTTGGCCTCATTACTGACGCTTTGCGTTTTGTCGGTGTTGATGCTCGGTATGCGACGTGTTAGCGAAAAATCTGAGTTGGCGATGCGCTGCTCGTTGTATGCGGTGATCCCGATCCTCGGGCTCGCCGCAGGTTCAATCGTGATGCGGCCGATGTTCACGGTGCGTTATGCCGCGCCCTCGTTTGCGGTCCTAGCAGTGATAGTGGCGCTGCTGCTCGATCAGGGCGGCAGTCGCGTTCGCAGAGATGTTACCCTGGCGGTCGTGGCGCTTCTAGTAATGCTCTCGCCGCTGAGTTTCAAGGCACAGGATCAACCCTGGCGCGCTATCGCTATGCGCGTCGCCGCCGCACCCGGCACGGATGAAACGGTGTTTTTCGAAACCGGCTTTTTTTCATCGGAGCGTATGATTGATCAGCAGGAAAACGACGGGTTTCCCCGGGGATTCTTTTTGGTCCCCTTCGAGTACTATTTCAAACAGCCGAACCCCAATGGCGCGGTTCCCGGTGATGATCCAGTGCGCGCTCGCAAGCTAATCGAAAAGGCCGCTTTCCAGGCCGGCGGGGCATGGCTGATTAGCGGCAAGAAAAGGGCGGATGCATTGGCGGAGCTTCCCCACGCAGGGCTTTTTCAGATGGATTTTGAGCAGGATTTTTCGAGAGTACTCCTGCTGCATATCCGCCTGATAGGTCGCAAGCCGCAGTTTGTCACGAGCCCCTTGCCCGACCGGCGTGGGCTTTAATCATCCAACTGAGGCCAGTCAATTCGGAACCGCGTGCGGATATTGCAGGGGCAGGTACACTTTGAAAGCCGTACCTTGTCCGATGGCAGTATCAACGGACACATGGCCGCCATGTAATTCGACGATCTGCTTGACGATTGACAAACCCAGGCCGGTGCTCGGTTCTCCGGCGGTTGGCCTGTTGGAGAGCTTTGTGAAGGGTTCGAAGAGATGCGGAAGTTCCTGCTGCGCGATACCTGGTCCGGTATCCCGCACAAAAATCTCCAGATGCGAATTCATCGCGTCTGCACCCAGAATTACAGATTGTCCAGGGGAGCAGAACTTGATGCCGTTAGAAATGAGGTTTGAGAGCACTTCGACCATACGCTGGCCATCCAGCTCGGCTGATGGCAGCTGGGGCGCCACTTCCCAAACCAACTTCACGGCCTTCTTACGAGCAATCAGGACGAATCTATCAAAGGCCTGACGCAGGATTCCTAGCGGATCCTGGAGAACAGGCTTCAATTCCAGCTTCCCGCTGCGCGCCGTACTGGCCGAAAGGAGATCCTGCAGCATCAGCAGCATCTGATCGGCTTCATGCACCATGCTATTAAGAAAGTCATTCCTTTCGGCTAGATCGCACTCGCTCTGCAGCATCATCGAAGCCATAACGCTGATGTTTCCGATCGGGCTGCGCAGATCATGAGCTGCCATGCTAAGAAAGCGGTCCTTGAGGTTATTAGCTTCCTGCAGCGCCTGGTTGGCGCGGCGAATCTCTTCATTCAATTTGAGCAGTGCTGCTTCATTGGACTTCAGGCGTTTATTCAGGGTTAGCACGTCTTCGAACGCTGAAAGCAGGATATTCAGAAGCTGTTCAATGGTGGGGTTGAGCAGGAAGTCGGTGTTTTGAAAAGTTACCTGGGTGTAATCGATGTCGCCCATGTGCACGCGGCGAGCACCACCGGCAAGCGTGCGCTGCACGCGTCCGACGATTTCGCCGGGCGAATGGTCCTTGGTCATGAAGCCGTCGGCGTCCGCTTCGAGTCCGCGCAGAACGTTCTTGGGATTTGAATCGGACGTATCGATGAGTACTGGAGTGCCATTGAGGCGGGGATTCGCCTTGATGCGACGGCAGAATTCAAACCCGTTTTCGCCCGGCAAATAGACATCAGCCATAATCAGGTCGAAGCACTCTTTCGCTGCCAGGGCATACCCTTGCGCGGCATCAGACGCGATTTCAACCTCGAACCCCGCGTCGCTGAGCAGGATAGCCAGCTGTTGAGCCTGGGTGGGGCTGTCCTCAACGATCAATATTCGGGTCATTCGCTCCTCCGGCCGCGATCGACACGGGTCTAGATTGGAGATGAGTTTCGCTCTGCCATCAGGTTCAGCTTCTGCGCGATCGCCCGGAGGGGGAGCACGTCATTCACTACGCCCGCCTTGATGGCAGCACCGGGCATTCCGAACACGACAGAACTTTCTTCGTCCTGTGCGATGATGTAGCCATTGTTCCGTTTCAGGACACGTAAGCCCTCGAGGCCATCATCGCCCATTCCCGTAAGGATAGCCGCCAGCGTGTCGCAGCCTGTCACGCGCGCCGCAGTTTCGAACAAAAAGTTAGCCGAAGGGCGGAAACCGCCGATCGGCGGTGCCGACGACAGAATGGCGCGAAAATCGCTGCCAACGCCAAGATGATGTTCGTCCGGGGCAAAGTAAATCGTGCCGGCCTCCAGCAACTCGCCGTCGTGAGCAAGCTTTGCCGGCAGCGAGAGACTGCTTGCGAGCCACGACACCAGACCTTCGATGAAGCCGCTGGTGATATGCTGAACAATCAGGATCGGAATCGGAAAATGAGCGTCCAGCCCAGGCAGCAGTATTCGCAATGCCGCAGGCCCGCCGATTGACGCCGCGATAGTCATCAGACGAGGCCGCCTTGGTGACGGAGTGTGGCCGTACAAAGAGGGTGTGGTACGAACGCTGGAAATCCGCCGCACCACCTTAACATCTGCCATCGCCTTGACGGTTTCTATCAGTTCTCGGGCGCTTTGGTCGTGACCCGCAGTAGTTATTCCCAGCGGCTTGTGCAGCACCGTTAGCGCGCCGCAGGTCAACGCTCGTGCTCCTGCTTCTGCCTCAGTCAGGTTGGGAAAAGCCGTGACCATTACGATGGGGACCGGTGTGGCCGCCATTATTTGCTCGGTAGCGGCGAAACCGTCGACCACCGGCATGCTGATATCCATTGTGATCAGATCCGGCTTAAGCTCGCGGGCCATCGTTATGGCTTCAGCGCCATTTCGGGCTTCTCCGGCGATCTCGATGGCCCCGTCCTGCTGCAGGATGGCTTTGAGTAGTGTGCGCGCTGTTTCAGAGTCTTCGACTACGAGTACTCGGATCATTGATTAAAAGCCATTATCTGCCTCAGTTGAACTATTCAGGCCTAAAAACTCACAACAATTGGGCGATGGTTTTTAGCAATTGATCCTGATCAAACGCACTTTTGACCAGATACGCACTGGCACCAAGTTCCAGGCCTTTCGCCTTGTCGGCGTCGGTTTCGCGGGCAGTCACCAGTACGATTGGCAGATCATGAAATCGTTCCGAAGCGCGGACACTAGTGGTGAGTTCGAAACCGTTCATCCTTGGCATTTCCACATCGCTCACGAGCAGGTCTGCCCCCTGCGCCTGAAGCAGCTCCCAGGCTGCCTGGCCATTGGCCGCCACCCGGACGTCATAGCCCGCGCCTTCGAGGATGCTTTTTTCAAGGCTAAGTGTGGTAACTGAATCGTCTGCCAGGATGAGACGCTTCGACCGCTTCACCTCTGTCGACTTGACTGTGGATGCTCCGTCGTTCTGCAGTGTGATTCCCAATGCACTGCGCACCAGGTTCCCCACGTTGAGCACCAGAGCGACTTCTCCCGAGGGTAGCAACGTTGCACCAGATACCAGTCGCACTCTTCGAATTCGCCGCCCAAGGGTCTTGACCATCATCTCTTGTTCCGAAAGAAACTCGTCCACAATGAACGCAAGATTGGAGTCGCCCATGCCGACGATGACCGCCAGCGATGCCTCGCTGTCCGAACCCGTACGAGGAAGCTTAAGCACGGCCTGGAGCGAAGCTACCGGCGTCGGCGTCCGGCCATCGTCGTTGATGAGCATTTCGCGGTTGCCGGCACGCCTGATCTCCGCTGGGTTGAAGCGCAGGAGTTTGCGCACGTGTACGTTCGGAATGGCAAAAATCTGGCCGCCCGCGCGCAACAGCAGCGCGCGCATTATTGAGAGCGTCAGAGGAACCGTGAGCACAAAGGTCGTGCCGCTCCCTGGAGTCGAAGTAACACTGACACTGCCGCGCAGCCCCTCGATATGACTTTTGACGATGTCGAGACCGACGCCGCGCCCCGACACCTCGTCCACCTGGCCGGCGGTTGAAACGCCAGGGAGAAAGATGGTTTGTGCCACTTCTCGCGGATCAGCGTTGTCGTCAAGATGGCTTTTCGCGCGAATGGCTTCGAGGTCGAGCCCTCTCCCGTCGTCCGATACCGTAATTTCGACATGCGAGCCGCGCATCACTGCACGGACCCCGATGCGTGCCTGCGGGGGTTTACCGTTCCTCGCCCGATCCTCACGAGTTTCGATTCCGTGGCCGATCGCGTTGCGCACCAAGTGGCGCATTGGATCTCGCAGTTGCTCGATGATGCCCCGATCCAACTCGACGTCCTCGCCTTCAACTAGCAAATCGGCCTGCTTTCCGCTGTTCCGCAACAGATCCCGAAGCATCCGATCAAGGCCCTGACAGCATTCAGTAAACGGCAACATTCGCATTTGCTGAATGTCCGCTTCAACAGGAGCTGCCGCTTGGTCCAGCGCGCGGATGCTGCTGGCGAAGGATGTGGACAATTGCTCGACATCATGGTCGAGCTGCTGCAGCAGGCTGTCCAGGGACTTGCGCAGATCTGCGCTGAACCCCATGCCGGCTGCCGGCGGTTCTGCCGGCACTGAATTGGTACGAAAGCGCCTGCTTACCTCCTCGAAGCGACGGGCATCAATACGGTATAGGCGGAGCGTCTGCCGCAGTCTCGTCAGTTGCTCTGCGCGCTCAGCAATCCGGCGTCGAGCTACCAGCAACTCGCCACTCCAGGCCAGAAGCGCATCGAGTCGGTGGGCCGCCACGCGCACCATCGCGAAATCGCCGCTTTCAGCAGTGACACTTGGAGGCATGTTGGGCGTGAGAGGTTGGCTGATCGCCTTTGAAGCCGGCGGCACGGCCCCATTTACAACAGGCATTACTGGAGATTGCCGAGTAGACGCTCGCGGGACGACGGGCTCGTCGGCTTTGGCTTCGCCCTGATTTTTAAGGCGCTGCGCTGCCTGGTCGATGCTGTCAAGCTGCTCGAACAAGGGGGCGATGCTCTCCGGGCTAAGCTCAGCGTTATCATCGCGCAGGTCCGCCAATCTGTCCTCGAGCTGGTGGCAGAGAGCTTCGATCTCGCTTTGGCCAACTGAACGCGCGGCGCCTTTGAGGCTATGGGCCGCTCGAAACAGTTTGACCAGAGATTCTCCACATTCCGATCGATTCGGGTTTTTCTCCAAAAGCAGCAATTCGCTGTTTAATGAGCGCAGATTCTCCTCGAGCTCCCCCAGGAAAGTGCCCATCAGCTGAGCCATTAATTGCTGCTTGTCCATTCAATTATCCGACCAGCGCAGCGAGCTGATTGCCGATCGAGTTCAGGTTGGCGGCAGCTTCCTTGGATTGGCGGGTGGCAGCGATAGTCTGCTGGGTAACCTGGTCGATGTTCTTGATCGCGACAGCTATCTGCGCAGTCCCGGTAGCCTGCTGTCCGGCTGACGCTGCAATCTGGGTGGCAGCGCGCATTGTTTCAGTCAGCGTCTCCGCTAAAGCGCCGATAGTCTCACCGGCCTTGGCGCTGACCTCGGTCACTTCGCCCATACCGCGTGTTACATTTTCGGTAGACAGTACTGCTGCGTTGGTCGCCTTCTGAATCTCACCCAGAATCTGACGGACCTGGACCGTGGCCTGCTTAGACTGACTGGCGAGTTCTTTGATCTCACCTGCGACCACGGCAAATCCTTTTCCATGTTCCCCGGCTCGTGAAGCTTCGATAGCGGCGTTGAGGGCCAAGAGGTTGGTCTCCTCAGCTATGTCGTTAACCGTAGCGATAATTTCACCGATAGCTTGGGCCTGTTGAGCCAGTGTGAGGATGTTTTGCGCCGTAGTCTCGATCTGTTCACGGACCGCGCGCATCGCTGCGATCGATCCGTCGACCGCTTTTTTGCCGGCGTCGCCAACCTCTGCGGTCCGCCGTGCGGCATCGCCCATACCACTGGCCCGCTGTGCAGCCTGCTGGGCTGTTTGGGTTATTTCATCCGCTGTAGTAGCTGTTTCCGCAACCGCAGCCGCCTGCTCGCGGGCGCCCGATGCCTGTTCGGTGGTTGTGGCTAGAATCTCCTTGCTTGCACTGGTCAGGTTAAGCACAGCTTCGTTGAGTGGCCTGGTAATGCTGCGTGCGATCATGACCACCAGCACACTCGAAAGCAGCAAGACCAGCATAACGATGGACAGAACCCTGTATTCCTTTGACAGGTAGTATTGCACGCGGGCTGAAAGACCGAGGTCCTCCCACGCAGTTGCGCTGTTAAAGAAACGATTCAGTGATTCCAGGGCGGCGCTGGCCACGCCGTTGAAGTCGTCAGCGCTGACCTCCACAGACGACGTTTGATGCATCGTCGCGGGGTTATCTCCGATTATCCTGTCGCGGAGGGTGGAGATGAAGCGGCGGACGAGCGCTTGATAGTTTTGCAGGTCGGCATCGACTGCGCTTCTCAAGGTGTCTCGACTCTCGCTGTAATAGTTGTTGTTGGCGTATGCGTTGTGAACCTCGCGTGCGGTATCATTCAGATTGGCTTCCAATTGGTCGGCTTCGGAGACCAGTTTCATCTTCTGGTCGGGCGTAATTGATTTGCGGATCACGCTCGGCCAGGCGGTCAAGATCATCGCGTTAAGCATTTCTGCGGCAGACGGCAGCTTCGTCAGCGTCACATCAATCATGTAGTAGGTGTCAAGGTCCGGGTCGAGAATCAGGTTCGAGGTGTCGCCCACCTGGGCATAGAGATCGCGCAGTTCATCGAGCAGCTCGGCGTTGGCCTTCTGGTTTGCTTCGGGTGGATCCGCGGCTGGGTTATTCTTGATGTTTAGCCAGCGAGATTTGACGTCGGTGAATATCTGGCCGGCGGCGAACTCGCTTCCATAAGTACCACTCAAACAGACTTTCTGCTGCAGGGCTTCAAAATTGCCGAACAAAGGCTCGAGCTGGTTGTCCACTTCGGCCAGATTGTCTTTTATTCCCATGCTCGCACTAGGTGAGCGGGCCAGTAGCTGGGCGCGCTGTTGGACCTTATCGAGTAGATTCCATACCTGCTGATTGTATTGGTTGCCGCATCGCTCCTTGCGCGCAAAGCTGACGTCTTTATTGCTGGTTTTGACGAAATAGTAACTGAGCACGACGGTTGGGATACTGAAGGTCACACAAATCAGAACCAGCTTTTCCCAGATCTTCAATCTTCTAATCATCGAATCCGCATGGGGGCTCAGCCCGCCGCTCCTTCCTCTCGCTGTTCGATCACCAAGCGCTGATCGTCAAGCAGTGTCCGTCCGTCGAGTACTGTGAGGGCGTTTGAAAAGATGCCGCGCACGATTTCACGGTCGATTGAGCCGAATGGCCCAGCCGGCAGGTCCAATCCAGATGCGTCCAGCGAATTGACCTGCTCCACGGCATCCGCAATGAACCCGAACTGCGGTTGGGTATCTCCGACAACAATCAGGCGGGAATTGTGCTGGCCCGTACGCGAGGCCAGGCCAAACAAAAGAGTGAGATCGAAGACTGCCACTATTTGGCCGCGCAAATTGATCACGCCGAGGAGAAACTCCGGCGCACCTGGTACCGCAGTGATTAGCGGGTAGGGCAGAATTTCGCAGGCATATTTGGTTTCGATTGCATAGCATTCAGCGCCCAGCCTGAAAGTGAGCAGCTCGAGGAGGCTGATCTGTTCGGCCGGTTGCTGCAGCACACGCGACAGGCTGCGCGTCCGTAGCTTGATGGCGCTAGCCTCGCGCTGCTCGAAGTTCCCTTCAGAACAAGCAATTGCTTGGGCTGCACGGCTCAGGCGTTCACGCACCCCGTTCCAGCTGGCCTGTGGTGCAGGCTGATTCATTTCAATTTGGCGGTCATGGTCTGCAGCGATTTTCGAGCGGCAGCGGCAAACTCTCCTGCTGTTTGATCATCACTCATCGGGACGGTGGCTTCCGGGGGTAATGCCTCGGCCAGACGTATCGCATTGCCGAAGCAGCGCCCCGCACCGGGCCAATCCCCTGAGCGCTGCAACAGCGAGCCAAGCACGAAATGCGCCATGATCAGCGAGGGATCGAGATAGAGTGCTTTGCGCAGCAACAAGATTGCCTGCCTGTCATCGCTGCGGAGAAGACGAATATGTGCAAGCAAGTAATACAGCTCCGGAGAAAACGGGTGGCGCTCTATTGCTTGTTCGGCCAGCGGTTCTGCGCTTGGATCACCGAGGTTGGCAATCGACCGGATATGTAGCAAACATGCTTCTGGGTCTTCCAAGTTGTTTCGCGTGAGTGCTGCCGCGGTAGCGTAATCATTGCTGGTGAACGCTTTGCGGGCTTCACAGAGACGATCTCGTACAGGCACTTCGATCGTTGCAGGCTCGAGCCGCGGAACATGGATCTCGACCTCATTAGGCACTTCAAGCTGGGTCGCCCGTACTGAAGGAGGTAAACAAGCCGGCCGCCGGTAGACCAACCCGGCCGTTGTAACAATCACATCGAACGGCGCATATTCCGCCAGAATTGGATCCGCCGCTGCTGTCAGCAGCCAACCACCCGGCGCCAAGGAATTGAACAGCCGCAGGGCAACCTGGCCAATTGTCTGTCCGTCGAAATAGATCAAGACATTGCGACATAGAATGAGATCCATGTCACTAATGCCCATAGATGGCGCGGGGTAACAGTCTTGGGCCAGGTTCAAGCGCATAAAGGTGAGTCGCCGTCGAATGGTATCGTTAATAACCTTCCACTCACCCTCATTGCGCAAATAGGGCTCGGCTGCAGCGGCCCCTTCGCCTCGCAACGACCAATTGCGATACTTGCCGGCACGTGCCCAAGCCAGCGCTGCCGGAGAAATATCAGTGCCGACCAGAAAAGCCCTGTCCGCCAGTCCCGCCTCGAACAACAGAATCGCTACAGAGTAGAGTTCTTCGCCGGTCGAGGAAGCAGCGCTCCAGCAGTGAATGGGGTGCTCGAATCCGCAGCGCGACTGGATGTCCGGCAGCATCCGGGTACGAATCAGGTCGAACTGTGCTGCGTCGCGAAAGAAATACGTCTCCGGTATCGTTAGTTCGTCGGTTAACTCGTCGAACAGGGCCGAATTGCTACTAATTTCGGCCATTACTCGATCGCTTCCGGAGCAGCGCACCTGCGCCAGCAGTTTTGCCACGAGCGCGTCGTGTGCTCCCAGACGCGCGGCCGCCGGCGTGATGCCGGTACGAGCGCCGAATGCCTGCAGAATCGGCGCAAGCTCACTAAGTGAATCGTTCACATTCCCCGGTGAAGCGTGCTGTCCCGCTCTTGGACGTCGTTTTCAAAAAAAGGGATTAGCGCAAATAAGTTCAAAACAATCACGGTGCCGTCCTGCATATGAACTACTGAACTGCCGCGAAGCCCAGGCGTTTCCTCGCTGCTCGGCGCGACGATGACCGAGACCTCGAGCGCTCGATCAACCCGGATCCCGAACCATCGCTCATGGACACGGCCAACTATAAAGTGGTCGGTCGGCCGCAGCACTCGCGGTGCGCGCCCGAGAAAATGACGTAAATCGAGCAGTGGCACAATTTTGCCGCGGTAATTGATTGCTCCCTCTATCTCTTTTGAAGTGCCTGGCAAACCGATGATTTCGACTGCTCTCACGAGTTCCTGCACGAGCGTACTAGGCAGAGCATAACGCTGCTCGTCGAGAAGGAAGATGAGAATCTCGCTCGGCATTCTTCGAGGGGCTATCGGTAGCGAACGATGGTCATGAAATCGACTATTTTTGGAGCAGCATCTGTGCCCCGGTTTCTTGACCGGCTGGATCTGCAAGCGGTAGGCGATGCAGTGTTCCACAATGATTCAGTGCATCATCTGGTTACCTGCTTATTGGGACGACAAGTTGCTGAATAGATGAAAGTAAGTGGATTCCTTGTCAGGCCTGAACTTCCTCGATAAGGAAGTGGCGGACGCGTTCGCATTCTGAGCGGAACTCCTCGAACATCGCGGTCGCGCCGTCAGCCTGGCCTGTGCGGGCGGCGTGCTCGATGCTGGCCGCCATCGCATGCATACGCCTGGCGCCAAAAGTTCCTGCTGTGCCCTTCAAGGTATGAGCAATTCGTGTGGCGGAAGAGAAATCGTGCGCTGCTAATGCGTGACTAAGCTCCTCGAGCGCTTTGGTCACTTCGCTCTTGAAGATCTCGACCAATTCGGCCAGAAGAGCATCGCCTTCGGCACGCATCACGACGAGCGATGCACGATCGCAGATTTCGTCGGGAGCTATTGCTGCTGCGCCTGCGGTCATCTGCTGCGCGAAGCCGTTGCGCGAGTTAGTGATAGCAACCGGCTGGTTATCGACGGCAGCTGCGGGTTGGTGTGGTATGGGTCGCGGCAAATCAAGCGTTGTGTCGCGCTGGTTTAATGCTGGGCTGTGCTCTGTTGCTCTCGAGCAACCAACTGGAAACAGCTCGCTCAACGCAGCTTCGAGCCCTTCCGAGGTAACGGGCTTGGTGATGTACGCATCCATGCCGGCCGCCAGGCACTTCTCACGATCATCTGGCAGGGCATGCGCCGTCATGGCCAACACCGTCGCATGGCGAAGCTTACCCTCGCGCCGCCGCAGCTCCCGAGTAGCTTCGTAGCCGTTGAGTTCGGGCATTTGGCAATCCATAAAGACCAGGTCGTAGCTGTGGCTACTGATCGCGTCGAGCACTTCCCGTCCATTCACTACCGCATCAACTTCGAGGCCGAGCTTTTGGAGTTGCAGTTTGGCCAGTTTTTGAGTGATTGGATCGTCTTCAGCCAGCAGCACTCTAGAGCTGAATTCAGGCGGCAACTTGAATTTCGGCGAAACTGATTTCTGACTGATTCCGGCCATACTTTCACTCCTGCAGTGATGAAGATGGTGCTTTGACTACGGTGAGTAGGTAATTGCCTTCCCGTGCACTCATCCGTCAACAGTGTTCGAAGGCTCTTCCAGCAATTGCTGTACCTAACGGAGAGTGAAGGTGCGGGAGAAACCGCGTGCGGCTCCGCTGACCTGAACGCGATCACCGCTCACGGTCAACTACGAAGTGGTGGTGGCCGTTACCGCCAGCAATGCGGCCGTTTACGGCCTACGGAATTGAATTTGATCGCCCGGTTGAGAGTATCAATTGAACTTTTTCAGCTCAGGGTAATCGTCGAGGGCAAAATGATTGGTAAGATCGGCGATCAGGCGCTGCGCCGCATAGTCATCGAGTGAATCGAGATCCCATCCGCCTACGCGGCTCAGGCTTGAAGTTAACTCGGGTTCTGAGAACAGGCCGATCTCGTCGCCGCATACATAAAAGGTGCGGCCATTGGCATTTTTGGCGACATCCGTACAAAGCCAAACTACCAGCGGGGCGACATGTTCGGGGCCACCAATCGTTTGTATGTTGCCGCGACTGCCTAATGAATATTTGCCGAGCGCACGTTCGAGTGATTTCGCCTGTGACGCTAGCTAACTTGCCGCCAGGCGCCGGTCGCGAGTTCGTTCAGACATCGGAACCTCGATTCTTACGGCGTAGACAAAAAACCAGAGCC
>JAMXLL010000075.1 GCA_024281015.1 Candidatus Binataceae bacterium
CGGGAATAACTGTCATCGACGATTTCGCTCATCATCCGACCGCTATTCGCGCCACGCTGGAGGCATTGGCTGAACGCTATTCTGGCCGCCGTATTCTGGCCGCATTTGAACCGCGCTCGAACACCGCACGACGAGCGATCTTCCAGGGCGATTTTGCCGAAGCGTTCGATCGGGCTACGCGGGTTTATCTGGCACCGGTTTATTTCAAGGAGAACGATCCAATTCCGGCCGAGGCTCGTCTTGACACGGAAAAGCTGGCGAAGACCATCGCAACGCGCGGCCCTGCGGTATGGGCGTGCTCCCGTGATAGCGAAGTTGCGGATCGGATGCTGGCCGATTCCCGTTCGGGGGACGTCCTGGTGTGCATGTCCAACGGCCCGTTCGACGACCTACCGAATCGTCTGGTCAAAGCCCTCCGCCTTAGGGCCCAAGACATAAGGAAGTGAATGCAAACGGAGGAACCCAGATGGGAAATCGTGTCCGCCAGGTAAACCTGGCCGAGGCTACTCCTGAAGTCCGCAAGCTTTATCGGCAGATTTTTGGCGATCGCGATCCAGTAGCGCAGCCCGGGACATCTACCGGAACGCCGGGCGATTACTGGACCACACTTGCCCTGGTACCGGACATCCTGAAGATGATGTCCGATGCTTTGTTCGCCCTCCTGCAGCCGCGCAGAAAGCTAGAGGCTCGTTTTCGAGAGCTGGCGATCCTGCGCACCGCAATTAGCGGCGATTGCCGGTTCGAATATTCGCAGCATCTCAAAGTAGCACGTTCCATTGGAATCCCGGACGCGAAACTCAGATCCGTCAAAAGCTGGACGAGCTCCGAAGATTTCGATCAAGCCGAGCGCGCGGCCATGGCTGCAGCCGACGAACTGATCGCTCGCAACATGGTCGAGGATGGGACATTTGCAGCTTTGAAGAAACATTTCAGCGACGAACAGATTGTCGAACTCTTTATGGTAATCGCGACTTACCGGATGCACGGGCTGCTGGTGCGCGCGCTTCACCTCGAATTCGATAACGATACGACGACGCGCATGGAGGAGGTGCCCGGTCCACCCGTCAACCCGGGCGAGGTGACCGCAAGCGATAAACATTAGCTCGGGTGCCGGACTTTGCTTTCGGCCGCGAAAATTGCCAGCCTGAAACTGCAAACCGCCTGTATCTGGACCGAGAGGTGGCTCTAATGGACCAAGCGACTTTCCATAAAGAGATCAACACGATTGTTGCCGAACATCGGCTCAACCAGCATCCCTATGTGAAGCTTGTGAACGAGGGTAGGGCGAGGCGCGAGCAGCTCAAGGGCTATCCCATTCAGCATTATGAGATGACGGTGCGTGATTCCGCGCCGCTCTCAGCAACGGCGTATCTCAAGATGTACGAGATCGATCAGAAGGTGGCGCACGGCTCCGCCAAGGGCTTCGCCGAGGAGGCGCTGGGCTTGTATAGCCACTCGGCAGGCCATACGGAGTTGCTATTCGAATTGTGGGAAGGCGGCCTGGGTTTACCCCGAGCGCAATTGGTCGACTCGATCGCTTCCGATGACTCGCGGGCTTTCAACGCCTGCATGTATCGCATCATCCATCTCAAGCCGCAGTTTGTTGGCGCTATTGGACTGTGCGAAGAAATTGAGGTCGAAGCCTATAAAATGCTGCAGGAGGGCCTCGAGCGTCATTATGGGCTTAAGCCGGAACATACCCGCTTCCTATCGGTGCACTACGAGGCCGACAAGGAACACGGGGAGGGCGGTCACAGGATGATCGACCGTTTCGTAACCGGCTCCGGGCGCGAGGCGGAATTTCTCGCCGAGGCCAGGACGCTCGCACGATTTTTCTGGAAAGGCTTTGACTCGATGATGTCGATCTAGAACCGCGCCATTGCATATTGTGTGAGCGTGGCGCTCGATGCTGCTAAGCGAAGGGCAAACGCCGTCGGACGGCGTTTGCCTCCAGCGATCTTGCACCCAATCGAAGCAGCTGGAGTCCTCGGTGCTCCGGAACGTCCAGCGTGCCTCAAATTTCCCGCGCGAAGTAACGGTTTATCATCGGCTGGCATCTGAGCGATAGTCGCCGCGGAGCTTTAGCTTCGACTTGTCTACGCCAGCTCAACGCGCGCGTATCGTCTTTTACTCTCCACTCTAAGACTCTTATGTCTTTTCCGGCTCTGAAGCTTACATTATGAGATACAGTGTCTTTATTTGTTGACACGTATGCTTATTTAGGCAATTCTGTGTACGTTTTGCCGGAAGAGCTGTCTAAAGTGCAATAATCACCAATTGAGACATAAAGGCCAATGGCTGTGTTCATAGCGCTGCGATTTTGCGTTGAACCGGTCTCGGCCCCGCTGGCCTGTTTCGCGAGGGGAAGAGCGTCATTTTTGGTATGCGAGCGGTTCGCTCGTTGCGCTTAGCTTGCTAACCCTCATGAGCCTGAGCGCGGGCTGCTGAGGGAGTCCGCTATACAGATGTGCGTCGATAGCCTTAGGGAACCTAGGGACGGCGGACGCGTGGCTGCAATCGACAACGCCGCGATCCAGTCTGTTCAACGTCAAATCTTCTCTACTTGTAGTCGGAACTTATGAGATAGAAAAATAGCATCTGACTAGTTTGCAACGAGGCCGGTGACCAATCTCGCATGCGGTAACATTTTAGCCGATGGCCGCATGAGAAAATGCCCGGTCGCTACAGAAGCAACCCAAGTACCGACTTGGCATGCCTAGTCGGCTCCTGCCCCGTTGCAGTTTTCGAAGCTATCCACAACTGAACAGCAATGCAAGAGAAGTATGTCGGCGAGAGGCACGCAGAGGGCCGTGCGGCGCTAACAACAGTGAGACCCAGCTTGCGAGAGGGAATCGACGAAAGATATCGGATTTTTCATCTCATCAGGCACTCACTGCCTCGATGACAATCGGTGACGGGCTGACGAACGCGCAACACGACGAGATGTCAACGGAAGCTATGCAGTTGCGCGTTTCTGACTATTGATTCGAGACAACTCCAAGCCCGAAAGCACTCGCTCATATACCTGGATTAGTCAGTTCGGGGAAAAACCTCCGCAACAACCACCTGGAAGTGGTCAGCGGGCCGGCAACTCGGGCAACGCGGATGTTGAATAGCCGCGTGCATCCTATCTCCGAAATCATACGCTTCCGCAAAGCGACTATGGTGATTAGCCGCGAAGCTGTACAAATGCTAATCGCGCATTGGCGGGCTTCAGGCGTTCCGGTTACGTCGGTCACGCCCGACATAAAAGATGGGAGCGTTTTCATACGAATCGGCGTTGTGCTGTTAACCGCCGAAACGCCCCGTAGCTTGCCCTTCGAAATCGGCGGCTTCTGCGTGAGAATTGAGCAGGAATGCTTAAGAGTTGTCCACTGAGCAAAATGTGGGATCAAACCTGCGTTCTTTCCAAGATGCAGGTTTGGAATGCAACACTTCAAGTATAAGCGGACAAGTCTGAGCGCTCAACAACGCTGATCACCGAATCGCCATAAAAGCAGTTGAGGGAACAGCGCTCTCCAGTGCGTATATTCTTGTCGCTCTCAGCTGGTAGTCATTTATTCCTCTACCCGCCAGTTCGAGTAAACCCAATCGCGAACTTTGGCCAGTTCCTGCAATCCAACTTCCATTTCACAATGAGTGCAGCCGTCATAGATGCCGCTTTTGACGGGTTCGCCCGTATCAGGCAAGAACGTCCGAATAATCGCAAACAGGCTCGAGCGGCAGCCGGAACAAGCCGCAATGGCGACAGGGATATGGATGACGTCATCGCACTTAATGTACTCCACAGTGCTCTCTCTCAGGTTCAAGAAAACATAGCTTGATCGGCACCGCATCCAAGCGGGCTCCGGCAAAAAGCTCTCCTAGCAGGGTGTTGAAAAACTAGTGAAACATATTTCCCTTTGGTTCGTCGAAGGTGGTGTATGTAGTGGTGGAGGAGGAGACGGCGGATGCGTGGCGAGGAGCGACGGCAGCGGGCGATGTTGATAGTCGTGAATGTGGAAGAGCGGATTTCCAAGGAGCATCCCCTGAGGCGCATCAAGCAATTGGCTGATGCGGGACTCAGGGAGCTGTCGCCGCTCTTCGCGCAGATGTACAGCGTCTTGGGGCGGCCGTCGATTCCGCCCGAACGGCTGCTCAAAGCCTCGCTGTTGATGGCCCTGTACACGATTCGTAGTGAACGCCTGTTTTGCGAGCAACTCGAGTACAATTTGTTGTTCCGCTGGTTTTTGGATATGGAGCTGGACGAGCTGAGTTTCGACCATTCGAGCTTCACGACCAACCGCGGGCGCCTGCTGAAGCACGAGGTCGCCGAAGAATTCTTTTGTCGCATTGTCGCGCAGGCAGAAGCGCTGGGGCTGCTCTCGAAGGAACATTTTACGGTGGACGGCACGCTGATCGAAGCTTGGGCCTCGCTTAAGAGTTTCAAGCGCAAGGGTCAAAAGTCCGATGGCGGCCCCGATGATCCAGGTAATCCGACCGTGAATTTCCATCGCGAGCAGCGTTCCAATACTACGCATCAGTCAACTACCGACCCCGAGGCGCTGCTGGCCCGCAAGGGTAAAGGCAAAGAGGCCAAGCTCTGCTACTCGGGCAACGCGCTGGTGGAGAACCGCAACTCGCTGCTGATTGATTTTCAGATCGAGCCGGCCGATGGCTCGGCCGAACGGCGCGCGGCCGTTGCCATGGCCGACGAACGGTTGGCGGGCAGTCACCGCATCACTCTGGGCGGCGACAAGGGTTACGATACCCGCGACTTCGTCGCGACCTGCCGTCGGCTCAACATCACGCCTCACGTGGCGCAGAATGATAGGCGTCCAGGAGGCTCGGCACTGGACGCGCGGACCACTCGTTACCCGGGTTATGCCGTCAGCCAGCGGAAACGCAAACGCATCGAGGAAGCGTTCGGCTGGATGAAAACCGTCGGCGGCTTGCGCAAAACACGCTACAGAGGCCGCGAGCGGGTGCAGATGCACGCTTACCTCGTTGGCGCAGCCTACAACTTGCTCAGAATCACCCGTTTGGTGCCCGCTCCGGCATGAAAGCGCAGACTTCATACCTGTTCTGCTCCTGCGAGTCGACAAACACCAGACTGACTCTCTTTAATTCTGCGATGATCCGGCCTAAATGACGGTACAACTGAATACTCACAGTGCCTTCTTCAACACCCTGCTAGAGAGAGAGGTTATTCCCCGCACGGCGGACGAACCCGGTGATTTAACTCAGTTTGTGCCCGCCCTGATAGGCTAATTATGGAGATAC
>JAMXLL010000076.1 GCA_024281015.1 Candidatus Binataceae bacterium
GCCTCGGTCGTGGCGGATTGAGCGACGATCACAATTTCCGTCGGCCCACGCTGGAATAGGTCCATGGCTTCAAGCATGTGGGAGAAGGCAAACGGCTGCTTTTCCATAAACGGAGCAAAGAGCTTAAGCGTCTTCTCGGCCGCGCTCATATAACGCTCGTCGTTTACATAGGAATGTAGCCGCAGGAGAGCCATGACGGTTGCACTATTCCCAGACGGCGTCGAACCATCGAACGCCGCTTTACCACGGGTTATCAGTGTCTCGTGATCGTCCGAGGTAAAGAAGAACCCACCGTTTTGCTGGTCGGCAAAACGCTCGATGATCACGTCGGCCAGTTGGCGTGCAAATCCCAGGTAACTCCGGTCCAGCGACGCTTCATAGACACCGATTAGTGCATTGACCATCAAACCGTAGTCTTCAAGGTAAGCGTTGAAGCGGGCGAGGCCATCCTTGAATGATCGCCGGAGCGCGTGGCCGTCCCAAAGGCACGCCCTGACAAAATCAACCGCCCGTACGGCAGCCTGCAGGAAGCGTTCGTCACCGAGTACACAGTGAGCTTCGGCAAAGGCGCTGATCATCATCGCATTCCAGGCCGCGAGAATCTTTTCATCACGGCCTGGCTTAACACGGCGCTCTCTCGCATGAAACAGCAGCTCACGAGCCGTTTTAATTGAGGCGTTGATCTGCTCGAGCGGTTTGTTAAACATGCGAGCCGCTTCGGCCGGTTCAATAGTGCGGTGAAGGATGTTGCGGCCCTCGAAATTTCCTTCCTCGCTGACATCGAAAAACCGTGCAATTAGCTCTGCCAGGTCCTCGTCCAGCACGTTATGCAGTTCGGACGATGTCCACAGGAAAAACAGGCCCTCGTGGCCTTCGCTATCGGCGTCTTGACTGGAATAGAAACCACCTTCGGGGCTGGTCATTTCGCGCAGTACGTATTCAAGGGTCTCGCGCGCAATGCGAAAGAATTCGGGCTGGTTAAGTCCACAGCCGGCTTGGAGATAAAGCCGGGCGAGTAAAGCGTTGTCATACAGCATTTTCTCGAAATGGGGCACCAGCCAGCGTTCGTCGACGCTGTAACGATGGAACCCGCCGCCGAGCTGATCGTAGATCCCGCCTTTGGCCATTTTAAGCAGCGTCTCCCGGACCATATCCCCGAACACCTGCTCGTGCTCCCCGGCGTAGATGCGGAGGAAGAGGGAAAAGATGAAGGTATTAGGAAACTTGGGCGCCCCGCCGATACCACCATTGACGCGGTCATAGCTCTGAGCAAGCGCCCGCGCCCCTGTCAGGGCAAGATCGGCTCTGAGCTGACCAGCTTGTGGCTTATAATCCGCCAGTGCGGCGACTGCCTGGGTAAGGCGGTCGACGTTCTGCTGGATATCACCCGGGCGATTGCGATACGCGTCAGCTATCGCCATCAGAACACGTGGGAATCCAGCGATACCGTGACGGTCTTCGGGTGGAAAATAAGTGCCGCCAAAAAATGGCCTGCCCTCCGGTGTAAGAAAAACCGTCAGCGGCCAACCTCCGCGACCGGTAAGCAACTGCACCGCATCCATGTAAATCTGATCCAAATCAGGTCGTTCCTCGCGGTCTACCTTGATCGGGACAAAATTCTCGTTCATGAGACGGGCAATCGCCTCGTCTTCAAAGGATTCACGCTCCATAACGTGGCACCAATGGCATGCCGAGTAGCCAATCGAAAGCAAGATCGGCTTATTCTCTGCCTTGGCGCGGGCCAGCGCCTCTGGACCCCAAGGA
Source organism: Candidatus Binataceae bacterium (assembly GCA_024281015.1). GTDB lineage: Bacteria > Desulfobacterota > Binatia > Binatales > Binataceae > JAMXLL01. The sequence continues at coordinate 1,765 of JAMXLL010000076.1, forward strand.
TACCAATTGACGGGGTTGTAGGCGTGTTGAAGCAGATATGGGCTGTGTTCTTGTACTAGCCGGTTCGGTTTCCGCTCGCGATGCGCAGCTGGTTGCTCACTCATCGGTAAAAGACTCGACTGTCGGATGAAGTAAGATGGGAGGGTGGGCTCCGCACACCCGTATGAAATCAGAGATTATCATGCCCCGCCGGCCCCGCCCAGAGGCCGACCACGAGAGTAACCAGTCGATGATTCTGGCCCGGCGATATCGCAAACCTCCCCAAACTAACCCATCGCCATTTTGGCTCCGCGCGTGAAGGCATAAAACGATAGACCGCGGACGGTCCGATCCACACCAAAGCCCAGGCCCGATTCGAGTTGTACCGTGCGGTGCTGCCGGGTTTGCCGATATGCTCCGAGACCGGCTCTATAGTTAAGAACCCTGAGAAGCTTACGGGATAACAAAGTATTGGTGTACCTCGGCGTGGACGAAGATATGGTGATGTGTCTACACCAATGGCCATATTCAGCCCACAAAATGTCACGGATTCGAAGCAGTATCAAAGCCTCTTCGAGGCCGTCGCGAGCTGCACGTCGCATCGCCGACCGCCACTTCAATCATCTCGTGGAACGCCACTTCAATTTGATGCCGCAACTGCGTCTCCAAACAGCAGGTACTGTTTTGGAAAGCCCTAACAATCAATCTGTAGCGGACATCCGCTAAAAATATTTCACCATACATAGCTTGGGGCGTACGCCGTCGACCCGGCATTAGGTGTAATGGTGCCCCAACGCATCATAAGAGAAGTTTTAGAACGGATCGAAACTCCCCCGTGAAGCGAGTTTAACGGTATAAGGTTTGCGACTGTACGATAGCCTTTCGCAGCTTCAGTACGGAACGTATGAGCGACGATTCTAATCGTGAGAAGCGGGACGGAGTCATCCCGCTTTATGCCGAGGAGGTCTTCATCGATCGCCACCAAATCGCTGGCGACACCATCCGCGTGACCGTTCGCACGAATACCACCGAACAGGTGGTGGATGAGCATACAAACCATACGCGAGTAGAAATCGAACGCATACCGATAGGGCAACGAATAGATTCCGTTCCGCCCGTGCGGACGGAGGCCGATACAACCATCATTCCAGTAATCGAGGAAGTGATCGTGGTGGAGCGAAGGCTGGTTCTGAAAGAAGAAATCCGGCTGCGACGTGTGCAGAGCGTTGAAAATCATCGTGAAATCGTAAATCTCCGCGAGCAGTACGCGATTATTGAACGGGTTTCACCCGACGGCACCGCGATTCGAAATTTAGCCCTGAATGAGCGCAGTGATCATCCCAAAGACGAGAAGAGAGGTTCTTCAAAATGATTCGTGAAACTATTGTAGCCGTTTATGACAACGAAGCCGACGCGGTTGCCGCAGTCAAGGAACTGGAGCATGCCGGTATTCCGCCCACCGATATAATCCATCACGTAAAGGACACAACGATCAGTGGCTCAACCGCTACTCCGGGTTACAAACGCGAGCCTGGCTTCTGGGCGGAACTGTTCGGCTTCGCGCCTGAGCGTGACTACGATATCAAGGTCTATGATCGCAGCCTTGAGCGTGGCGCAAGCGTCGTGACGGTAAACGTCGAGGATAGGTACGTCAATCTGGCTGGCGACATACTTGAACGCTACAAGCCGATCGATATCGACGAGCGTGCTTCAGCCTATGCTTCAGTTGCAGAGCCGATCGATCTGGAAGCGTCACCCTTAAGTCGGGCTCCGTTGGCGGGCGATCTGCCACTAGCCGGCCGCGAAACCATGCCGCTTCCAAGCGCATCCCAAACTTCGACCAGCGCCGCGCTCGAAACGTCCGCAGCAGCCAACGCGGATCAAAGAGTGGAGCTCGCGGAAGAAAAGCTGGTGGTCGGCAAGCGGGCAATTAACCGTGGCACCACCCGTGTCCGCAGATATGTGGTCGAAACTCCGGTGGAGGAGGCCATAAGGCTCCGTAGCGAATCGGTCTCCGTGGAGCGTCGTCCGGTTGTTGACCACCGCCCGGTGAGCAATGCGGACTTCACCGAAAAAGTAGTCGAAATGTCAGAGAGCGACGAAGTGCCGGTGGTCTCCAAGATTGCACAAGTCAAAGAAGAATTGGTTATCCGCAAAGAGGTCGACGAGCGAACCGAAACCATTCGCGACAAGGTGCGGCACGAAGAGGCCGAAGTCACGCGTGAGGAAAATGAGAGCGCCCGTAAGCAATAGCAGAGCTGGGAGGTCGTCGAATCCGGCATCAAAGCTCAACAGGGCGCCAGAACCAACAATCCCGACAGGCAACAACGCGGTCGTCATTCCGACCTGACGGCATAGTCACACGCTCGCGTTTTAACGGCCTGGGGCCCTTCTGGGATCGACGGGTACGAAAAGATGAGGTCAGGTGGTGGGGCCGAGAATCAAGGCCTCACCACCGCACGCACGAAGACTTCGAGTGGTTTCCTAAATCGACAGCACGCCCGGCATGGGCTCAGGCATTCCAATCCCCAGAATGGCTCCGTCGGCGCTTTCGGTTCCGTTGCGACCGTCATTGACTCGGCTTGCGATCAAGCGCGAATCGCAGTCAGGTAACGGAGACCGGTTCCATCCTGGGCCTGTTATTGGCGGGTGTTTAAACGGCCATCAACATAAACCCCACGTTTTTACAACGTAAACACCACCTTTAGAGAGCAAACGCTGACAGTTGTCCGCGAGTCCTCCAAAGGCGCCGACACTGCCCTTCGGTGCGGTCCTGCGGCTCGCTTTCCGATCTCTGAGCCGCGCTGGCTCGACGCTCTGAGCTGATATCCAATGTGCTCTCAGAGGCTTTACAAGCTTGCAGCTGCTGCGGCAGTTTAAGTGTGCAGTATGCTTTGCATTTAAAGTCGTTGCGGCGGCTCGCAACTTTCTCTCGCATTTGCGACGAGCCGAGAGGGCGGCGGCTTCAAATGCCCGATGCTGGAAAGGAGTATGCGTGACACCGACTGAGAGCTTCATTGAGGTTGCTGGCGGTAAAATTCAGATGCTGCGAGCGGGCAGCGGCCGACCGCTGCTGGTGTTGCATCATGACGTCGGAAACCCGGGATGGTTGCCCTTTTATGACACTCTCGCAGGCGGCTTCGCGGTTTACGTTCCCTCACATCCAGGCTTCGGCAAATCAGATCGGCCTGAATGGATGCGCAATGTTCGCGACATGGCGATAAGTTATGAATGGTTGCTGGAGAATTTAGCCGTATCGCCGGTCGCGATGGTAGGGCTGGGTTTCGGTGGATGGATCGCGGCCGAGATGGCGATGATGTGCCGGCATAACATCTCGCATCTGGTTCTCGTCAATCCGATGGGGTTCCAGCCGCAACAAGGCCAGATTCTCGATCAATTTCTTATCAACACCATTGACTACATTCGTTCAGGATTCGAAGACCAGAATAAATGTGTAGAGCAGTACACCGCGGAACCGACGCTCGATCAACTTGAGCAATGGGAGATTAACCGCGAGATGACCAGTCGCATCGCCTACAAACCCTACATGTACGACCAGACGCTACCTCAACTCATCCGTGGAGTGAATACACCAACCCTGATCGTATGCGGTTCGCAGGATCGAATCGTGCCGCGAGTTTGTGGCGAACAGTACGGGGAAGCGCTTCCTCAGGCGAGACTCGAAACGATTTCGGGTGGCGGCCATTTCCTGGAGATGGAAAAGCCGGCTGAACTTGCCAAAATGATAAAAGATTTTGTCGCGGCTTAGACGGTCGCGTTATTTCCGGACATCCTGTCCCAAATTTCGCTCTTTGTTGGAGGACCAGCAAAATGCATTTGATGTACTTCACTGAGCAACCGATGTCGTCGTATCCGGAAGAAGAGGGACGCAAGTTCGGCTATACTGCTTTGCTTTTCCCCAACAAGCATTTCGATCCGGCCGAAGGCGCTCGCTTATATGAAGAGCGCATTGTCGATTACCAACTCGTTGAGGAAGTTGGCTTCGACGGCATTATGCTCAACGAGCATCATAATGCTCCCTTCTGTATGCAGGCCAAATGCAATGTGATGGCCTCAATTCTGGCCGCGCTTACCAAGCGCGTGAAAATTGTCCTGTTAGGAAATCCCCTCCCGATCGCCGACAACCCGGTACGTTTGGCCGAAGAACTGGCGATGATCGACATGATCTCGAAGGGGCGCCTGGTATCGGGTTTCGTGCGAGGTGGCGGGGTCGAATCGCTGGCAACGAATACCAATCCTGCATATAACCGTGAGCGCTTCGAGGAAGCCCACGACCTGGTTATCAAAACCTGGACAGTGCCCGGGCCGTGGCGATGGGAAGGTCGCCATTATCAATTCCGGGTGGTGAATCCGTGGGTGCTCCCCCTGCAGAAACCCCATCCGCGGGTCTGGATTCCGGGCGTGTCAAGTCGGGAAACAATCGTCTGGGCCGCCCAGCATCGTTATCCTTATCTAGCGCTTAATACTTCGATAGAGGACAGCAAGAAGATCTGGCAGTTTTACGATGAAGCTGCCGCAAAAGCCGGGTATCAGGGTGGGCCGGAACAGCGCGGTTACCTCATCCGCTGCCACGTGCAAGACACCGAGGAAAAAGCCCTGAAAAATGCCCGCGAGTTTATGTGGATGCAAGGTGAATTCACCGGCCTGATGCATCCTGTTTGGGCAGCCCCGTCAGGATATCTGGGGCCATGGGCGCGCCGGGCTCTCGCTGAGGTTCATGTCGGCCGCCGCCCAAATCCGGCTGCCGGATTACCGTTCGACAAACAGATTCAGCGAATGTTGATAATTGCCGGTACGCCAGACCAGGTAGTTGAAAAGCTTCGGATCATACTGGAGGAGACTCGCCCTTCGATCCTGGCCTTGTGGGGTAACGACGGCAAAGTCTCGCATGAAGACGGCAAGAACTGCATTCGGCTGCTCGGGAAGGAAGTGTTGCCACGATTGCGCGAAATCGGTAGCAAACTGGGGCTCGCCAGTCCCTTCGAGCTGAATACCCCGGTCAGCCTCGGCGAGTCGCCGGCAGCCCAGCAGAGCGCAGCCGCCAGCTAGAAACTGCAGGAAACCGTTAAGAGCACCGATGGCTATTCCGCCATTGGCTTTTACCGTTGCCTGCGAAACGCTTAGCCGCAATCTCCCGACTCTGCGGCCAGCACGAAAACTGGAGTGGTGGTTACTTTCGCAGGAAATCCCGCACCAGATTGGCGACCACCGCCGGTTGTTCAAGAGGCGCCATATGCGCAGCACCAGCAACGAGTTCTACGTGTGAACCGCGGATTAATTTGCGGAACTCTTCTGCATAAACCGGCTTTACGAGGCCATCCTGCTGACCCCAGACGATCAGTGTGGGTGCGGCTATTCGATGAGTACGCTTCCTCAGACCCTTGTCCGGAATCGGCCAAATAAACTTGCCACTACAGGCCAGTGCCCAGCTGACCTTTATTATCGAATCGGGCTCCTCCGGGTTCATAAACACCAGCTTGCGCGCCGGATGGTTGGAATCATGAAAGAACAGCGGATCCAGTTCGGCCTGAGGCGTAACCATGTAGTTCTTGATGGGCGTATCGTCTCGCCAGAGACCCAACGGGCTGATTAGCACCAGTTTGCTGACGCGCTTGGGATTGGTCGCGGCCAGCTCAGCGGCGATCATCCCACCGAACGAGTGGCCCACCAAGGCCGGCGCTTCCAGGCCGAGTTGGTCGAACATCTCGTAATAGTAGAGAACCAAGTCCCAAACATTGTCGAGATGCGTGATCGCGTTGGGGTTGCCTTCACTGGTACCCGGGTGCTCCGGCGCATAAACCGTAAAATCCTTGGCGAGCTGGTCGAGGCTTTCATCCCAGATAAGTCCATATCCGCTGTGCAGGTAGACCAGAGCGGGGCCCTGCCCAGCGACCTTGATCCGGGCATCGACCTTACCTTCCCAAAGACTCAGTACGCGTTCGGAAGCAGCAGCCATTCGTGAGTTTCCTCAATCATCGACGAACAAAAGATCTGCTAAACCCGTGACCGAAAGCTGGGCCTTCAATTCTCACGACTGCGACGTCACACGAGCACCAGCTGTGTTGCTGGCTTTACCGGGACGCTGATCACCATTTTTGATGCCGCTCGGCCACCATTTGTTATGCCATCCGTCTTCGTCCCAGACATTGCGGAAGTGAGGCTGCACTTCGCGCGCGAAAAGGTCGATGTTCTTAAGTGTCAACTCGTGCGGCATGGAGCCTATGTGCAGCAAGACCATCAGATTGCCGACCCTGAGCTTTTTGACCGCTTGTAGCAGTTGGTCGCGGACCGAGGCAGGCGACCCCGCAATAACGAACTGGTTATCAATAAAGTCTTTGTATTTCCAGCTCGAAACTGCATTCAGGAGCTCCATCTGCATTGGCAATAAATTGCGCACACTGTTGACCAAACTCCGATGGTCCTGGTCGCCGGGAATAAACATGTACTCGTTAAGAATGTGCAGGCATTTGTCGTAGAAGTAGCGAATATGTGGGTAGTAATCCTTTTCGGCCTGCGCATCGGTTTCGGATACTGCCACTAATTGCAGAAACCCGGCGCGGTATGGATTGGGGTCGATGCGATTTTTGTCGACGAATTCCCAGAAGCCATCCATTACCCGCTTGCCCAGATTATTTCCGTAATAACTCAGGAAGCAGTAGCAGTGATCATGCTTGGCCGAAAAATCCCAGGTGCTGAGGCTGCCGGAACCAGGAATCCAAACCGGCGGATAAGGGCTTTGCATCGGCCGCGGCCATAAATTCACCATCGGCAGCTGAAAGTACTTGCCATTCCAGGCGAAGGTTTCACGCGACTGCCAGGCCTTCAGGATCAAATCGTGCGCCTCGTAATATCGGTCGCGATGCTCGATCGGAGTGATGCCGTAGCAAAGGTCCGCATCCATGGCGGTGCCCAGCGGCATGCCTGCCACCAAACGCCCGCCACTAATACAATCTAACATTGCGTATTCTTCGGCCACACGGATGGGTGGAATCGTGGTGGGCAGTGTCGCCCCCATTTGCACCAGGGCTACATCGAGGCCGTTGGTTGCCCGGGCAAGTGCCGATCCCATTAGATTCGGGCTGGGCATAAACCCGTAAGCATTCTGATGATGCTCGTTGACGCAGATTCCATCCATACCAGCTTTCGCCGCATAGATAAGTTCATCGAGCGTCCAATTGTAGTATTGACCGACGCGGCTGGGCTCCGCTAATTCCCAGAACGGTGGATCGACCCAAACCGAATGGTATCGGGATTCAAAATCCGCCGGCAGTTCGCGATGCGGCATCAGATGGAACATCGAGATCTTCATTGTGGCATCTCCGGGAAACTCGCTTAGCTAAGGAAATATCATGCGGATGCGAGCCGCGACAATCCTCGTAGAGTTGGCGCGAAACAGGGTCAATCATGCTCAACGGTAACCTTTCCTGAGGGCACGGCATCCGGATTCTGCGCTAATTGTCCATATCCAGTGTCCAGTAGTCCTTAAGAAAATAGCGTGCCCGCTGAATGATGGGTTCGGCACGCGGAGCATTTTGGGCAGCGTTTATGTGATCGCCCCCGTCCCTGCCTAATTCATTGACCACTGTGCGGCCGCATTCCGCCAGTGCCCGCAGATCGTAGCCGCCTTCCAAGGCAGCAACCATTCTGCCGTCGCAATATTGGTCGGCGAGCCGTTGCAGGCGCTGGGTCATCGCCAGGAAACCGCCTTCGGTTAACCGCATTCCGCCCAGCGGATCCCGAAAATGGGCATCGAAGCCGGCCGAGATAAGCACGAATTCCGGTTGGAACTGCCGAGCGATGGGCATCAGGAGCTGGTCAAAAATTCGCATGTATTCGTCATCGCCGAAGGTCGCCGGCACGGGAGCATTCACCGTGAATCCTGTCCCGGCATCGCTGCCGATCTGATCGAGCCAGCCCGTGCCTGGATAGAACGGGTACTGATGAGTCGACATGTAGAGCACTTCGGGCGATTGGTAGAAGAGCTCCTGGGTACCATTACCGTGATGTACGTCCCAGTCGAGGATCAATACACGGCGAATCCCTCGCACTTTGACTAACCAACTCGCGGCGATGGCCACGTTATTGAAGAAGCAAAAGCCCATAGCTCGTTGCGGCAGCGCGTGATGGCCAGGGGGGCGGACCACCGCAAACCCGTTTTCGGCCTCCCCGTCCAGCACCGCCTCAACGGCTGTCAGAACGCCGCCGGCGGCCAGCCTGGCTGTGGCCCAGGTCTCGGCTGAGGCGTGGGTGTCAGGATCGAAATCGGTGCGCTCACAGCCAGAGGTTCGTTCGACCTCCGCCACGTATTCCACGCTATGACAAAGGAGGAGTTCGTCGATCGATGCTGCCCGGGGAGCAGAGTGTTTCAAGGCGGCACGCTTCAAGCTCTCAACCATCTCGATCATCGCCGCGACCCGTGCGGGACGTTCAGGATGGACTTGGCCAGCGAAATGGTTCATGTAGCGGCGGTCGACAACCAGCATGGTCTTGCGCATCGTTGACACCCCGAGATTGGTTCACAATTATTGTACACGACGATTTATCAGGTGAAGGTTCTTGAGCATTCTCGAAATATTGGTGCTGCTAATAGTGGCGCTGATCGTGATTCCGCCAGAGCGTCTGCCGGAAGTGATGCAGATGGTTGGCAAATTGCTCCGCGAGTTGCGGCTTGCCAGTAACACTATCGTGCGCGAACTGAGCGGAGCGATTGACGACCCGCCATACATGAATGAACGCGTGCGCGATAACCCGCTTACCACGCCTTGGTCAAAGAGCGCCAACCAGACGCAGGCCGGGCAGGAGCCGGCCGCGATCGATCCGCCTCCACCAAGTTTCCCATAAGCCGTGCCGCCTTACGAACCTACAGGCGGTGCGGACCGGTCGGGTAGCGATAACGAGCTGCGAATGCCGCTCCTCGAGCATTTGAGCGAGTTGCGGAAGCGCTTGATACGGGCGCTTATCGCCATCGCGGTAGGATTTTTCATCGCCTACGCCATCGATGACTGGTTATTTAATGCGCTCACCTATCCGCTACGAGCGGCTTCGCACGGGAAAGTCTTGTTGATAGGAACCGGTGTAGCCGAGGCGTTTTTTACCAAGCTCAAGGTGGCGCTTATTGCTGGGGTTTTTATCGCGAGCCCGGCGGTGTTTCTGGAGATCTGGAAGTTTATTGCGCCGGGTCTATTCGAGTCGGAGCGCCGGTTAGCGAGGCCCTTTGTTGTCTTTGCTACCATTTTTTTTGTGGCAGGCGGTTACTTCTGTTGGGCGGTGGTGTTCAAGATCGGTTACGCGTTTTTCCTGAAGGAATACGCTAGTATTGGCGTGACGCCGACCATCCGGATCAGCGAGTATTTGGCTTTTTCCGCCAAACTGCTGCTCGCCTTTGGCCTTACCTTCGAACTACCGATTTTTGCTTTTTTCCTGACGCGGCTAGGGATGATCGATCATCGCATGATGGTCCATTATTTTCGTTATGCGGTATTAGCCATCTTTGTAGTGGCCGTCGCACTGACGCCACCGGACATGGTGTCGCCATTCCTGCTGGCTATTCCGCTGCTGGCGCTATATGGCCTGAGCATCGGGGTCTCTTACCTCTTCCGTCAACGCGAGACGGCGGTCGCCGAACCGGCAACTCAGAGCTAGCCATACCTAAAGGCGGGCGCTGCGCAGAAACGAAAGAAGCGCCGGCGTCAGCATGCCGGCGCTTCAGGTCAACACTTAGCGGAGTGAGGCGATTAACCGATTAACCTGGCTGGCTTCCTACCACCGAAACAAAGCTTACACAGCGGCCGGGTTGACCACCGAGATTATGGGTCAGACCCACTCTGGGATTATTGATTTGACGCGGGCCAGCTTCGCCTCGAAGCTGCAGCCACATTTCGTACATCATCCGCAGGCCCGAGGCTCCAATCGGATGGCCGAATGACTTCAGGCCTCCGTCGGGATTAACCGGAAGCCTTCCCTCCAGATCGAAGAAGCCTTCCAGCACGTCGTTCCAGGCAGTGCCACGGGGGCTGAAACCGAGATCCTCGTACAGTACGAGCTCGGTCGGAGTGAAGCAGTCGTGTACCTCGGCGAGGCTGACCTGCTCGCGCGGATTGGTGATACCGGCTTGCGCGTAGGCGTCGCGGGCCGTAGCCACAACTTCGGGGAAAGTCGTGAAGTCATAATCCTGCGACAGGGGACCCTCGGCTGGTCCCGCGACGAAGGACAGTGCTTTGATGTAAATAGGGTTTTTGCAGTACTTGGGCGCGTCTTCGGCCCGGACCACGATCGCGGCAGCAGCGCCGTCAGAGACGCCTGAGCAATCCATAATGCAGAGCGGATCGGCGATCTTGGGCGAGTTTTTGATCGCCTCTATCGGGACTTCCTTCTGGAACTGCGCCTTGGGATTACGCGCACCGTTTTTGTGGTTTTTCCAGGCGATGCGGGCGAGAACGTCACGGCCTCTTTCAGGATCGAGTCCGTACTTCTTGAAGTAGGCCGGCGCCAGAAGCGAGAACAGCGCGGGCGGGGTCATGTTAGCCGGTGTCCCGTCGTTCGGCGGGTTGGTCACCACCAAGCCCGAGAAGCCCGAATCCTTGAGTTTCTCGACTCCGACTGCCATCACGCAATCAAAGGCACCCGAAGCAACCGCATAGCAGGCTTGCCGCAACGACTCGGAGCCGGTTGCACACATGTTTTCGACCCTGGTAACGGGCTTGTACTGGATTTTAAGCGGTTCGCTGAGAGTCAGTCCCGAGACTCCCGAGCCCATGGTGCCGAGCCAGTACGCGTCAATATCGTCGGGACCAACCCCCGCAGACTCATAGGCGTCGTAAGCGGCTTCCACCAGCAAATCCTCAGCCCCCTTGTCCCAATGCTCGCCGAATTTTGTGCAGCCCATCCCGATAATTGCGACGCGATCCTTGATTCCTCTGCTTGCCATGGTTTCCTCCTCGGCAGCTAGCGCTTGGGGCGCGCTTTCCAAAAGTAATTGTGAATGCCGTCAGCGGTAAATAAACGGCGGAAGGTCATTTCGACTTCGTCACCAATCGCGACCTTCTCAGGTTCGCAGTCCGTCATTTCGCACAAGAAGCGCCCGCCTCCGGTGAAGTCAACCACCACGTTAATTACTGGAGGGTTGAGCGAGTAGGCCAAGCGGTCAAATGCGTAAGTTGCGATCCTTCCGGCCCTGTCAGCGAACGGATATGGCTCCATTTTATCGCGTGCGCGGCACTTTACACAGACTCGTTGAGGCGGCAATTGCGGGGTGCCGCAGGCGGTGCATCGCGAGCCGATCAACCCATATTTCCATTTTTCTGCCCGCAACATCGGCGGACCGGCGGGCCGTTCAGGGTCGGGGCGGCGGGGCGGTTCAGTCGGCAGGATTTCGCGCCACTTTAGATAACTCCCGTAGGAGACGTCTCCCTTGGATTCGATGAGACGGCCCATTGAATGGAACGGACGGAATCCCGTGATCGCTTCGGTGATGCGCAGCACCATTGCGTCCGCGCCATCGGCGACGCACACAACCAGGATTCGATCACCGGCTTTGGATGACTGCAACGCCGACGTTAGCATCAATCCTGGATGAGCCGCTCCAGTCTGCCCCACCGTAAGCGCGAAGCTGTCACCGACTTTAGCCGGATCGAGCTTGAGGGCGCGCGCGAATTCATCAGCGGCACGGGGATTGGGCGCATCGAGTACCACCCGTGCAAAGTCACCCGGGTGGGTCCCGGACCGCTCGAGAACGGTTGAAACCGCTTTCTGAAACAAAGGAGCATAGGCCTGCGTCAGCGCGAATCGCTCTTCCCATGAATGGGCGAAGCGTTCGCCCGGTGCGCGCCAGGTATCAAGAAACTCCCGAGTTAGCGACGCTGTTGCTTCAATCTCCGCCAGCACGCCCTGATTGCCAACGATAAAGGCCGCTGCACCATCTCCGCTTTGTTGTTCCATTCGCCCTTCGGGCGCTCCGAGGCGCGCGTCGGCCATCGTAACCGCCGCAGTGGAACCGGCGCGTGCAGCATCGAGCGCTTGAAGGAGACCCGATAGGCCGGCGCGGGTAGAACCGGTGAGATCGGCCGCGCGAATCTCGACTGGTAGGCGAGTGGCCGCGCCGATTATGGCGGCATTGAGCTTTTCGCCGTACGGCGCAGTGGTCGTCGCGAAAAACAAAGACTCGGGCGAAACGTTAGGTGCGGCCTTCAGCGCATCGCGCAAGGCCTCCACCGCCATCGAGATGCTATCCTCGTCGAAACTTGCGACGGCGCGCTCGCCACGCCCCCCGGGGACACCAAGGACCGCGCCAATAGCCGACCGCTTGAGGCGACGATAGGGGATATACGAACCGTACGAAACAATACCGGCCATTCCCGCATTAAAGGCCGATTGGGCTCAACCGTCAACTAACGCGAGTGTCCCGCAGGCGATTCACGGTGAAGCTCTTTTTTCTGCGTGATCAATAGGCACGTCCAGGATTTGCCACCCCAATCGCACTCGAACCCCAGCCGGCAGAGGAAGGGCACGTTGAGCTGGAGTATCAAGGTTCATCCGGTCTGAGTCTATTGCGACTGAAGCCGTTCGTATGATTTACGACCGAGCACATCGGACAAAATTCTCTTTGTCATGATTCATGAGGTGATCCCGCGGCACGCTGAATGCCTAAGACTGTTTTGCCCGTTTGGCCGATAGGCGTTGCCAACAGCCTCGTGGCGGGGGTCATCCGCACTCAATGACGTTTGACGTGTGTCCATCGAAACGTCGCCGTCCATGGCCGGTCCGCATCGACCGAGAGGCTCGGTAATGTGATTCCTCAAGCGCACAGAAAAATTTCGCCTACCCGGCAACGACATCGATCGTCTAGAATCATGCTTCTGATGGAAAAACCGTCGCGGCCACTCGCAAATTGATAGAAGGTAGGTAGGGCCAGCACTAATCTGGAAATTACCATCAAAGTGTTACTCAGTAGCTACTGCACGTTCTCGTTGTTCCGACACTCATCGGTCGACGGCGAAATTGCGCTTTCTGCTCAGACTGGACTACATGGTCGAGCATACGAAATTCTGAGCTAATCAACGACATTCGAGCTGCTTCTCTTATACGACTATAGATCATTGCCGTTATCTTCAATAGGCAAAACTTGGCAGCTAGCCGTCTGCGCTTGACTGGTTGTCAGCATCTCTATAAACAAACGCATATACATACTAAGGTGGGTTTCAGGGCCGACCAGGTCGAGCCGTCAAGCACGACTGAGGCTGAATTGACACGTAGTTCAATTCAGCGCGCTGCTGTTTGTGATCGTTCCAAGGGGGAATTTTCGGTGGGTGCACCAAACATCGCGGTTTCCATCGAGCCATCGGACGGGACTTCAATTCTCTATGAACCGACCGCACGCGCCGATGCCAACGACAGTCCAGCGGGCATAATCTGCCTGATGCTGGCAATAACTAATAATGAGTCCACGAAAATTCATCTTAACAAGGTTACCCTCGCGTTCGCGGGTCTGCCGTCGGTGCCAACCGCTACGATTGCGGTCCCCCCGAACTGGCCACCCCCCAACGGGGACGGCGTCGACATCCTGCCGGGCACGAGCGCGATCTGGAATTTTGTCCGGCAGACGGGTGAAAACGACAGCATCATCCTGCCATCGCCGGCTCCGGCTTCGATGACTCTGAGCCTGTTTGTCGACGGTTTCAGCGAGCCCTGGACTGTGACCCGCCCATTGACTCCGCACAAGAATCCCGTTGCAGGCGGCGCCTACGATTATCCCGCGCAGTTCAATGATCTGCGTACAGGAGAATTCTGGGGTGCCGCGAGCAATACTCATGGTACAGGCGCATTTGGTAGCCAACTGTTCGCTTACGATATGAATGTCGTTGCGTGGGATAGTAGTCAGAACGCGCTCAATCGGCTGCTGCCGGAAGCCGATGGAAGTAAAAACGAACATTACCGCGTATGGGGCAAGAAACTCCATGCAATGGCCGATGGCGTAGTGTTAGAAGCAATTAACGATTGCCCTAACAATCCTGTGCCGATTGGCCCTAGCTTGAACGGTGATCCGGCGCACGATGGCCCGATTTGGACCGCGCAGGCGAATAATTTTTGGGGTGCCTATGAGGCAGCCCATGGAGGCCCAACAAAGGTCCATGCCGGCGCCGGTAATCATTTCTACATTCAACACGGGAACGAGGTCGTGCTCTAT
>JAMXLL010000077.1 GCA_024281015.1 Candidatus Binataceae bacterium
CGCTCGACCTCGCTAACGACGAAATCGGCATTATTGATATTGCGCTGCGCTGCCGCGCGTCGTGCTATCTGCAGTGGCTCTGCAACCACATCGATGCCGACTGCGTGCGCACACCGTTCGGCAAACCCCAGGGTAGTGTTACCATTCCCGCAAGCGAGTTCCACAACATAATCGCTTTTGGCAACCCCCGAAACTGAGATCATGAAGGCGATAAACTTCTGATCAAACGACGTCGCCGGGGTGCTATAAGCCGCCAGCCGGCGTCGGAGTTGTTGTCGGGCCGCCAGGCGAGTGCCGGCGCTCCCGTCTACGAGCTGGCTGATAGGGGCTTCCTCAGTCGTCACTCCCATTCCTCCGCTTAGAAAGTAAGTGATTGTCAAACATGGCGCCGTCTACCGGCGGCCCACTCCCATAGCCGATTGCCCATTGCCAACGCCGCGTCACTGAGTCCGGGAAAAAACGCCGCCAGTTTTTCCAATACCGCCGCACCCGGCGGGACATCTACTTCGGTCAGGCCCAGGGTCAGAGCGGCAATCACTGCCCACGTCACCCATCGCACCGGCATCGCGGGTATCATATCCGAAAACAACCGATGGTGTTCGGGGCGTCCATCGGAGCGTAGCATGGGCGTATCGACCACGCCTGGCATTACTAACGCGACATGTATGCGGCTACCGAACAGTTCGACGCGCAGCGCTTCCGTCAAGCCCACCAGCGCAAATTTGCTGCCTGAATAGCCGCCCAATGCCGGCACTCCGCGGCGTCCGGCGAGCGAGCCGATATTTACAATGTTACCCGAACCTGCCTGCCGCATTGACGGAAGCACTGCCTGAATGGCGTGAAGGGTTCCGAGCACATTTACCTCAAACATCCGCCGCGCTTCCTGCGGGTCCATAGTTTCCACTGCACCCGGCCGCACAATTCCGGCGGAGTTGACCAGGATATCGATATGGCCAAAATCGCTCAGAGCGCGCTTGACTGCATCAAGTACAGCTTCGCGCTCGGTGATATCGGCAGCGAGCACCAGCGCGCTACCTCCTTCATCGCGGATTGCCGACGCGAGATTATCCAGAAGAGGTTGGCGCCGTGCGAGCAAGGCCGCCTTCGCCCCCAAACCGCCCAGCACAAGGGCGATGTCGTAGCCGATGCCGCTCGAAGCGCCTGTCACTAGCAGCGTGCGACCACGAAAAAAGCTGCGCAGAGGCCGCAGAATCACATCTTCCGTTGCCATTTGCTCTCCCTCGAGAGCGCACTCTGTCTGCTTCAGGCCCTATTAGTGAGCCCTTCTAGATCATAGCTCATGATTAGCAGGTCTCGGGGACGACCGCCGCGATCCACCACCCAATCCTGCAGCAGCGCTTCAACCTGAAAGCCTAATTTTTCAAACGCGGCGCGGGCGCCAGTCTGATCCGGCGTCATCATGGCAGCCATTTTTTTGATTCCACGCGACTGGCCGAGCTGGAGGATCTCCAGCGTAAGTCTGCGGCCAAGCCCATTTCCACGAAACGGCGGCGCCACCTGTACCCGAATCTCGCCGACGCGGCGCGTCCACCGCGCCTGCTCCAGGTGCACGGTCGCATACCCGGCCAAACCTCCTCCTGCCTCCGCCAGGACCGTGATGCTATTGCCCCGCTCAAGGTCCGCGATCCATTCATCGACGATTACGGGCTCGGTGATATCGGTCCGCAAGAACAATAGATCGTCGGGTGGCAATGAACGCGCGAAACGGAGAATACGCTCGCGATCTGATGCACCCATAGGTCGCAATGCCACATGACGTCCATTCGCGAGAACAATTTGATTTGGAAAATCTTCGGGGCGGCCCTGCGAGCGTCCGCTTTCAGCCTTGCCTTCCTGTGTCATTATTACTCACCAGCTTGGGCTGGACGCATACATCAGGAGTGCCGGAATATCAACCGGCGGCAGCTTTGCACGGCCATCGCCTTATGCCTCGAAACGGAGCTGCCCGACCAACTTACCGATCGAGGGGAATTGTGAGTGCTTCACGAAAATCGGCCAAATTAGCGCATCGTTTGAGCCCCCAGGATGCGGCTTTCGTCTACGCTGAATCATACCATGCACCCTTGCACGTCGGTTGTATCACCTACTTCGACGGCCAGATCGATCATGACGAATTCGTTGAGCACATGGAGACGCGGATACATCGGCTGCCGCGCTACCGGCAGCGCCTGGTGTTTGTGCCGCTTAACCTTGCGCACGCTGCCTTGGAGGATGACCCCGAGTTTAACGTGAGCAATCACGTTTATTCCCATTCGTTGCCGGACGGGACTACTGAGGCCGAATTTCTAACGCGCGCGATGCAGGTGTTCGCGCCGATGCTCGATCGAAGCCGTCCGCTGTGGGAGACCCACCTGTTCCGCGGAATTGAGGGCGAACGGACCGCCATCGTCTGGAAAATGCATCATTGTCTAATCGACGGTGTTGCCGGTATGGAATTACTGAGTGCCTCGCTCGATTTGAGGCCGGACATGCCGCCGTCCGGCCGGCCCGAACCCTTCTCCGCCGAGCCGCTCCCGAGCCCGGCAAGATCGCTTATGACCGGCTTCTGCGACATGCTGCGGGACCGAATTACCGAGATGCATCGAGCTGCGCGCCTGGCCGAAGAACCGTCTGCCGCAGCAAAGCGCCTGGCCCGTATCGCTTATATTGCCGGCCGGCTGGCGCAGATGGCATTGCGGCCTATCGCCGGCGCGCCATGGAACGCACGTTTTGTAACAGCGCAGCGCACATTGACATGCCTGAAAATACCGTTTCATCACCTGCGCGCAATTCGCAATGCGCTCGGCGGCACAGTGAATGACACAGTGCTTGCGATCCTTAGCGAGGCGGCCGCCCGCTACTTGGATTATCATGGAGTCAGCACTCGCGGCGCTCCGCTACGCATCGGCTGCCCGGTCAGCGTCCGCCGCCACGGAGAGCGTGGGAGTCTTGGGAATCGCGTCTCGATGATGTTCGTGGAATGCCCATCGAGGCCAATGGCGCCTGAGGAGCGCCTGGCGGCGGTGGTCCGCGAAACTTCCGCACTCAAGAGCACGGGCGAAGCGACAGCCATTGAATCGCTGGTGGAGGCAAGCGGCCAATGGCCCCCGGCACTACTCGGAGCCGGTTCGGCTGTTGTCGGCGGCCTGATTAATGCGTTCGTGCGGCTCGACCAGGACCTGCCAAGGCTTCCAAACTTGTTCACACTGCCACCCGCCGGCATCAACTTTGTCGCCACGAATGTGCCTGGTGCACAGGTGCCATTGTACTTGGCGGGCAGACGCCTTACGTCGATGATCGGCTGCGTTCCACTCGCCGCGAACCTCGGCTATAGCGTGGCGATACTCACTTACAACCAGCAAGTCGTGTTCGGCCTGATGGCAGAGCCCAGGCTGATGCCTGATGTAGAACGAATGCGCGATTACGCGGCTCAAGTAGCAGAAGAACTGTTCATGGCTACGAAAAAGGATTCGGAACCGGAATATCGGTCCCAATCAACCGGCTAGCTTCGCGAGGCTGGCGGCGGGGCGGCCGTGCGATAGTTCCACGGAGTGAGCACCCATTGTGGCTGTTATTGAAAGATTTCGGTGCAAGGTCAGTCGCCGCCGCTATTCCCGTAATCGCTACACCATAAAGGGAAGCAGCTATCCAGAGTCATCAAACCATGTCCGCTCATCTTAGGCAGTGCAGTCGCTGGCTATCTCAAGGAATATCGAGCAGATGGCGTCGCATGCCCACCCGCAAACAGTTACTGATGGCATTGCGGGAGTTCCTCCGGGAGGCGCGCAGCGATCCAATCTGGCTTACGGCAACCGCGATTTTTGTGGCGGTCTCCTACTGGAGCACGAATACCCTGTTGATGAAGGAGCAACATCAGGCCGAGTTTCTGCAGCAAATGGATCTAGCGAGAAATGAGACGATGGAGCTCCACAACCAGATACCAATGTGGCGGGAGGGAATGAAAGGGACCCAACTCGCCGGTCAGGTTCTTTCGATGATGAGTTCGGCTTCGTTGGCGAACTTCGGCGATCCGGCGTTTGTCCAACATGCTGCGCAACTGACCAGGCAGGCAGAAACTGCCGTGGATATCGCCACAGGCGAGCAACCACCCGACTCACAGGTCCGTCAATTGAACTTGATGAAGATAGACTTCCTAAACGTTCTCGGCTGTTATCAGCGATTTCTGGCTCAACTGGACCATTTCCTGAACTCGTTGGTAGTAATTCCCAAGGATCAAATCCCGAAGGCGGTTGAGGAGCTGCGCCACGGATTGAAGCCGTTCTCTATTTGTACAGCGTCGGGTCGCGCCCGCGGCGCGCGTGCTCAGGAATGGTTCCGGGAAGCGAATGTGCAGTGGGAGCATCAAATGGCGATGTACCGCAGCCAGCAACGGCTGAACTATCGTCACGAACTCGCGGCACTGCTCGGCATCGCTTATATGGAGGGCTATGTTCTCTGCCTGGTAATTGGTTGGCAAAACCGTCTGCAGAAGATGTTGCGCGTAGAATCGCCAGGCGAGCTTTAACGGAGACCTCCACCGGCATGTGGTAGGCGACATCTACCCGGCCTGATGATTTCAGGGCCCGAGATGCTCGCCGGCCGGAGGGTTCGTGTCGGCCGGTCTCTTGCGGATTCTGACGCTGCTTGACATAGTGCATAGCGCGCCTCTCACTGGTAGTCATCAATCTAGGAGGTGCGCTTCAGGTTGGCGGTCTGCGCGCCTTGGAGCCTAAACGTTCGGAATTAGTTGGTGCGCTTGCTGAGAGTTCCTGCGCAAGAGGTCTAAGGAGCGAAGCGTGAAAAAAAATCCTCTGAGAAAGAGCACCAACCTCAGCCTAAAGGGCAAGCCGCTAAGCCAGCAGCCCGTTCACGAGTTCGAATTTCGCCGCAAGAAGTTCGACTGTCAGTTCCCTATTCCTGTTCGATGAGCGTGAAAAACGTGACGCCACAGACCGCCGCGCCCCGGCCACCCATTCCTGCGCTCCGGCGGCGGGCGCTGCCGGCAGCGAATGACGGTTCTATTGGCGACGTCAATACCTTGATGATCGTGAGCCCGAGCGTAGCCGCGAAGATCAAGGCCGCTGCTGCTGGGGTCGCCCCACCGGAGGCTGTTGCATCAGCCCCTGGTCCTCCACCAGTGGCGCGGCGTCCCGACAGTCCTGGTACCGAGCGTTGGCCTGTCAAAACCGGTCAGGATCCGGATCGAACGAAAGTCGGCAAGAACGTGATCGCCGGAGTTGACCTCGGAGCCGGCATCGTTGAAACCACAGTCGAGGAATTGATCAGCCTCCCTCGCCCGCCGGGCCTTGAGGATGAAAAGGCGGACCCGCCCGAGTTTGCCGACGTTCGGGACGGCGTTACGGAAGTGACTATTTGGCGGATCGAGGCCAGCATTATCGCCCTGAAACATGAGAAGGACGGCGACTACCACCTTGTGCTGCAAGGGACCAGCGGCCAGGAAATGGTCGCCGAGATTCCCACTCCAACAGAAGAATTTGTCGGGGATTGTCCCTGGATAGAAAACATAGGTCAGGCGAGGCAGGAAGTAGATGATAAGCTGGTCAGGCATCTTACGCCGGCTGCGTTTAGCCTCCAGAACGGAAAATATATGCCGCTTGGTGCTAGGCTCTCCGCGCCGGCTGCTTCAGCGGAGCCGGGGCTGTCATTCACGACTCCTGCAGCAGGATCGGGAATGACGCAGCCGCTCTTCCAGACCGCTATCGCACCTACGCAAGCCAGGATCACGGGGGTGGGCTTTTTCGACCGCGCCCATGGTGCAACTGGCGCTGCCCGCAACGTTATAGAGCTTCATCCGGTCCTGAGGATCGAATGGCTATAATGTGTTTAGAATAGACTGATAGCCGGCCGAAGAAGCACGGGAGCATGCCGTCTCATTAGTTGTAGCGTGAGCGGGCAGCTTGGCGGCAGAGCCCGGTCAGGGTGGCTTTGGGGTAAATAACCGCAGGAAGACGTCGCTGGGGTGGTTAGCACAACGTGATAAACCATTTCCTGCTTCAATGATGGCGAGCAGAGTGTTTACTCTATCGAAACGGAGTGCAGTTGTCTGACTTCTTTGCGTAGCGCGCGCAACTCGAGCAGCAGCGCCTCGTTACTGACCTCCGCCTGACGACGCAGGTATCCGCCTTCCAGCACAACAATGATATCTTCCGCGATAGCGTCGGCCGTCCATTTTCCCTGCGGCTGATACCAGCGTTGAATCCAGTTGCACATGCCTAGAAACAGATAGCTAAAACGCTTGGGCTGAAGCTTGATCAGTTCTCCGGTTCGTACCCCTTCAGTGATTACATGTTCGACTATTCGGCTATACGAACGGTCCGCCTGGGCTACTGAGCGGCTGAGTGGTCCCCGCAAATTTTGGACTTCCGTGAAGAAGACTCGCAAAAGTGCAGTCTGACGCGTCAAGGCGGACACCTGCTGGCGAATAAGGCGGCGCAGTTTCTCCCGTGCCGGTAAGTCTTCCCCGGCAATGCGTTTAGCTGCGCTCATACTCGCTGTGATCACCTCATCGTAAATGCGCCGCAACAGGTCGTCTTTACTGCTGAAGTAACTATAAAACGTTCGGCGCGAGATGTTAGCAGCAGCCGCGATGTCGTCGAGAGTCGTTCCGTGATAGCCCCGTTCGCTGAAAATGTTGGCGGCTACGCGGAGGATTTCGGTCTCAAGGGCGGCGTTTTTTCGACGCATCTACAATATACGCTCATCCACGTGTTGTATATTTGGCTTGTTCCCGTTTTGCCCGCGGGCGAACAGGGCCGCATCTTTCTCCTATGTCGCGTTCCCGATAGCCTACAATAACAAGTCTATAAATGCACTGCCGGATGTAATTTTGATCCGGGCCTGCAGTTGATAAATGACTCCAGCCATTTGTCACGCTCTGGATGGCGCGACTACCGACAGGTCGCGGCGAGCGGCTTCTGCTTATGGAAGGGGCCTTTGGTCGGAGTGTCGGTTCCACAGCATGTGATGGCGAGACCGCGATCCTTTGCGGGTGTATGCAATTCTGGTACTATACTGTTTGATGTAATTAATGCCTGCCCGGGTGCAACTAAGAGGTCAATTGTCGCGCGGCGATTTTACTATCGGCCCGGATAAAGCGATCTGGCGGATTGGTATGGAACTGCTTCCTGAACATGTGCCCGCAGCTACTCGGCGAATGGATTGAGCGATAAACGCCCACACGGAGGTTCAACCTGCGGTGCGGCCACGTGCATTGAGCAACTCACATCGTCTCGGCCGCCCTCGCTGAACAGTTTCCCGCGTTGAAGATAGTCGTCCGTGGAGGTGCTTGCGGCCAGGAAACTGCGCCCCGCGGATGGAATTGAATTAGGTTTGAGCGGACGGCAGGCACAGAAGCCGCCGTACCAAAAGGAGCACAATGGCTTCAGCAGTGA
The DNA here is from genome assembly GCA_024281015.1 of Candidatus Binataceae bacterium. Classification (GTDB taxonomy): domain Bacteria; phylum Desulfobacterota; class Binatia; order Binatales; family Binataceae; genus JAMXLL01. Next base: position 7,413 of record JAMXLL010000077.1, read on the forward strand.
CGACAGAGGCCGGGAGTCAAACTCACGCCCAGGTTTCAAGGTCGCCGGCGCGCTATAAATGGTTAATTGCGCTCGCCGTTATGCTGGGTGCGACCCTCGAAGTGCTCGACACCTCGATCGTGAATGTCTCATTGCCTCACATGCAGGGAAGTTTCTCGGCTAGTCGCGACGAGATTACCTGGGTGCTGACGAGCTATCTGGTCGCTAATGGAATCATGATTCCGCTTACGGGGTGGATCTCGGCGCGCTTCGGGCGCAAGCGCTACTTCCTGTTCTCCGTCCTGTTCTTTGTCGCTACGTCCGGACTTTGCGGCGCCGCGACCTCACTGAATCAGATGGTGGTCTTCCGGCTGCTGCAGGGTGCGGCTGGAGCCGCCATGATCCCATCCTCGCAGGCAATTATGATGGAGACCTTCCCACCCGAGGAGCAGGGCCTGGCGATGTCAGTGTGGGGCATGGGGCTTCTCACGTCACCGATGTTGGGTCCAACCTTGGGCGGATGGATAACCTACAACTGGAACTGGCGCTGGAACTTTTATATCAACCTACCGATAGGGATCTTCGCAGCCATCATGGTGTCCGCCTTTGTCCATGACCCCGAGCATATCCGCAAATCGCAGGCGGCGGCGCGTAAGATCGACTACCTCGGTATCATTTATCTTACGCTCGGACTGGGACTGCTGCAGATCGTGCTGGATCGAGGCCAGCGTGCCGACTGGTTTGCCGCCTCGTGGGTGTGCATTTTCACCGTGATTGCCGCGCTGGCCTTGGTCCTGCTGGTGATCAGAGAGCTGCGTTTTGCTGAACCCATCGTCGATTTACGCATTTTCAAAATCCCGCTCTTCGACGTCTCGGTCGTGATCGTGCTCGTGATGATGCTGGTCGTATATGGACTTAACCTGCTCAATCCTCTTTTTTTTCAGGAATTACTCGGTTACTCGCCCTGGAAATCCGGGCTGGCGGTGATGCCGCGCGGATTCGGTACCCTGACGGGGATGCTGCTGATCGGCCAACTCTCACGTCGCGGCTTCGATACACGATGGTTGGTAGGTGCCGGATTTATGTTTCTCGCGTACGCGCTCTGGACGATGAGTCTGTGGTCGCTTGACGTGAGCATGAACGATGTTTATTGGCCGATGATCTGTTCGGGTTTTGGTTCAGGTTTGATCTTTCCGGCGATGTCGGCGGCCACGTTGGCCTGCGTCTCTAAGGAACGAATGGGCTATGCGGCCAGCTTGTATAACATGATGCGCAATACAGGGTCCGCCATTGGCGTGTCGCTGGTGACTAATATGTTGAATAGCCGCGAGCAGTTACATCAGGCTTATCTCAGTGAACATGTCACGAGCTTCAGTGCCTGGCAAATCGATAAGATGGGACCGCGGATGCCGGGGTCCCCGTTTTTGGGCCTCATGCATGGGTTAATCAATAACCAGCCTCGCGGATTCGGGATGATCCATGAAACGCTCCAGCACCAGGCCTCACTGCTCGCCTACAACGACATGTACCGGACCCTGGCAACGGCCGCAGCAGTCTTTATCCCGGCCTTTATCTTATTGAATAAACCCACCGGTAAGCCTTCGGCTGCACATTGATTGGGGATCGACGATCAAGGCAACTGACGCCGCTACACAAACAGGTTGGCGTGAAGACGCCATGATGATTGCTGTTGCCATCGTCGCCAGTCGGCGCGCTGAATGCGGTGACAATGTAATTGCCGTTCTCCTCCTTCGCAGCGGTGGGCGAGAGGCCCCGAGCTTCAGGAAAACCTTCGCACGTCGGTTATCAGAAGGAGTCCGTACTCGCTCCGCTATAGCTTTGCCAAGCCGCACAAAATCGTTCGTATAAGGTGTAGATGGTCCGCGGCTTCACCTTGAGAGCGCAATGCGCTAACAAAGGGTCGTAAATGGTGCCGCTGGCTACTCGGAGGCCAGCGGATGCCCGGCAATTCGAGATCCCTCCCAATATAACTTCCGGTGCGGGGCGTCGTATCGCCACCAGTCACGCGCCGACATTCATACAGGACGAAGGAGCTCATGCGCTCGTTGGTTGAATCTATCAATAACGCGACACAATCTCCTGCCCCAATTCCTCGATTCTTTCGCGGGCCCCGTCGTTGGGAATGCAGAAGGCGATTTCATCGAGTCCCGCCGTTTCTAATTCCCTGATGCGTTCGATTATGCGCTCGCGCGGCGCCGTCAAGCTGAAAGCGGCAATCACCTCAGGCGTCAGAAAACGTTCTTCGCCGGGCTTGACGTAAATCGTGTGCCCCTCATGGACCTTCAAGTAGCGGCGGTCGGCGGGAACGTCGAGTTCGCCGACATACTCATCGCGATACTTTTCATAAATCGACCGCAGAGATGACGGCAGCTGCGCCGCAACCGGAGATGCTTCCCACAGTGCGTGTAGAGCCACCGCTGCCATCGGGCCCATCTGGTTCAGCACGCGGGCCGAAGCGAGCGATTCTCCGGGCTTGAGCACGCAGGCCGCCGCAAACATCGTGGTGCTGAAATTCTCCGTATTGCGACCTTCGCGTTGTGCCGCCGATTTAACCGCGTCGAGGTTTTGCCTGAATGCCAACACGTCCGACGCGGGCGCCATCCAGCCGTCACCGGTCTCGCCCGCAACTTCGAGCGCTCTGGGCCCCTGCGCTGCGATGATGATCGGGATGCTCTCCTTAATATTGATGTAGCCGCGGTCGGGATGCATGAAACGAATCCAGCGCTCGCGTTTGCCCTCGCGGTAAAGCACTTCCTCGCCGCGCAGCAGGGCCCGGCAAATACGCACGTGTTCGCGCAGGTCGTCTAACTTGACTGGCGGCAGGCCCATCATGTAGCGGCCGGTAAATCCGGTGCCAATCCCGAGCATCGCGCGCCCTGGGGCGAGCTCGGCGATGGTCGCGATCGAATGAGCAGTGACCGGCGCGATTCGGTTGCTGGGCACGGCAATGCCCGTGCCGATTTTGATCCGTTTGGTATGCTCGGCCACCAGTGTCATCGTGGCGTAGATATCGCTGTAGAGCATCTGCGAGTCGTAGAACCATACGCTGGTGAAACCGAGGTCCTCGGCTACGGTCATGTCTTTCCACGAATCGATACGCGCAGGGAGATTAAGTCCGAATTTCATGAACAGGACTAGTAGTCGATCAGGCCCGGCGTCTCAAACGGTTTCGTGAATTGGTCGCAGCGACAGCGAGCGGCTTTCGATCGAAATTGGCGGCAGCCGTGACCTTCTCTCGGGGTATTTGTTAATCGCTTTGGGCGGTCAGTTTTCCCATCTGATCGGTATCATACGCACAGAGCTGGTTGATCTCGCGTGCGAAGCGCCGTGAATTGAGCGCGTCTAGCATTTCCTGGACGGGGCCTTGTTTGGATTCCTCTTCCAGAACAACCAGGTCGTAGCGCTCTTCTCGAAGTGGGATGAAAGTGAGGCCATAGGCTTCTGCTGCGACCCGAATCGTGACGCCCGCATCGGCTTGAGCTGATGCGATAGCCTCGGCTACTTCGAGGTGACCCGGCACCTCTCGTACATAGCCCTTAATGCGCTGGCCGTGCACGCCGAGCTCTTTCAGCGCTTCGTCGAGTGCCAGTCGAGCACCCGAACCTGATTCCCGGTTTACGATCCTGAGTTGCGGCCGTATTAAATCGGCGAAACCTCGGATATTCAGCGGATTGCGGTTGCGAACTGCCAGGCCGAGTTCCCAACGCGCGAAATTGACTACCACTGAAGGCCGCCGGCCCACGGCGTCGTGCACTGATTTGCGATTGTACTCACCGCTTTTCGGGTCCCTAAGATGTACTCCGGCAACGTGCACGCCGCCTTTGGACAGCATTGCGAGCGCCTTGCTGCTTGAGCATCGCAGCGCGACTGCGGTCACGGGAGAACGGCGGCGCGCAAGCCAATCCGCCAATATCGTTACGGCCGGGTCACAGCCAGCCAGCAACAGGGTGCAGTCGATCTCGGCTGGCGACCAATAGGTTGAAACGGCCGTACGCCTTCGACCGACGTGTTGAGTTATCCCGGCAGCTGGCGAGAGCCAGAGCCGGGCGCCGGGCTGCGGTACTGCCACCAGCTTGCCGGCAACCCGAGCCAACGCGACCCTGCAGGCTGAACCGGCAGCGCCGCGCGCCTGCTCGGGGTCGGACCATGACACGTCCATTCGGGTGCACTGTGCGTCATCATTATTGGCGAACAGCTTTTCGACCGTTTCTCCCAGCTCCCGGGCGAGACTGAGAGCTACCGCAACGCTAGGCTGGTAAAGCCCGGATTCGATAGCGCCCAAGGCTTGACGCGAAATGCCAGCACGGCGGGCGAGTTCCAGCTGGGTAATCCCTCGCGCCGCCCGCGCGTCACGAATGCGGTCGCCCAGGTTCGCCACAGTCCTTGTCACGATTGCTGTATAATGGCATAAAGGATGGCCATTTGGAAAATCCAGCACCTGCTGATTCATTAGCCATTATCGTGGAAAAACATTCCGGACTTTGTCTAACCAGCGACTTATCAATTGGGGATTACACGATGCGGTTCGCGTGCCAGGCTGTTTCTCTCGATGCTCGATGCCGAAGTCGTCGAGAAACAGTCATGACAACGGCGCTCGGCATGATTCTCGGCTTGGTGCTGGTTTGTGTCACGGCACAGATAATCCCGGCACAGAACCGCCCCTTGCAAGTGGCATATGCGGGTTCGATGGGTTCGCTGATGGACGGCGGCATCAAATCGGCCGTCGCGAAGGCGTTGAACGCGGACCTGCAGGGCCGTGCGCTGGGCTCTACCGCCTTAGCCAACTTGATAGTGGCCGGAAGTGTCAGGCCAGATGTCTTCATCTGCGTGACTCCAGGCCCGATGCGCACCGTCCTCAAGGCAGGGAAGGCTCAGAGAGCGCTTCCCGTCGCGCGCACCGAAATGGTGATCGCCTATAGTCCTAAGAGTCAGAATGCGGCTCTG
>JAMXLL010000078.1 GCA_024281015.1 Candidatus Binataceae bacterium
AACCGAGACCCGCACTGGCAACAGTGCGGGTCTCTGCAATTCCTCTACTGCGTTTTTCTAGTGTGGTGAGTCTGAAATCAGGTAAGGAACTGGAATTGTCAACGATGTTTCAGGCTGTCATTCCCGCGCGCCTTCTGTATGTCGCGCGAGGAACCCCGATCGAAGTTTAAGCTAAGGATACTAGCGGGAAATATTTGCTGGGCAGGGTAAGACCTGCCCATTTTTCGACCGAAGGAAAGGAGAGCTGGTGAGTGTCCTACAAACAAGGCAGTGGCCGCTCTTTTTCCAGGCGAAGGCGAAATGGCGAGCTTGCTAACTGACTGTCCAAAGCTATCCAGGTTTGGAGCGACCCATTCTTACTGCCGCCGATCGATCCCGGTGAGAACGATGCAAAGGACAACGTTTTAGCACGCAGGTCATCCCCGGCGTGGACTGCCGCGCGCAGCGATAATACGCGGGAACGATCTATTCTTACGGGGACAATACTCTCCTTCTGCTCAGGGCCTGTGATTTTTACTATCCGGGCTTTCTATGAGCGCGCCCACCTTTGGCCCAGAGCATATTCTGGCCCAAAATCTGCTCTGACGACTCACTATGAAAGGCCGCTTGATATTCTTCCTGGTTACCGCACTGATCGGGGTATTGATCGTGATGCTGATTAACAACGCACTAAAGACCAAACAGGCAACTATCGAGGCCCTGCAGCACGGAAGAGCAGATATCGTCGTTGCGGCGCGAAGCCTGGCGCCTGGCAACGTCGTGGATGCAGCGAGTATCAAGCTCGCGGCGTGGCCGCGTGATAATCTCCCGCCGGGCGCAGTTACCAGCACCAGCCAAGTCCAGGGGCAGATGCTTAAACAGGCCGTGTTCGTCAACGAACCAATCGTCTCTACGATGTTGCTCGAGCCTGGCAAAGGCGGTGGCGTCTTGCCGTTTCTTATCCCCGAGGGAATGCGAGCTATGTCAATTCCTGTAACACCTGTCAGCGACATGGCTGGCATGATTTTGCCACATACTCGGGTCGACGTGTTGGTGACCATCGCTGAAGGGAATGGTTCAAACGAACGCACCCGGATCGTACTGCAGGACGTCGAGGTACTCGCAGCTCAAACCACCCTCGAAGCGCCGGACAATGCACCTCAACACGCTGAAGTCGTGACCTTACTGGTCTCCCCATCCGACGCGGAACGGCTTGCTGCGGCGATTCGCCTGGGTACACTCCAGGTTGCTATGCGCAGTTACGGTGATCGGCACCCGATTTGGACTGCGGGTACAGACGCTCGCGAGTTGTTAGGCCTCCCGCGTACTGTTGCTGTTGCGCAGCAAGCGCCCTCGATTACGCCGCGCCGGTCAGCGCCGCGGCCGCAAGTGTCGCATATGCCAAAAATATCCGTAGAAATAATGCGGAATGGTAAGGACCGTCAGACTGTTAATTTCGAGCGGATGAGTGCATTAGCAACTAGTTCTGAGATAGCCAGTAGCGCTGACCCGCGTCGCCAAGCCGATCCACCAGCGACTGAGTTGGTGAAGTGAACACTATGGAGACTTACCGCACGCCGTCCGAGCGCATCATGATTCGCGGGCTAGAGTCCACAAAGCCAAAACGAGAGTGCCAGGGTTTGGCGACGCGTTCAAAGCCAACTCTCGGGTTCGGCGCAGTAATGCTGGTGCTTGCGATTACTGCCTCTTCGCCCTCACCTGGTCTTGCCGCCGAGGAGCACGTTCCGCTTGACCTTCAGGCAGGTCAGACCTACACGCTCATAGATCTAGACCCAAATACCACACCGCAAGTTAAGTTCACCGACCATCATCCATTTAGCCTCCAGTGCGCCACGCCTGGCAACTGCATCCTGCTCGGCACTGAAGGCGGACAAGGCACTATCCGGACGGTATCCAAGACAGGAGTAACCGTTATTTACGATGTGAAGGTCTCTGCAGTTGCACGGCCCGGCGATCCGCTTGAACCTGGCCGAATGCCGCAGAACACTTCTGCAGGAGAAGCATCCGCTTCTCCTCGAAGCGCTACCGATAACCGCAGCGCTACTGAGCCTGCGACCGTAGCTGGCACGCCGGTATATACCTCCCATTTTGACCAGTCGGCCGCGCCACTAAGATATAGCCAGAATCCGGTAGCCAAAGAACTTGAAGTACCCCAGGTTTCCGGTCCTCCGCCAAGCCGGCCGCCGACATTAGCGTTGATGGCGGGATCATCGCGGCTGCTCAATTTTCCAGTGCGCCTCAGCAGGGTTTCGGTCGCTGATACTTCCATCGCGGATGTCCAGGTAATCGCCCCAAATCAGGTTATGCTTATCGGTCATCAGCCCGGATTCACGACCCTGGTTACCTGGGACCAATACGGCGAATATCGCGAACAGACGATTCGCATCGACCCCGGCGGACCCGAAGAGGTGCAGCTTAATGTCGTGATGGCCGAGTTGAATCGCAGCAAGCTCGAACAGCAGGGCATCGACATTTCGATGGTGTTTGCGAACGCCGGCGTATCAGTGGTGGGTCTACCGGGTAATGTGGCGACAGCTTTTAATCCCAATGTCAACCTTACGGCGACTGGCGGCGCTGGTACAATTGTGCCTCTGCCTCCGACCGGTGTGTTGCCAACCGCAGGAACCCTGATTCCATTGCTGCTATCACCTAGCATCACTTATGGCGTTGCGACCCAGAATGGCCAGGTCACGACGAACAGCTTCGTCCAACTACTGGAGGACCATTCTCTGGCGAAAATCCTGGCGGAGCCGAGACTCATCGCCGAGTCAGGGCAGGAAGCTAATTTCTTGTCAGGCGGGCAGATCCCCATCGTTATCAGTCAGGCACTTAATACTTCGATCGTCTTTAAGCAGTTTGGTACGTCGGTCAAGTTTGTTCCGACCGTTATCGATAGCAATCAAGGTGAAATTGAACTACGGGTCCGCCCGGAATTATCGGAACCCGACTACGCCCACGGTGTCCAGCTTTTCGGCTTTACGGTTCCAGCTTTCGTCACGCGGCGGGCAGACACCAGGGTGCACCTGCACGAGAATCAAACTCTGATCATTGCCGGACTAATCGAAGACACCAACTCTTCCGAAATACACAAAGTCCCGTATCTTGGGGACGTACCCTATCTTGGAGCTTTTTTTCGCCATACCTACTGGGATCATAACAAGTCCGAGTTGTTGATGACGGTAACCCCACAGATCATAAAGCCGATACCGGCTGGAGCTCAGGTGGCATTGCCAATCGAACGCAACCAAATGACTGCTGACGAAGTGCGAACCAAATCTCTTAATGCACCCGATGTAACCCGTCCGAGGTTCCGGTGAGTACCACTGCAGGGCAGGATGGAGCTGACCGTCAAGGTCGACCTTCGCGCCGGCCGGTTCTACGGGTGGGTCTGGCCGGGGGCAGCCAGGCTCAACGGGCCGCCATCAAAGACGTGGTTGTCCGCGTTCGCGAGGTCGAAAGCGAAATTGTTGACCTCGGTGACGAGCAGCCAAATTCTGCAGTCGATTCCAAGATTGGACTGCTGGGCCTGGTGCTGGATCCAACCGACCATGCGCCATGGAAACTGGCGTTGCAGTCGGGCAACGGCACCTCGCCATTTACGATCGCCCTCTGCGCTGATCGCTCGGCAGAACTAATCGAACTCGCGTTAAGGGCCGGTGCCGATGATGTCTTGAGCATCCCACCCACTTATGAGGATGCTCTGCGGGTGCTGTTGCGTGCCAGCGAGGCACGGCGGCGCGCCGACTCACCGGATCAGAAGAAGATTTGCTCGCTGGTTAGCGTGTCCGGCGGCCGCGGCACCAGTTCATTGACAGTTTGCCTCGGGTTCGCCACTCAGCAGTTGCTGGCAAAACAGGCCGTCCTGGTAGACCTTGATTTACAGCCGGCACCGCTATCGGTGTTGCTCGATGTCGAACCAGAACATACCATCGCCGATCTTGCCGATCCGACCAGCCCGATTGACTCCATCCGGCTCGAATCAGTCCTCACCAAGCGAGAGGCGGGGCCCTCGTTGCTCGCGGCACCCAAACTAATCGAGCAAACCGAACTGGTTTCTGCAACGACCGTAGAGGCCGCTATCAGGGTGTTGCACGATCTGTTCGACGTGGTGTTGGTCGACTGCGGCAGCCATCTCAATGAGAGCTCTGTGGTGGTCTTTGAACATTCCGACCATTTGCTGTACGTCCTCGACCAATCCATCAGTGCAGTTCGGGCGGCCCAGCGGTTTTTAAAATTGTACGAGAGTCTCGAACTGAAGAAGGGCCCGCCGCTGTTGATTGTTAATCAGTATCGTCCCCGCGATGTTGTCACCCTTGATCGGCTTGAGACGGCGTTGCACCTGCCCATATTTGCGACGGTCCCTGAGGATAGAGCGGCTTTTCACCAAATGCAGACTACCGGTACTAACCTGTGGAATATTTCGTCCGGAGCCAGCGCGCGCCGCGGTATCGAGTCCCTGACGCGGAAACTCTTCTCGTCGGTAACCGAAGATACTAGCAAACCAAGTGTGTTTAGCCGGTTATTCAGCACGAGCCGCTAAGCCAGGAGTCGGCGTATGGGACTGATTGACAGAATCCGCGAGCCAAAAACTGAGCGCACCCGCACCGAGCCCTCTTTGCTCCGGCAGGGGGCGGTCAATAGCGGGCCGATTTCGGCCGAGCGCGAGTTGTTCGACTATCTCAAAGAACAGGTGCAGGAGCGGTTATTCAAGCAAACCGACCCGGCCAGACTCGAGGAATCGGGCCCCTCTCACCTGCTGCAGCAGATCAGCGAAGCTATCAACGAGATTATCGCTCAGGAGAAATTGCTCCTGACCGAGCCTGATCGTGAACGGCTTATTCAGCTGACCATCAACGACATGGTGGGCCTTGGACCTTTGGAGCCCTTGCTCCAGGACAACACCATCTCGGACATACTGGTCAACGGCTATGCTGAAACCTATATAGAAAGACGCGGCAAGCTGGTCAGGACCAACGTCCGCTTCCATGACGACCAGCATGTGCTGCGGGTGATCAACCGTATCGTTGCGCGGGTTGGGCGGCGTATCGATGAATCATCACCAATGGTCGATGCACGTTTACCAGACGGGTCCCGTGTGAACGCTGTAATAGGACCGCTGGCGATTGACGGTCCGTCCTTGAGCATCCGCCGTTTCGGTGGATTCGGCAACGATATTGCGCGCCTGGTGCAGGGCGGCACAATCACCACCGAAATGGTTGCGTTCATGCGCGCGGCGGTCGGCAGTCGCTTGAACATAATCATTAGCGGCGGCACCGGCAGCGGCAAAACCACGATGCTTAATTGCTTCTCGTCTTTTATTCCGGAAGGCGAGCGCATCGTCACGATCGAGGACGCAGCGGAGTTACGGCTCCAGCAGCCGCACATCGTGCGGCTCGAGTCACGGCCACCCAACATTGAAGGAAGGGGCGAGGTCACTCAGCGCGACCTGTTCAAGAATACCCTGCGGATGCGGCCGGATCGCATCATCGTCGGCGAGGTACGCGGTGCCGAGGTGCTCGACATGCTTCAGGCTATGTCGACCGGCCATGATGGCTCGATGGCGACAATTCACGCCAATACTCCGCGCGATTGCCTGGGCCGCCTCGAAATGATGATGCTGCTCAGTGGAATTTCCCTGCCCGAGCAAGCAATGCGGCAATACATCGTGTCTGCCCTTAACCTGGTGGTACATGTCAGTCGCTTGTCTGACGGTTCGCGCAAAGTTGTGAAAATCTCCGAGATCACCGGAATAGAATCCGAAGTCGTTCTAATGCAGGATCTTTTCGAGTTCGTCCGTACTGGTGTAAGCCCGACGGGCAAGGTTCTCGGCGAATTCCGCGCCACCGGCATCCGTTCCAAATATACCGACAAAATGATGGCGGCAGGCTACCCGCTGACCACTATCCAGTTTGAGAAGGCCACCAATTAGTCACGAATGACTCTACCAATCTTAATACTAGCTCTCATCATGGCGCTGGCACTGGCTTATTACGAATTCAGCCGCCGCTCCGAGGCCAATAAGCAACAAGATCTTCATCGACGCATCCTCGGCCCATCCTCGGCAACAGAAGCCGAAGCCCGACTACCTGGCGATATCCGGCAGCCGCAGGCGTCGCGGCCGACACCCGAGTTCCTGCGTCCAATAACACAGTGGTTGGCGCAGGCCGGATTGGAAATAAGGCCTGAGCAGTTCCTGGGTCTTACTCTGCTTGGTGGTTTGGCTGGCGTATTGCTCACCGCCCTCCGGCTGCATCTCGGCATTGTCTGCTTATACGGCGCAGCCTTAGGTGCACTTCCAACAGTTTACGTTCTTATCCAGCGTAAGCGCCGGCTTGCGACCTTCAGTCAGCAGCTCCCCTATGTGGCAGATTTTCTGCGCTCGACGTTACGAGCCGGGCATCCACTGGCGCGGGGACTTCAGATGGCAACCGAGAACTCGCCGGAGCCGATGGCGACTGAACTCAGGTTGACACTTGAACAGATGCGGTACGGCGCTTCCTTACCCGATGCGATGGAAACCATGTTCAAACGAGTACCTGAGGAGAGCCTGGGTTTCTTTGTCGCCGCCGTAAGGGTACAAAGTCACGTCGGAAGCAGCCTTGCCGAAATTCTCGATCGCGTAGCGGAAGCCATTCGTGCCCGCCAGCGTCTGCAGCAACAAATAAAAGCCCTGACTGCGCAGGCGCGAATGAGCGGTCTGATGGTTGGCGCAATGCCCTTCTTACTTTTAATGCTCTTCACTCTCATTCGCCCCGACTACACGGGGGTACTGTTCTACGATGCAACCGGTAATAAGCTGCTCGAAGCCGCAATTACAATGGACCTGATAGCACTTTTCGTGATCAACCGAATGGTCAAAGTCTAGGCAGTAGTCAGCACGAATGGTAAGTCGTCCGGATGGCACTCCGACGTGCCCTTCCTGATCCGGTCGCTGCGCCGCTCGCCGGTACTCTCAAACCGCACCATACCGCCAAGAGCTGCACAACCTGTTGCACGGCCGGACTCAGGTTGTAGCAGAGCGCTTCATCTTTGACCGGAATGTAAGCGTTTGAATCGACGATCAGGAGTCTCTCGGGCTACTGTCGAATCCGGTAAATAGATTCAACAACGCCCGGCTTTGTCATTTCGACGGTCGCGAGCTACGCGAGCTCAGTGAAGGAATCTCGGACAGTTTCACCCGTCAGTGCGAAACCGGCACCGGACGCCCGGCTCCGTTCAGCGTTTCATTTTTCGGTAAGGTATTTGCGGGATGCAATACTAAGCGATCCTGTATGTAGTGCCGGCTATCGAGGTTCCTACGATAACGCTGATCTTGATTGGACACTGCGGAAAGAGAAGAATACTACTTACTCGTACTACTATGACGCCTTTAATGCTGAATTCGCTAGTAGTCATCCTCACCGCAGTGGCCTGTTATTCGCTTTACCGGGCGGTCGGTCGTTCCGACCTTCCCGTGGCTGAACGGCTAGCCGGCGAAGCCGAGGCTAAACGCAGATTATCCGGCGGATTCTCTAACGTTCTAAAGCAGGCGATGGATCGCCTGCCGACGAACGCAGCAAACCCAAACTCCACCGAGCGGAAGCTGTCGACTACATTGACCTATGCCGGATTCCGCAGTGGGCAGGCGGTTGCCGCATTTCAGCTGATCCGAGGGGCGCTGATGATTGGCCTCGCGCTGGCAGGTCTTCTGCTCGCGGCCTCGTTCGGCAGGTCAGTACTGATTGCTGCAGCGTTGGGCTGTCTTCTCGGTTACCTGGTCCCGACCTTGGTGATTAAGCGGCTCGCAACCAAGCGTCAGCGGCGTCTCCTTCTTGAACTCCCCGACGTGTTGTCTTTGTTAGTAGTCACTCTCGAAGCTGGGGTCGGATGGGGCGAAGCGGTTAAACTGGTTGGGCGCGAAGCCGAACGCCAGGAGCGAATAATGGGTCAGGAGCTTTCCACCACCTCCGCACAGATGTCGGCCGGGCGGAGCATGGAGGACAGTCTCAAGGATCTCGGCGAACGGACTGGCGTCGACGAGGTCAAGTCGATGGCCGCCTTGGCAATTCAGAGTCAAAAGGCCGGGGCTCAAATTGCTCCAGCGCTCCGCGCCAGCGCAGAACTACTAAGCTCCCGGCGACGGCTGGCCGCCGAAGAGATGGCTCACAAAGCAGCAGTTAAAATGCTGGTGCCTTTGGTTTTCCTGATTCTCCCTGCGATGATGATGATCGTCCTGGGCCCCGCGATCATCCAGATACTCAGAATGTTCTCTTCGATGAAATGAACGGTCTGCGGAAGCAACAGCCGTCATATCAGGGCCTTATACACCCGTGTGTCGTCTGCATTTTTCAGGGCTGAACACCGCGTGTTGATTGCCCGGCGCACGATCGGTCGATTTATCGTTAGAGTTCAGCGAGGCAGTCTGTTGGCCTTGCTGATCTATCTGGCGGCGTCGGCTGGTCTATTAGGTCGGCAGGTTCTGCCTCATTTAACAACAAGTGTTTTTGGGTTGTGGAGGGATCCGGGATTATTTATCTGGTGCCTGGAATGGTGGCCATGGGCAATCTTTCATGGCCACAATCCTTTCTACAGCAATCTCGTGTGGGCCCCGGTAGGAACAGATGTTACCTGGATGACCTCAGTTCCGGGTTTGAGCATTCTTGCGGCTCCGATCACGCTGACGGCTGGGCCAGTAGCCGCTTACAATATTCTCAGCATTACGGGGCCGGCGCTCTCCGCGTGGACGGCATACATCGTTTGCTACCATGTTACCCGGGCTTTCTGGCCTGCGGTATTCGGCGGCTGGATTTATGGTTTTTCAAGCTATGAATGGAATCACGCGGTTTGGGGCCATTTATTTTTGTCCTGGGCACTAGTTCCTCCTCTTTTGTTGTATATAACGCTGTTGTTCCTGGAGGGTGCAATAGGATCACGGCGGTTTGTGCTCTACGTTACACTGGCTTTGATCGCACAGTTTTGCATCTCCGTTGAGATCTTCGCCACAGTCACAATCTTCGGAGCGGCCGCCTTACTCCTGGCAGCATTACTGATACCCGACTTGAGAACAGCCCTTTTCAGAGCAACTCTTCTTATCGCATGTGCATACGGGCTTACAGCGGTCGGCTGCAGCCCTTTTCTTTACCACTTCTTTGTTCTCCATGGAGTTTCGCGCGAGCCGATCTTTCCGCCGTTCTTTTTCTCCAACGACCTGCTCTCAGTCTTCGTTCCAGGACCATTAAACCTTGTCTCGCGAGCGTCGCACCAGCTTGCAAATGCTTCGGAGAGCGAAGCCTATCTCGGCCCTCTGCTGGCACTGGTGGCATGCTTTGCCCTATCGAGCTGGCGTCAGGCCCGAGCCAAGCTGCTCTTGATTATGCTCGGCTTGATCTACTTCGCCTCGTTGGGCCCGACACTCTACATCATGAATCATCCCACAATACCGCTGCCGTGGAGTCTCATTACACAGCTTCCCGTAATCAACAATGCGCTACCCGCGCGATTCATTCTGTTTGGATGCTTGGCGGTTGCCATAATAGGGGCCATTTGCATGACGCGGAATGATATGGTCCTTCCAATCCGGGTGGTGCTGGCCGCTGCTGGTGTCGTGTTCCTACTTCCACACCCCCGGTATTTGAGCCAAGCCAAGATTGATGGGTCCGAGCCGAAGTTCTTTTCACAGCATCTATACCGGCGTTTCTTGCCGCCGGATGCTAACATTCTGATAATCCCGTATTCCTACAACGGTGATAGCATGCTCTGGCAGGCACAAGCCGGAATGGATTTTCGGATGGCCCAAGGTTGGACAGGGGCCGCCCCCACCAGCTTCCTACGGTGGCCAATCGTGAATGGTCTGATGATCGGGATTCTCCCGATTGATTACAGCGACGAATTCAGAGCATTTCTGAGCCAATACAAGGTCCAGGCTGTGGTCGTGTGTAAAGGAGCAGGAGAAGTCTGGACGCAGACTGTTGCGGGCCTGGGCATAAAAGCGCAATCGGCCGGCGACGTCCAACTGTATCTGGTGCCCGAGCATTTTCTCAAAGCCGATCGCGACGCAGATCTGGACCAGATCGAGCGCAAGGCCGACGCCGCCTGGATGATGAGTATGCTGACCGCCGCTGCCAGATATATGGCGAGTGACTCCGAACTCAAGCTGCTGAGCCCGGCAAGAGCGGTTCAGCTTGGGCTCTTGCCTCCAGGTAATTGGGCGGAGAGCCTCGAAGCCGTAGTGGTACGTCGCCGAATGGGAGGTCCGAGCTTGTGGCTAGGGAGATGGCAGGACGACACGGTAGGAATCGCTCTGGTTGGCTCGCCTGCCGGGGTTTTGCCACTAATTTCCCAGTACGCCAAGATTGCCGCCGGCGTCTATTTTCCGTACCCGCATCGATTCGCAGACAATGTTCGAGTTGATGATACTCCGGAAATCCTATTAATGGTGTTTGGGCGGGAAGGCTTGGCACGGACTGCTTCTCAAAGGCCCGCTCGATCGTTACCACAGTCGAGCGCTGCACTGCAGCAACGGCTGCAAGGATCTCCCTACTCGCCGAAGCGGGGGTAGCGCGTTTCCAGGCTGATAAGCCCAGCCAGGAACTGCGGATGCCGCCAATCCCAGAACACGCTGGCACGATTGCCCATACCGACATCGCTGTTCCAACGGACAGTCGCCGTCGAAACAGCGCCCCAGCCATTAATCCCGATTGCTAGCAGGATGAGCGCAAGCCCAAGTCCTCGAAGCCAATTGCGTCCGCCCGTTTCAGTCGCGAGCCACCTGCAGGCCATTGCGGCCAGCAGCACGAACCAGGGAATAGTCTCGGCAAGTAAGCGCGGGCCATAGCACCAACCACCCCACCACATAGGGTAGGACGCAACAACCAGAACAACACCGCAAACAATGCTCATTGCCAAGCCGGCAATACTGCGGTCAATGACTCTCCAGTATCGCGCGACCAGAAACAGAACTAACGGAATCGTCGGAACAAAGATCAGCAGCCCACGCGAAGGGCTCACCAGGATAGCTGGCAAATTGCCCGGGATACGACTCAGGGCAAGAAAACTCCCCTGGTGATAATAGTCGGGCAGCAATCGCCCGAACATTTTAAACCAGTAAGCGACGAAAATGCCCATCCACATTGAGAGTCCGGTCACATAGGCGCTGAACGCGCGCCGGCGGACCAACCATAAATATCCAGTGACGGCCAAAATCGGCACCGCTGCAGTTGGACGTACAAAGAACATCCAGGCCAATACGCTGCCGAGCCAGAATGAGTACACAAGCCGTGCATTTAGGTTGAGCAACAACAGCACTGCGCACGTGGCGAGGAACACTTCCCAGCTCTCCGACCATAAGGTTCTGCTAGTTGAACTATAGATTTGAGTCCCCAGAGTCTCTCCCGCAGCGATAACTGTGCTCCACGACACCGCCAGTCCCGCTTGAACAGCGATCTCGAAGAATAAACCCCCGGTTACCGCCATCAACAAAGACGCCAGCGACTTTTCCAGCCATGCCTCTCTCACTGCGTCATAGATCCGGTCGTCGCCGGCCGGCATGACTCCTACAGCGTTGAATGCAGCAACAAACGGTACCGACAGAAAGGAACTGCCATGCGGGTATGCGTACAAAACCCGGTCGCGGATGCGCACGAGTTGATAAAACCCAGGTGCTCCACGCCATGCTCTACTAGGGGGAAGCGTCTTCTGGTCCAGCCCTGGAATCACAAATCGGTTCAGCGACGGAGTATGATCTTTGAGGAGAGCTTGCGCGGTAAGCAAGGCGAAACGTGAATCGGAGAGCACGGTAACCGGTGAAGCGACAAAAATAAGAAAAAAAACAAAAACGAGTAAAAGCCGTATGCGGCCGACGACTTCGGAGTGGACCACTAACTTTGAAGCAGGTAGCGCCTCCTCAGCGGCTCCGAATGCCGTGGACTTTGCGCTTAATTGCAATTCTGGATGCGCTCGATGGACCACCAGTAGGGTGGCGGTTTCACTGGCGCCAAGCCGTCCGAGATAATGACCGCAGTCATCGCCGGAGCCACTAGGGGAAGTATTGCACTTCTGGAGCTTTGGCCGCGACTGGAGCTCCGACCCGAGCGGCGGGAGAATCGG